>NZ_JBALPZ010000042.1:73284-73583 GCF_036965645.1 Neobacillus drentensis
TTATTATTTCATTTTTAAATTCTTTTTCTGTCTTTGGATGAATTGATCCCGCTCGCCTCCATCGGATAATTCCTCAGAAAATTCATGATCTGGTACTTTCCCTACAAATTCACCTGTTTTTAACGTCTTCGCTGCTAAATTATTATTGGGGGCAGCCTGTTCATTCCAATCTTTCATCTTTTATCACCTCCAAATTAGTATCTAATGTTTTACATACTCTTATCCCAAAAACAAAAAACGCTTGGACGAATCCAAGCGCTTTTCATTTGTTTAGGCCCTATTAAATTGGCTGTTGATTT
>NZ_JBALPZ010000042.1:73593-143346 GCF_036965645.1 Neobacillus drentensis
GGAGCCTCCTCGGCGCATTTGCGCCTGCTGGGTCTCCCCTGCCCCGTACTCCCGCAGGAGTCGAGCGCCTTCCGCTCCAATCAACAGAATATAAAAAACAAGATCGATTCTAGGAATCCTTGGTTTATATAATCATTTTTTTATTTTCATTTAGATTTAATTCTTGTTCAGCTAGGCCATCCATTTCACGGTTTTTCTTGATTCTAAAATGGTAGATTAAATAACAAATTACGACAAAAGGAACTCCTAAATAAAGAGCAAGACGCTGTTCAGAATCAAATGCTAAACTTGCCAGCACGAGACAATTTAAGGTTAAGCCTATAATCGGCAATATTGGAAAAAGTGGTGTTCTAAATTTTAAATCCTCCACTTTACCGCCCTCTCGAATAAATTTCCTGCGGAAGGCGATTTGTGAAGCCGTAATGGAAATCCAGCCAACTTGTGCACCAAGTCCGGCAACCGATAGGAGCCAAACAAAAACGGTCTCTTCTGCAAAAAAACCTGATAATAAAGATAATAGGGCAATCCCTATTGTTAAAACAAGTGCGTTAAACGGGACCCCTTGCTTGTTGACTTGTGCCAGCCTAGGACTCGCCATCTTCTCTTTTGACATCGCATATATCATCCGGGTTGCGGCGTATAAGCCAGAGTTGGCTACAGAAAGTAATGCGGTTAAGATCACAAAGTTCATAATATCTGCCGCATACGGAATGCCAATACTGTCAAACACAACGACAAACGGGCTTTCGACCACGCCAGCTTGTTTCATTGGGATTAAACTTGCTAATACAAATATCGCTAAAACGAAGAAAAATAACGTCCGCCAAACCGTTTGTTTAATCGATTTTGGAATGGTTTTCTCAGGTTCTTCACTTTCTCCAGCTGCAATTCCAATTAATTCAGTCCCTTGAAACGAAAAGTTTACGGTAATCATAGTAATCAAAAGAGCTGTGATTCCATGTGGCAACAGACCGTTGGCTGTAAAATTTGTTAAGAATGGAGCTGGCTGCCCGTCTTTCAAACTGATTACACCAAACATAGCAGCGCCGCCAAGGACAATGAATGCTAAGATAGCAATAATTTTAATACTTGAAAACCAGAATTCTGTTTCACCAAATGCTCGGGCAGATAGTGCATTAAGAGAGAACAGAACAATAGCAAATATCGCGCACCATATCCAAACAGGTGAATCTGGGAACCATCTCTGCATAAGCTGGCCGGCAGAAAGTAACTCCAATGCAACGGTAACAGACCATCCCAGCCAATACAGCCAGCCAAGAGCAAAGCCTGTACCCGGACCTATAAATTTTGTGGTATAGGTTTGAAAAGATCCCGAAACCGGCATGGCCACTGATAATTCCCCTAAGCAAAGCATCGTTAAGAACATGATAAAGCCGCCAACAATATAGGAGAGAATAGCACCCATTGGACCAGCCTGGCTAATTGTATAACCAGAACCCAAGAAAAGTCCTGATCCTATTACCCCTCCTAAAGAAATCATAAACAAATGCCTGGACTTCATGGTTCTTTTTAATTCATTTGGTGTCTTGTTTCCTTGTAAATTCATTAAGTTTCCCCCTTTTTTTATCGAAGAATACGCTTACAATATTTTCCCATCCCATTTCCTGTAGAAAAGGAAACATTCAACAGGAACCCCCCTGTTGATAAAAAGATTCCAGCTGCTGTCATTATGACCAACTGCTTAATCTTTTTAATTTTTTCACTATTCTAATCTTTATTTTGCAAGTTTTGTGCCAAATATGATAAACCGTATTGTGAACACTTATTGAACGTTATGCCAATTTTTTTTGCATTATTTTAAAAAAATTTTGCATATAAAATGCAAAAATCCCCTTCCCATCTAATGGAAAGGGGATTCCTGCTCAATCACTTCCTGTAATAATCAAATCATCTTTTATCACTGCAAGAGCAGTTTCAGTATCCACCTTTTGGCCGTCCTTCACATTCAATGAGGTGACATGTCCGCTAATACCAATTGAAATCTCTTCCATTTTACCGTTATTTGTTTTAATTAAAAATAATTTTTCCCATTCATATACATGGTTGTCTTTTTTTGTTAAAACTTTTTCAACGGTACCAGAACATGGACTGTATACAGTTTCTTCAATCCTTGGCAAGTTGTTCACTCCTCATTTTATGATTTCGATCGGCAAAAAGAATGTCTCATCTATACCCAGCCGCGGAAGCTGGAGGCTTCAGCTACTTTTCTGATCCCAACCATATAGGCTGCTAAACGCATATCTACTTGATGTGACTTAGCCGTTTCATAAATGGTTTCAAAGGATTTCTTCATCACCTTTGCAAGTTTTTCTTCTACTTCTTCTTCTGACCAATAATAGCCTTGATTATTTTGAACCCATTCAAAATAGGAAACTGTTACTCCGCCAGCACTTGCCAAAATATCTGGAACAAGCAAGACTCCGCGCTCTGTTAAGATCGTCGTGGCTTCAAGCGTAGTTGGCCCATTGGCAGCTTCCACCACAATCGAAGCCTTAATATTGGCAGCATTTTGCGCTGTAATCTGGTTGGAAATAGCCGCAGGAACAAGAATGTCACAATCTATCTCCAACAGTTCTTGGTTGGTGATGGTATCAGTAAATAATTGCGAGAATGTCCCAAAGCTATCTCTTCTATCAAGCAAGTAATCAATGTCAAGACCGTTTGGATCGTAAATACCGCCATATACGTCAGAAACAGCTATCACCTTTGCACCTGCATCATGCATAAATTTAGCTAGATAACTACCAGCATTCCCAAAGCCTTGAATCACCACTTGGGCCCCTTTTAATTCCTTACCCTTTTTCTTTAAAGCTTCTTCAATACAGATGGTTACGCCAGCTGCTGTGGCTGTTTCACGGCCTTTTGAACCTCCTAGGACTAAAGGTTTTCCGGTAATAAAACCTGGTGAGTCAAACTCGCGTAAGCGGCTGTATTCATCCATCATCCACGCCATGATTTGCGAATTTGTATAGACGTCCGGGGCAGGAATATCTTTAGAAGGCCCAACAATTTGGCTGACCGCCCGTACATAGCCGCGGCTGAGTCTCTCTAGCTCTCTAAAAGACATTTGCCTTGGGTCGCAAATAATTCCACCTTTTCCACCGCCATAGGGAAGGTCGGTTATACCGCATTTTAGACTCATCCAAATGGATAATGCCTTGACTTCTTCTTCATCCACCTCTGGATGAAAACGGACTCCGCCCTTTGTCGGCCCTACCGCATCATTATGCTGAGAACGATAGCCTGTAAAGACTTTTACGGTACCATCATCCATTCTAACAGGAATTCGAACTGTCAATAATCGCAGCGGGTCCTTTAAAAGCTCATACATTTCGTTCGTATACCCTAACCTTTTTAATGCTTTTCGGATCACTGTTTGTGTGGAATAAAATAAATTTAATGATTCTTGTTCCTGTTGTTGTTCCTTAGACATTTCATCAACCAATTGATTCTCAGGCATCTACGCCACCCCTTATTATGCTAGAGTTATATTTTTATGATAAAACGGTTTGAATTCTTTCAATAGCCCAATCAATTTCCTCTTTTGTAATAATGAGCGGCGGTGCAAAGCGAATAACCGTATCATGGGTTTCTTTACATAATAACCCTGCTTCTTTTAATTGTTCACAATAGGTTCTAGCTTCTTCAGTTAATTCCACGCCAATAAACAAGCCTTTTCCACGGATTTCTTTAATGGTTGGAGAGCTCATCGCTCTTAATTTATCAATGAAATATTTTCCTAAATCCAGCGAGCGTTCCGCTAAACGTTCCTCCTCAATGACCTCTAATGCCGCAAGTGAAACGGCGCAAGCAAGCGGGTTTCCTCCAAATGTGGAACCGTGAGAACCTGGATTAAATACCCCCAGAACGTCCGAGTTAGCGACCACACATGAGATTGGAAATACTCCGCCTCCAAGCGCTTTTCCTAAAATCAGCATATCTGGTTCAACATCTTCCCAGTCACAGGCAAACATTTTTCCCGTACGAGCCAAACCAACTTGAATTTCATCAGCTATAAATAAGACATTATTTTCTTTACACAATTCAGAAGCTTGTTTTAAGAATCCTTCAGGAGGTAATAAGATTCCTGCTTCTCCTTGAATAGGCTCCATTAAAAATGCTGCGGTATTCGGTGTAATCGCTGCCGTTAATGCCTCTAAATCACCATATGGAATTAATTTAATGCCAGGAAGCATTGGACCAAATCCACGTTTGTACTCTGGATCTGATGAAAGCGACACAGCTCCCATTGTCCGGCCATGGAAATTCCCTGTGCAGGCAATGATTTCAGCTTGATTTTCTGCAATACCTTTTACTTCATAACCCCAGCGTCGTGCTGCTTTTAGAGCAGTTTCAACTGCTTCAGCACCTGTATTCATTGGAAGTGCCATATTTTTATTGGTTAGCTGGCAAATTTTTTCATACCAAGGACCAAGCTGGTCATTATGAAAGGCGCGTGATGTCAGCGTAACTTTATCTGCTTGGTCTTTTAATGCTTGAATAATTTTCGGATGGCGGTGCCCCTGGTTCACCGCGGAATAGGCGCTTAGCATATCCATATATCGGTTGCCTTCTGGACTTTCTACCCAAACACCCTCTGCTTTCGCAATGACGATTGGCAGTGGATGATAGTTATTGGCACCAAATTTATTTGTTTGTTCAATAATTTCTGTTGTTTTCGTCGTTACCATCATGTTCGTTTCCCCCTTTATTCGTAGGGAGCACCATTGGATGCCCCCATCCCTTCCGATCTTAAAGCATTTCTGAAGTCGTTTTCGCCTGCATATGAAGCAGTAAATAGTCTGGTCCCCCTGCTTTTGAATCGGTTCCAGACATATTGAAGCCGCCAAATGGCTGATAACCTACAATAGCACCCGTACATGTACGATTAAAATAAAGATTTCCTACGTGGAATTCTTGTCTTGCACGTTCAATGTGCTCGCGGTTATTTGAAATAAGTGCTCCTGTTAACCCATAATCCGTGTTGTTGGCGATTTTCATCATATGATCAAAGTCACGTGCCTTACAGAAGGTTACCACTGGACCAAAAATTTCTTCCTTCATAAGGCGGGCATCCTCATCCAAGTCAGCGAGTATGGTTGGTTGGATAAAATAGCCCTTGGCGTCATCCCCTTCGCCGCCAGTCATTAATCTGCCTTCTTCTTTTCCAATTTCAATATAGCTCATAATCTTTTTAAATGATCTTTCGTCAATAACTGGTCCCATGTAAGTGTTTTGTAATTCTGGATTACCAAGTGTAAGTGTTTTTGTTAGCGCAACGGCCTTTTCAAGGACAACATCATACACATCTTGGTGCACAACAGCGCGGGATCCAGCTGAACATTTTTGACCGGAGTACCCAAATGCTGAGTAGACGATCGATGCTGCAGCAAGATCCAAATCCGCTTCGTTATCGACCACAACAGTGTCTTTACCACCCATCTCGGCAATCACACGTTTTAACCAAATTTGTCCTGGATTTACTTTTGCCGCACGTTCATAAATACGGCACCCTACTTCGCGGGAACCTGTAAACGAGACAAATCGAGTTTTCGGATGATCTACTAAGTAATCACCAATTTGAGCACCGCTCCCAGGTACAAAGTTTAGAACGCCTTTTGGCAGTCCAGCTTCATGCATCAGCTCTACAAATTTTGCAGCCACGATTGGTGTGGAATTAGCCGGTTTTAATAGAACCGTGTTTCCAGACACAATTGCTGCAACTGTTGTACCTGCCATTATGGCAAGCGGGAAGTTAAATGGTGAAATGATGATTCCCACTCCAAGCGGAATATAGTTGAATGTATTATATTCTCCAGCCCGGCTTTTTACAGGTACACCCTCTTTCAGACTTAACATTTGTCTAGCATAATACTCGATAAAATCAATTGCTTCAGCAGTATCTGCGTCTGCTTCCTTCCATGGCTTCCCTGCCTCCTTTACTAGATAGCTAGAGAATTCATGTTTACGGCGGCGCAACATAGCAGCTGCACGGAATAGGATATTGGCACGATGCTCTGGACTCCACGTCTTCCACGATTCAAAAGCTGCTAATGCTGACTGCATTGCGTTTTCAGCTAGCTCTTGATTGGCCATTGAAACACTGCCAATAACCTCTTCCTTGTTCGCCGGATTAATTGAAACAATCTTTTCTTCTGTTTCAATAGCTTCACCGTTAATGATCACTGGGTAGTGTTTACCAAGTTCTGATTGGACGTAGGCAAGTGCCTCTTTAAATGCCTGTATATTTTTTTCTTCCGTAAAATTAGTAAATGGTTCATGTGAATATGGATACATTGTTTTTCCCCCTTTTGTTGTACATAAAAGGATATTGCAAGTTCCGTGCCAACTTTATTTTTGCAGTTTAAAAGCTTTTTTACAGTGGTAAGAGCCAATTATTTTTGCGCAAAATTCATTTTTTTAAAAGTAATAGCAAAATTATTTTGCATTAGAATGTTTTCTTTGATTAAATAGATGCATAGAGGAAAAACAAGGGGTATAACACAATGGAAAAATCAAAGAATGACTTAATTTATTTAACAGGGATGTATAAGAGGATCTTGGACGAGATTGATGTAGGAGTCCATGCAGTCGATGAAACAGGAAAAACGATTATTTATAATAAAAAAATGATGCAAATGGAATCGATGGATTTTCAGGATGTCATGGATAAAAATTTGCTGGACGTGTTTATGTTTAAAGACGACCAATCTAGTACTCTAGTAAAAGCCCTCCAAGAAGGAAAAGAAACTAGTAACGTAAAACAAACATATTTTAATAATAAAGGAAGAGAAATTACTACCATTAACAACACCATTCCGATCTATTCCGATCATGAACTTCGGGGTGCCGTGGAAATTGCTAATGATGTTACAAAGCTGGAAAAATTAATCAAGGGCAACATGAAAAAAGGAACTTCTAAGTATACTTTTGATCATATTATCGGCACCAGCCCAGCAATAAAGGAAGTAATCGAAACGGCTAAACGTGCGACCAGAACCTCATCCTATGTATTGATTGTTGGTGACACCGGTACAGGGAAGGAACTTTTTGCACAAAGTATTCACAATGGAAGTGAGCGGTTATCAGGACCGTTCATTTCACAAAATTGCGCAGCCTTACCAGATAATTTAATCGAGAGTCTCCTGTTCGGGACAAAACGCGGTGCTTTCACAGGGGCTATGGATACCCCGGGATTATTTGAACAGGCCAACGGCGGCACTCTGCTGCTTGATGAAATAAACTCCTTAAATTTAAATCTTCAAGCAAAACTGCTGCGAGTCCTCCAGGAAAAAACAATAAGAAGGATTGGGGACACAAAGGACACGGCCGTTGATGTCAGAGTGATTGCGAATATGAATGAAGATCCAATTGATGCGGTAGCTAATAATCGAATGCGAAAAGACTTGTATTATCGACTAGGGGTCGTAACTATCTTTGTGCCGCCATTAAAAGATCGTAAAGAAGATATTCCATTATTAGTGGAACATTTTATTGAAAAATACAATGAACGGTTTCAAATGCAGGTTAAAGGATTATCGGAAGAGGTCAAACTTTCTTTCTTTGAATATGATTGGCATGGTAATGTACGTGAACTGGAGCATATTATTGAAGCCGCTATGAACATTATGATGGATGGTGAAGACTTCATCAGGTATCGCCATTTACCTTACCAGTATCGAAACAAAATGCAGATGAAGGAAAGAATGATACCCCTCTCTACGGTTGAAACCTTTATGAAAGAAACGGGAGATGTTACAGTACCTCTAAAAGAACAAATGGAGTTATTTGAAAAAACCTATATTGACCATGTGCTTAAGAAAAATGATAATAATATTTCCAAAACAGCAAATTTGCTTGGATTAAGCCGTCAGAGCTTACAGTATCGATTAAAGAAACTAAACTTTGACGTAAATAGTTAACTTTTACGATAACGAACTTTGGACTAGCATGGCTCCAGGTTCGTTATTTTTTTTTATACATTTTGTACAACCTTTTACTGGAGGACTCACTTTCTGGTGTGCATTTTCATATAATATATCAGACGCAAAAGGAGATCTATCAATAACCTAGTAAAATTCCCCCATTTTATAAGAAAACATGCAAGCATAATTATTCCATTTTTCCCCCATACTAAGAAAAAACAATGAGGTGAAGAAAATGGGACTACTCAACTCATTTAATCAATGGAAAGAGGCAAAATATCAAAATCATGTCACCAATATGAAGGAACAGGGTAAATGCCCTGATTGCGAGGGCAGAGGTTATACAGTGTACCCTTATAATGAGTTTGCCTACTTTAATTCCTTTGAATGTCCAGGATGCCAAGGCAGCGGCCACTATGCAGATTGGGAAGAAATGAGATAGTTGAAGTGGAATGACCAAGAAAAAATCCCTGCGCGCGGAGCACTGCAGGGACTTTTCCTTATTTTTGTTTTTTCACTTGACCTTGGTATACTTTTGCCGTTCTTACTTCTACAGTGATGGATCCTTTTTTTACAACTGTTTTTAACATCAATGGAACACCCGTTGTGTTTTTAAATCGAAAATCTAACCCGCCATAAGATACCGTTGCATCCCTTCCTGCTGGCACATAACCTACATGCAGAGAGTGATGATTTCTTTCAATATAACTGACAGCTAGTTTATCAATCGCGTTGTAAAGCGTGGAAGAGGTTTGACAAATACCACCGCCGATTCCTTCCACTAACTTTCCATCAAGAGCTTCTGGTGCGGGTTGATAGCCATGCTCGGCATCACTTGGTCCTACAGTTGTGTTAAAGGAGAAAGAGTCCCCGGTACCTAAAATGACATTATTAATCGCTTTTGCCGATAACGTAATATTTTTAGTTCTGCCCGACATTCCCCCATGGAAATAGGTAGTATAAGAAGAAACGACTACCTCTCCTAATTGCGGCGCCTCCTCCGGCTTATAGCCGCTTGCTGTCACATATAAGGGAATTTCAACGTCACCACCTTTTAAAGAAGCCTGAATGATTTTTTCAGTCAACTCTTCCTCTTCAAGCACCGTTTGCGGTGAACCCTTAATGACTTGTCCATTTCCATCTAACTTATCGAGGATCATTCTTTTATCATAACCTGGGGTATCTTTTGTTCCTCGAGCCAATTCCCTTGTTAATCCGGCTATTTCGTCTTTATATTTTTCATCTTCTGTCCCAAATCCCAAATCCTTTGGATTAATTGTTTTAATAACCTTTTTAGTATTTGGATCGATAAGATTGACTAAAACCGGTTTTTCAACTTTCTTTTTCTCCTCTGCTTTAAGGTTTTTCTCTTGCGGGCTTGTTTGCTGCCCTGCTGCCATTGCTTCCTTTTCTTTAGTTGTCTGCTCTGCACAACCAGCTAGTCCAAATACACAACCTGCCATTATTATTGCGATCATTCTTGTAAACCTGCTCATTTTCCCCCATCTTTTCCCCGTTAATTATTTTGGATTTACCTACTACTATCTAATTTGACGATGTACACAGAAATTGGTTTCAGATTTTAACCTAATTATCCCAATTTTATTTCTGATTTTCTGTAATAGATTTACAAATCATAGGTTCATTTTATCACTTTTCTCTGGTAATAAAATTACTTTTCTGATGTTATAAAAGAAAAATAATTCCTTTGCACTAAATCCTTGGAATAAAAACAAGCGATAGGTATATAGTAATACCTAGGTTTTGTTTATTCTTTGGAGGTGCTTAAATGTCTGTTTATATTCATCAGACGTTTGTCATTAAACAAGATAAGTTTAAAGAAGGAATTGATAATTTAAGGGAGATTAAAAAATTCAGAACTGAAAATTATGATCACAAAGTCGAGATTCTTACACCAATTTCCGGAGAGGATCATACCTACGCCCTCCTATCGATTTATGAGGGATTAGCAGAAATGGAATTACAAAATAAAAAAATGTTTGAAGATGAAGAGTACATAGAGCTGATTGGTCCCTTTTTTCTTGAGAATATTGAACAAGGCAGTATGTATACACAAATTTATCGTACCTTAAGTGACCGGAAACCTGATAAAAAGAAGGAAAAAGAGCAAAAATGATTATCTTTGATAAAGAAAAAGGGCCTATAGCCCTTTTTTTGTTTTTCATTAAAAAAAGTACCAACAATCCTCAAATAGTTGGCACCTTTTTAAGTCTCTCTTAAAAAAACATATTCAACAGCAACGCTCCCCCAAACGCCACGAATGAAAGAATCGTTTCTAAGACTGTCCAAGTTTTAAAGGTTTCCGGAACACTTAAACCTAAATATTCTTTAACCATCCAGAAGCCGGCGTCGTTAACGTGTGAAAACATTAACGATCCTGCGCCCGTCGCGATAACCAATAATTCAAGATTCACGTCTGTCATCCCTGCAACCACTGGTGAAACAATCCCAGCGGCAGTAGTAAGGGCAACAGTAGCAGATCCCGTAGCTATTCGAATTAAACCAGCAATTAAAAAGGCCAATACAAGTGGTGATAGCGATAAATTCTCTGCCATCCGTGCGATGGTATCCCCTACTCCACTTTCGATTAGAATTTGTTTAAATCCACCACCTGCCCCAATGATTAAAGCGATGGAACCGACTGGCAATAAACATTCCTCTGTCAATTTTTTAATAACTTCTTTTCCCATCCCTCTCCGTAGGCCAAGGAAATAATAAGCAACAAAGACAGAGATCAAGAGGGCAATAATTGGACTTCCAATGAAAATGAGAAATTTCGTTATCCCCGCGGTTAATTTTAAGTAAGGAGCAACCGCTGATAGAATCATTAGTAACACTGGCAGCAGAATGATGAAAAAAGAAATTCCTGTACCTGGTAACGTTCTAGCTTCCTTACTTATTCGAATCAACTCAGGTTCTCCTTGTGGTACAACTCTTTTGTTAACCCACATGGCAAACAATGGACCAGCAATAATAACGGCTGGAATCGCAATAATTAACGAATATAAAAGGACTCTACCTAGATTTGCCTTGTAGATACTGATGGCTGCCAATGCCCCGGGATGCGGTGGAACCAGTCCATGTACGATGGATAATCCTGCGATACACGGCAAGGCGATTAATAAAATATTTTGTTTAGATGATTTGTGAATTGAAATAACTAGAGGTAATAGAATTAAAATTCCCACTTCAAAAAATACAGGAATACCAATAATAAAACCTGACAGCATCATGGCCCAGGGTAATTTATTAACCCCAAAAACGCGAATAAAATATTCAGCAATCTGCATCCCCGCTCCAGAGTCTGCCATCATCTTACCTAAAATGGTCCCTAGAGCTAAAATCCCGATTAAATGCCCAAGAACCCCGCCTACACCCGTTTCATAGGCAGCGACTATTTTATCCAGCGATAGCCCGGACACTAGCGCTAAAAACAAACTAGCCACAAGCAAGCTGATAAACGCATGCCATTTAAACCATGATACACCTAAAACAACGATGACTATTGAAACAAGTGTCATCAATAATAAAAAGGTATCCATCAACCAACACCATCCTTTACAATTTCGTTGTATATATCGCTCTTATTGTTAACATTTGTTACATTTACATTCGAATTTTCCTATTTTAGTCTTTAAAACAAAAAAAAGCACTCATCCGTAATAAAATATTGGATAAGTGCTTATATTTTTAGTCTCTATCTAAAAGAGCTGCACCAGCAATTCCTGGTTTTGTCATTTCAAATATATTTAATATTAAATCCAGTTCTTCTTCTGTAAGCACATCATGCTGCAAACATAATTCTCGAACCGATTTCCCGCTGACGATTGCTTCTCTCGCAATCCTCGCTGCAACTTCATATCCCAAATGGGGGTTTACGGCCGTGATTATACCA
The DNA here is from genome assembly GCF_036965645.1 of Neobacillus drentensis. Lineage (GTDB taxonomy): Bacteria > Bacillota > Bacilli > Bacillales > Cytobacillaceae > Neobacillus > Neobacillus drentensis_D. Next base: position 85,456 of record NZ_JBALPZ010000042.1, read on the forward strand.
ACACTTCTTTCAACGTAATCCTTTAATCGAGCCTCGTTCGCTTCGATCCCCTTCAAGCAATAATCGGTAAACGAACGGAATCCATTGTTCATAATACTGATTGATTGCAGCAAATTAAACACTAATACCGGCTCCATCACATTCAATTCCAATTGACCTGCTTCAGAAGCAAGACAGATCGTATGATCATTTCCAATTACCTGAAATGCAATTTGATTAATAAGCTCCGGCATGACTGGATTTACTTTTCCTGGCATAATGGAAGACCCAGGCTGGCGGGCTGGCAAACTGATTTCTCCTAAACCTGCCCTCGGGCCAGATGCCATTAGACGCAGGTCATTTGCGATTTTTGACATGTTCATCATACAAACTTTTAATGTGGCTGAAACCTCCGTATATGCATCCGTGTTCTGGGTTGCATCCACGAGGTGTTCGGCGTTTACTAATGGAAGCCCGCTAATGTCGGCTAGCTGCTTTACCACATCTATAATATATTGTGGATCCGCATTTAACCCCGTCCCAACTGCTGTAGCTCCCATATTCACTTCATATAAATGATTTCTGGAATTTGAAATCCGCTTAATATCACGTTCAAGAACACGAGAGTAAGCTTCAAATTCTTGACCAAGGCGGATTGGAACAGCATCCTGTAAATGGGTCCGCCCCATTTTGATAACGTTTTCAAATTGTCTCGCCTTCTCTTGAAAAACGGCAAGCATATCATTCATAGTCACGAGTAATTTTTCAAGTAATTTTAGAACAGCGATGTGAATGGCTGTCGGGAAAACGTCATTCGTCGATTGCGACATATTTACATGTGTATTCGGACTTAAGTGAATATAAGCTCCTTTGTCATGACCAAGCAATTCAAGCGCCCGATTGGCGATTACTTCATTTGCATTCATGTTCATGGACGTTCCGGCTCCGCCTTGAATTGGATCAACAATAAATTGGTCGTTCCACTTTCCTGCTATCACTTCATCTGCTGCTTGACAAATGACATCCCCAAGCCCGGAATATAATCTCTTTGTATTCATATTTGCTATTGCAGCTGCCTTTTTTACCATGGCTAATGCTTTAATCAATTCCTCATGAATGGAGTACCCTGTAATTGGGAAATTCTCAACCGCCCTAAGTGTTTGGATTCCATAATAGGCATCCTTTGGGATTTCTTTTTTACCCAAGAAATCTTGTTCGGTTCTGTTTGTAATCATTGCTTTCTGTCTCCTTTTTATAAACAACTATCGTTACAAAAAAATAATAACAATAAAAATGGGCTATGTCTCTAGTTCTGCTTTATTTATTGCATTACACCCTAATTATTCTTTCGATATAATAATATTTCGTACCACGTTATATATCTTTTTATTTGCTTTTGGATAATAAAACAGTAATTTTGTCGTTATCTCCAACTAAATAACCAATAAAATTATATCGATTTTTGATAACCATGTAGAACCCTGTCAAAATATTTATTTTAATAAAATCTTATATTAATAATGCATTCATGTTATAATCTTCTCAATATTATTTTAATATTGTAAATTTTTGAAATAAGGATGTTCAGATGAAGGAGAGGTATAATAGAGACATGGTTACAACTACTCATGGAATTATTCCACAACCTAATACATTCGGCCCGCTCGGTAATCTCCCACAGCTAGACATACAACAACCGTCACAATCCATCATGAAACTTGCCGCTGAATACGGTCCAATATTTAAACTTAAATTCCCTACCGGCACTGGGATTTTTATTTCTTCAGCCGAATTAGTCAAAGACGCCTCCGATGAGTCCCGTTTCGATAAACTTGTCAATGCTCCATTGCAAAAAGTGAGAGCGTTTTCAGGAGATGGCCTGTTTACAAGCTGGACAAAAGAGGAAAACTGGCGCAAGGCACATAATATTCTTCTCCCCAGCTTTAGTCAAAGTGCTATGAAGGGCTATCATGCTATGATGGTTGACGTTGCCCTGCAGCTCGTACAAAAATGGTCCCGTCTTAATTCGGATGAAAGTATTAATGTTCCTGAAGATATGACAAGGCTTACACTTGATACGATTGGTTTATGCGGGTTTAATTATAGGTTTAATAGTTTTTATCGTGAAAAGCCGCATCGATTTATTAAAAGTATGGGACGCGCCCTTGACGAAGCGATGAACCAGAGCAACCGGCTCGGCATTCAAGATAAGCTGATGATTAAGAAAAAACGCCAGTTTAATCTTGATATTGACTACATGTTTTCTCTAGTTGATAGAATTATTGACGAACGGAAAAATAGCGATAGTCATGATGCGGAGGATCTGCTCTCACGGATGCTGGAATGCGCTGACCCGGAAACTGGCGAAAAACTTAGCGACGAAAATATCCGCTATCAAATCATTACCTTTTTGATTGCCGGACATGAAACGACGAGCGGGTTACTATCTTTTGCTCTCTATTTTTTAATGAATCATCCAGAGGTCCTAGCAAAGGCCTATGAGGAAGTAGACCGTGTCCTGACAGGTCCGATTCCAACTTACCAGCAAATCCGCCAATTAAAGTATATTCGAATGATTTTAAATGAATCTTTAAGACTTTGGCCGACCGCTCCACTCTTCTCCCTATACGCTAAAGAAGATACCCTTTTGGCTGGGACTTATCTACTTAAGCGAAGAGATGTGGTCAATATTTTATTGCCGGTTTTACATCGTGATCCAAGTGCCTGGGGAGAAGATGCCGAAGAATTTAAACCAGAGCGGTTTGCCGACCCTAAATCAATACCACATCATGCCTATAAGCCGTTTGGTAATGGCCAGCGCGCCTGTATCGGACAGCAATTTGCTATGCATGAGGCTGTTCTAGTAATTGGGATGATTTTAAAGCAATTTAAATTAATTGATCATACGGACTATCAATTGAAGATTAAAGAAACATTGACCATTAAACCGGATAAATTATATATAAAAGTTCAACCGCGTAAATCCAATTTCACTGTTCCTATTTTAGAGGAGACTATACGTTCATCTGTCTTTTCAGCAGAGAACCTATTTCAAACAGAGATACATAATCAAGTCCAAACAGTTTCACATAACACACCGCTGCTCGTGTTATTTGGTTCAAATATGGGAACTGGAGAGGGAATCGCACATGATTTAGCCGTAACAGCCCGTTTCAAAGGGTTCCAAAGTGAAGTCGCACCCCTGGACAATTTTGTTGACAAACTTCCAAGACATGGGGCTGTACTCATTGTCTGTTCCTCGTATAATGGAAAACCGCCAAAAAATGCTCGTAAATTTGTTAAGTGGTTAAAGGAAGCAGATAGGAACTCACTGAAATCTGTTCACTTTGCTGTATTTGGCTGTGGGGATACAAATTGGGCTAGTACGTATCAAAGTATTCCTACCCTTCTTGATGAAAAGTTAGCCGAAAAAGGGGCAATCCGTTTAATTCAGAAGGGCCAGGGAAATGTCAGTGGTGATTTTGAAGACCAATTCGAATCATGGCATGAATTGTTATGGACGAATGTTTTTAAGGAGTTGGGAATTGAAAATAAAGATAATCATTTTGAGGACACACTTTCGAGTCAATTTGTCAGAATGCAGAATCCAGATTCCTTCATGGATTCGATTTCTATTAGCACCCTTCAAACGGCAACCTTGCCTCAAAATACAGCCGAACTGGTTGTTCGTGTATTAAATCGTTTTGCAGTGGATCCTAATAAACAATTAATTTTATCAGGTGACAAGGAAAAACTGGTTCATCTGCCACTTGATTTTCCTGTCAGGGCTTGGGATCTATTGAAATATAGTGTGAATCTGGAGGAAAAGACAACAAAGCTGCAGCTGCGTGAGCTGATTGAATTTACATCCTGCCCTCCGCATAAGAAAGAGTTAGAGCATCTTGAAAAAAATGAGGAGTTAATGGCAAAACAGGGTTTGGGTTTGTCCATGCTCGATTTATTAGAAAAATACCCTGCCTGTGAACTTCCTTTTGAACGGTTTATCCAGTTACTTCCCCCTTTAAAGGGACAATAAAAATAACGGTTCTACCTATCTGGTGTTTGGCCATAATACTAGCGGATAGACTTTGGATAGTGGCGGATCACTCTAATTTCTGGCCGATAGGCGCAGCTTACAAGCGCATCATTTAACTATCTGGCGTTTGGCACGAATTAAAATGAGGTAACCGGTAAGTTCTTATTTCATACTTACCAGTTACCTCCATCCATTCCATCAAACCTTAATGGTTATTATCCTTCTAAAAACGAATAATTAAATTTTCTAAGCAGCTCGCCAAAAACCCGGCACTCCTCTTCCGGCCAATCTTTTAGTAATTCTGTTATTCGGTCCATACGAGCCTGCATATGTTCATATAATTCCTTTTTACCTAACTCGGTAATTTGAAAGGTGTATGCCCTCCCATCTAACGGATCAGGTATCTTATACAAAAACCCCTTCTGCTCTAAAGCAGCTGCTTGTCTGCTTACTGTTGATATATCTAATTGGAATTCACCCGCTAAGACCTTTACGCCTACTGCCCCTTTCATAGCAATGCGGCGAAGCAGCAGATAGGCAGATCGGTCAAGACTCCCAACTTTTTTATGGTTATTATCAGATGTGGTTCGGCGAAGCAGGATAGCTAATTCAAGTTCAATCATTTCTAGGGCCTTTTCAATCATTTTATTACCTCACAGTTTTAAAATTCCTACACATTATCATATCACACTCGCAATTGATTTTTCATTTCATATAGAAACAGCAAAAACATCATTGACGTAGCGAAAAATAGTTGTATAATACAATCATATAGTTTCATTATACAACTATTTTACCTAAGGAGGTCATTGGATACAAGGCTATAAATACTCGCTGAAGAAAAGTTTTCGAAATATTCCTCATTTTATTATTTATAACCGCGAGAGGGCCAATTAGGTAGATATTTTTACAACAAAAAGGAGAGATGTTAATGTCATCAACACCACAGTCGATTGATACAACCTCAGCAAAAAACACTTCGGAACCAATGTTACAAACATCGTTATTAACACAACCAAAAGCAGTGTGGGCAGTATTTTTTGCCAGCATCATTGCATTTATGGGTTTAGGCCTTGTTGACCCCATTTTACCTGCCATTGCAGAACAATTACATGCCTCACATAGTCAAGTTACCTTATTGTTCACCAGCTATAATGCGGTAATGGCAGTGGCAATGCTTATTACCGGAATGATTTCCTCTAGGCTGGGAATCAAGTGGACCCTTCTTTCAGGGATTGTCATCATTGCGGTCTTCTCTGCACTTGGAGGCTTTTCAAATGGAATTTGGGCGCTAGTCAGTCTTCGCGGAGGCTGGGGTTTAGGCAATGCTTTATTTGTTGCCACTGCTCTTGCAGCCATTGTGTCGTTATCCAATAGCGGAACGGCCAAAGCCATCATTTTGTATGAAGCTGCGATTGGACTAGGAATTTCTGTAGGCCCGCTCCTTGGAGGATGGTTAGGGGCGATGTCCTGGAGAGGTCCGTTTCTTGGGGTTGCATCACTCATGATAATTGCATTTATTGGTTTAATTGTCTTAATGCCCAATGCTAAACAGAATCAAAAGAGCCAGGCGAAAACAACACTTGCAGATCCTTTTCGTGCCTTAAAACACCGTTCTTTATTGGTTTTCGGAATCACGGCTGCCCTATATAATATTGGTTTTTTTACGCTTCTCGCCTATGCCCCGTTTGTGATGGGATTGGATGAACATGGGCTTGGGTTTGTATTCCTGGGCTGGGGTGTCTTACTGGCGATTACCTCTGTTTTTATGGCTCCTAAACTACAGCAGAAGTTTGGAACCATTAAAACCATGTGTGCGATGCTTGTCATGTTCGGTATTCTTCTTTTTGTTATGGGAATATGGACATCTTCACAAGCAGTTATCATTACTTGCGTGATAGCGGCAGGTGCATTATTAGGTAATAATAATACACTCATTACCACCGCTGTTATGAATGCTGCACCGGTACAACGCTCAACAGCGTCAGCCGCTTACAGTTTCCTTCGCTTTATTGGCGGTGCGATTGCACCATTTATGGCGGGTAAGCTTGCAGAAATTTTTAATTCTTCCACTCCATTTATTGTCGGAGGTATTTTTGTCCTTCTCTCTGTTCTGTTCATTTTAATAAACAGAAAGCACATTAACCATGTTGATGATGTTGAATTAGGTCATTAAGTGTACTTAAAGGGATCTGTCTTGGTGACGGATCCTTTTTCTTTACACTTTCCGTAATAAGTCAGTGAATATCGCGCTTCTTAAAGCGGCCACCTCTAACTTCCGCTATGTCAGCAATGGCTAAAAACGCTGTAGGATCAATTTCCTCGACAATGGTCGTCAGTTTGGATTCTTCCAGTCGGGAAATGATACTGAAAATGACTTTCTTATTATCCCCAGTATAAGCGCCTTCACCGTTTAAGTAGGTGACTCCCCGTCCTAAACGGTCATTAACGGCATCTCCAATCTCGTCGGCATTGTCACTAATAATCCAGACAGATTTAGTTTCTTCAAGTCCTTGGACAACCGTATCAATTGCTTTCGAAGCTATGACATAAGCTAAAAGGGAATACATGGCACGGTCCCAGGAAAAGACAAAGCCCGCTGCCCCTAAGATAAATATGTTCATAAACATAATAATTTGTCCAACCGAAAAAGGAACCTTTTTATTAATAACAAGAGCTAGTATTTCTGTGCCATCTAATGCCCCGCCATTACGGATGACCAGACCCACTCCAATGCCTAAAATCATTCCGCCAAATAGGGTGGCCAGGAGGATATCTTCTGTAAAAGGAGGAATAGGGTGAAAAAAGGAAGTAAAAATGGATAAAACAATAATTCCATAAATGGTTGAAAAAGCAAAGGTTTTTCCCATTTGTTTGTAGCCCATATACACAAATGGCAGGTTCAATACAAATAGAAAGAGTCCCAATTTCCATCCGGTAATATGTGCAAGCATGATGGAGATACCGGTAATCCCCCCATCAATAACATGGTTCGGAACTAAAAATATTTCTAGTCCTGTCGCCATAAGAATGGCTCCGATGGTAATCATGATGATTCTCACAATAACCCTTGTTAGAGGAAGTTTTCGGTGTTTTAAATTTTCTTTCATTAAATCTGTCATTCAACCACTCCTTATTAAATTTTATTTTGCCATATAATCATCCAATCTATTAGGTATTACCTAAAATATGTTCTTTATATGATTATATCATATTTTTCATGAAAATTGAACTAGAGTTCATATTTTTCAATAAAAAAGGGATTGCAGCCTGCTGCAATCCCTCCCTTCTTTATACCATTACTTTGCATAGTTGATTTGTAAATTCGACTGGGTCTTCAATTGGTAAACCTTCAATCAGCAATGCTTGATTATATAACAGGTTTGTATATATGGTTAACTTGTCTTTGTCCTTTTCAAAGGCGTCTTTTAATGAAGCAAACACCTCATGATGGACATTAATTTCTAGGATCTTGTCTGCTTTCACATTTTGGCTATTTGGCATGGCGTTAAGGATTTTTTCCATTTCAATCGATACTGCCCCATCAGTAGATAAACAAACAGGATGGGTTTTAAGTCGTTTCGATACTTTTACATCTTTAACCTTGTTGTTTAGAACATTTTTCATAAAATCAAATAGATCTTTATTGTCTTGTTCCTCGGCAGCTGTATCTTGATTTTCATCCGCTTCAAATCCTAAATCTCCGCTGGAAACTGATTTAAACTCTTTTTCTTTATATGACATTAGCATTCTTATCGCGAACTCATCAATCTCATCGGTGAAATATAGAATTTCATACCCTTTATCCGCAACTAATTCCGTTTGCGGCAGTTTTTCAATTCGTTCATTCGATTCACCAGTTGCATAGTAAATATATTTTTGGTCCTCCGGCATCCTTGAAACATACTCCTCAAGCGTGACCAATTTTTTCTCCTTAGATGAATAGAACATTAACAAATCCTGAAGTTCATCTTTATGGGTTCCATAATCACTGTAAACACCATATTTTAGTTGTCTGCCAAATGCTGTAAAGAACTCTTCGTACTTTTCTCGTTCATTTTTTATAATCGACAATAATTCACTTTTGATTTTTTTATTAATATTTTTGGCGATGAGCTTTAATTGCCGGTCATGCTGAAGCATCTCTCTTGAGATATTTAATGAAAGATCTTCAGAATCCACCATACCCTTAACAAAACTAAAATAGTCAGGCAGCAAATCAGCGCATTTATTCATGATTAACACGCCATTTGAATATAACTCTAACCCCTTTTCATATTCCTGTGTGTAATAATCAAACGGGATGTTTTCAGGGATATACAGAATGGCATTATATCTAATAGCACCGTCAACGCTGATATGAATATGTTTAAGCGGTTTGTCAAAACCATATCGTTTTTCGGAGTAAAAATGTTCATAATCTTCGGTAGTTAAATCCTTCTTATTCTTTCTCCAGATAGGAACCATACTATTAATGGTTTGTTCTTCGACTACTTCCTCAAAGTCGTTCTCACTGCCCTCTTTGAGCTTACGTTCTGTTACATCCATTTTAATCGGATAGCGAATAAAATCTGAATATTTTTTGATAATTGACCTTAATCGATATTCTTCAAGATACTCATCATAGTTCTCATCTTCGGTATTTTCTTTTACTTTCAACGTAATCTCCGTACCGACAGAATCCTTTTCACATGGTGTGATGGTATAACCGTCCGCTCCTTTAGATTCCCATTTGAAAGCTTCATCACTACCTAGAGCCTTACTAATCACTGATACTTCATCCGCGACCATAAAAGCTGAATAAAAGCCAACCCCGAATTGTCCAATGATGTCATAGCCGTCTTTAAGTTCATTTTCCTTTTTAAAAGCTAACGAGCCGCTTTTCGCAATCGTACCAAGGTTATTTTCAAGTTCTTCCTTCGTCATCCCTATGCCGGTATCGGTGATTTTTAATACTCGATTATCCTTATCAGCCGTGACTTTTATGTAGTAGCTATCTTGGTCAAAGGTCAACGTATCATCTGTTAAGGCTTTATAGTAAATTTTATCAATCGCATCACTTGCATTTGACAATAACTCTCTTAAGAAAATCTCCCGGTGTGTATAGATTGAGTTAATCATCATATCTAGTAATCGTTTCGACTCCGCTTTAAATTGCTTTGTTTCCATCAAGACCTCTCCTTTTTGCAAAATATACCTTTATTTTAGCACTCTTATCTGCCGAGTGCTAACAATTATTTTAATAACATATTAATTCTTTTATTGTCAAGAAAAATAGTACCTAAGCGGATGCTCGATTTTGAAAACGTAAAATTGCTTATTGAATGATCTTTGAAGCCCTTGCTTGTTCTGCCGTCTTCTGGATTCGTTTGCTCAATGGATTCTTTAAGACTAGTGCTAAAAGAAAGCTGGCAGCCACAAAGACGAGCAGGAATAAAACATCCCTTACCACCACATCTCGTACCATTCCTCCAACCGTTTCCCGCAGCAAACTTACCGCATAGGTGAAAGGCATAAAAGGATAAATCATTTGAAAAAAGGCCGAGGTCGTACTAACTGGAAAAGTCGCACCGGAACTTGAAATTTGCAGCACCAAAAGAATAATCGCTAAACCTTTTCCGATTGTGCCAAAGACCGAGCATAAAGTGAATGTGATAATAACGAATACGAGTCCAATAAAAATACTAAAAAGAACAAACCATAATTTATCAACGGCATAGGTATGGATGAACAACAAATCACCAAGTGATACTATAACAGCTTGAAGGACCCCTATCGTAAGAAAAGTAAGCATCCTTCCAAAGTAAACCTGATAGCTCTTAAACTGTTGATCCTTGTCCTCTACATCCACTCGAAGTGATGCAATCAGGAAGGTAGCGCCTACCCATAGTGCAAGCATCGTATAAAAAGGTGTCATTGCTGATCCATAATTTGGAATAGGGAATATCCTTTTTGTTTTTAATAGAACAGGACTGGATAAAAAGTTACTCTCCTTTTGCGGGTCATGCTTCAAAAATTGAAGTAAATCATTCACATCCACACTGCTTTTTAATCTTCGCATTTTAGCAGCTGTACTTTTGATTTGTGCCTCAAAGCCTGGCAGGTCATTTCTTGCAAAATCAGCTGCTTTATGGACAGCTGTTTCAAATTGAGGAAGCCTTGTTCGAACCAGATTAGCAGCATTTCGAATATCAGCTTCTAGTGCAGGAAGATCATTTCGAACAAAATCAGCCGCTTTTTGAATTTTCCCTTCAATAGTTGAGAGATCATTTTTTATAAAATTAGCAGAGGAGTTAACAATCGCTTCTCCTTCTGATACCTTTTGCTGGAGGTCACCACGAGCCAGTTGAATGGAATTTTGAATACGTACAAGTTCCTCATGAAGTTGTGTTAACTGAGCCTGATTTTCACTAGTTTCACCCTGAGCTGCCGCCAGTCCAGAACGATTGATTGTTTGGTTAAGATCTGCCTCTATTTCAGATAATTGCTCTCCAATTTGGGTAACAATTTCATTTATACGATTCATATCAGCCAATTTCAGTTGAAGTGCCAATACCTTATTGCCTGCTTCATGGATAAGCGGCAAATTAGCTTCTACTTTTAAAATACTGCTTCCTGCCTGATTAATCTCGGGAATCCTTTGTTCCAATTCAATGATCTTTTGTCCCTTTTCCCTAATTTCAGGCAGCTTTCCCTCGAGCTCGATTGCTTTCTTTCCCATTTCTTCTATCTGTGGCAAGGCCTTCTCTAATGTAAAGATTTGGTCCTCCATAGTATGTATGGACGGTAATGCTTTTTCTAACTCAATTCCTGCTTTATAAAAACCTGAAAAAATAGCATCTCCAACAGTTTTCACAAAGGCCTGACTGATTTGAGCTGTCACAGCTGATGCCCCTGAGCTGGCAATTTTCGGAGCTACAGCATTAATCTTTTCATTTACACCAAATAGAATTTGCGGCTTTGTCGGTTTAATTTCAAGTATGCTGGCCATCTTTTTTGAGAAGTCTTTAGGGATAATAAGATAAGCATAATATTTACCAGTTTCCACACCATTCTCAGCGGTAGAGTGATTGACAAACACCCAGCCGAGTTTCTTATTATTTTTTAGATTCTGGACTATTTCTTTACCTACATTAATCTTTTTTCCCTGCACTTCTGCCCCCTCATCCTCGTTGGCTACTGCCACTTTAATCCCAGCGGTTTTGCTGTATGGATCCCACATAGCTTTAATGTTAATCCAAGCATAAGCGGATGGAAGGATCGTGAGTGCTCCCACTAACAAAATAACAATCGGTACACGAAGAATATTCTCCCAATCGTTTGTATAGATTTTCCAAATTTCCAATATCGTCCCCTGCTCCCTGAGAAGTTTCCTTTCTTAGCTTTTCACAAATAGGGTATCCAGATTCAAGTGATATTGGGGAGCAATTTAATGGCTGCAAAAAAAGACTGCCTTAAATCGGCAGCCTTCCAATTGCTATTTGCTATCAGTTGTTTTTTCATTAGTATTCTTGTGAGCAGAATTATAATCATACTTAGTTCGGTCAACAGGAGTAAAGTTTTTTGGTGTATAAAAACGTAATAAATCGCCATTAACTACTTTATCTGAAAAAGTAAGTTTTTCCTGGACCATGTCTTTATATTTTTTTGCTTCGGCCAGTTTATTCGATTCTAGCTTAAGCCCAGTAGTTGAATCATAATATTTACCATCAACCGAGGTAATCGTTGGGCTTACATAATCACCATTTCGGAATGCCACTAAACTATCATGCTGTTTAGACAGTAAATCCGTACCAAATTGAACATAATCTTTTGTATCAACTCCTAATAGGTGAAGAACAGTTGGAAGAAGGTCAACTTGACCGCCATACTCATGGTTTACCCCACCTTGCATGCCTGGAACACGGATAAATAATGGTACACGTTGTAATCCAGCACTTTCAAAAGGGGTAATTTCTTTACCAAGTATTTGTGCCATCGCTTTATTATGATTTTCAGAGATACCATAATGGTCACCGTACATAATAATAATGGAATTGTTATATAGACCAGACTTCTTAAGGTAGTCAAAAAATTGTCTTAATGCTTCGTCAGCATAACGTGCCGTTTGAAAATATCCATCCACAGACTTATCACCTGTTGTAGCAGGTGCGATGGTTGTATCTTTTTGATTCATCGCATACGGATAGTGATTGGCAACCGTAATAAATTTGGTATAGAACGGCTGCGGCAATGATTCCAATAGTGGGATGGATTGCTGATAGAATGGTTTATCCATTAAACCATATTCTGCCTCATCAGAGGAATTAATCTGATAATAATTGGCATCATAGAACTTGTCAAAACCAAACGATTTGTAAATTTCATTTCGATTCCAGAAACTTCCGGAATTCCCATGGAAAACAGCTGAAGTATAGCCGTTCTGCCCTAAAATAGCAGGTGCAGCTTGAAATGTGTTTAACCCCTTCGTTGTAAAAACAGATCCCTCTGGTAAGCCAAACAAAGAATTCTCAAGCATAAATTCTGCATCAGATGTTTTTCCCTGCCCTGTTTGATGAAAAAAGTTATCAAAATACATTGTATTTTGGTCTTTTATCAATGAGTTTAAGAACGGTGTAACCTCTTCCCCATTTAACTTATAATTGATCAAAAAGTTTTGGAAGGATTCAAGGTGCAGGTAAATCACATTCATCCCCTTACCTTTAGCAAAGGAAGCCGGGTTTGGTTCAGCGTAGTTAGACTTTGTGTAGTTAATCACTTCCGTAATATCATCACTACTAGCCATTACTCTTTGTGCGGATGCATGTGTGCTCTTAACTGCATCATAGATCGTGTAATTATACATTCCTAGATATTTCACAATATAATTTCGGTCAAATCCTCTTGTTAACAATTGTGGACGATCCATTTCCGCCAGCGATAAATTCACGCATGAAATCATCAGTGCTAAAGAGTATAATACTGAAATCTTTCTACGCTTTATATCTATTACTTCTATCTTAACAATCCGGAAAGCAAGTAAAGCTATTAAAACAAGAAAGTCCAGAAAGAAAAGTAAGTCATAGGGTTTTAATAATGTAAATACACTTGCACTCACGTCCCCAAAGTTTTGAGTCTGTGTCAGTGTAGGCAGTGTGATAAAGTCGTTAAAGAATCGGTAAAAAACCACATTCGCAAATAATAGAAAAGATAATAAAAAATAAATAACCATCATGGAAATATATTTTTTTCTTCCTTTAAAAAAGGCGGATATTCCTAGGAAAATCAAGGAAGAACCTAAAGGATTAAAAAACAAGAGAAATTTTTGCAATGTATTTTCTATACCCAATTGAAATTGCGTTAATTGGACTATATAAGTTTTTAACCATAATAAGAGAACAGACAAAAATAAAAAGCCAACATATTTATTTAAAATACTTTGACCCTTGTTTAGTATTTTATTCATAATTTCTCATCACCTCATAGTGCATTATTATCACAAAAAAAATTTGACATTTAAATAGAAGATTGAACCCAAATTCACTAACATCTATCTTAACAGGTAAATATGAACAATCCATGAACAAAATTTAAAATGTTGCTTTTAGCAAAATAGAAACTATTGCTTAAGAGAATGAATTCTGAAGTGCGTAGGAAAACTATCTCTGTGCACTTCAAGGAAGGAGGCACTAGTCCTGAACAACTTTTCTAACACCTTAAGGAGGGTAACGATGGGAATATTAAGTGGGAATCCAAAAGACGAACCATTACATTATGGTGAGGTATTTGGCATTTGGGCTTCACAGTTAGCCGGAAACAATATGATTTCTGGTTATAAAGCAATGTTGAATCATGCTGGTGATGAGGATTTAAAAAAGATACTTATTGAAGCAATCGAGACAGGTGAACAGCAAAAAAAGCAGATTGAGGAAATTTTGAAAGAAAATGGCGTTGGTCTTCCACCAGTACTGCCTGACCCACCTGAAGCTTGTTTAGAAGACATTCCTATTGGTGCCAGAATCCCGGATCCGGCTATTGCAGCTACCCTTGCAGCAGACACGGCTGCCGGTTTAGTCGCTTGCAGTCAACTCATTGGAATGTCTATAAGAGAAGATGTTGCCATGATGTATGGACAATTCCATACCCAAAAAGCAGCACTTGGTGCAAAGATTTTACGACTAACTAAAGAAAAGGGCTGGCTGATCCCACCACCGCTTCATCTTAATAAACATCACGACTGCTGAAAGTCATCATGATAAAAAGATTATCAGGAGGTGAATGGTATGGCTGCACAAAATAATAAAAATCAGAATTCAACTAACAGTCCTCAAGGATCTGGTACTGAATACCACCGTGAGCACGCTGGTAATGTTCCAGATTACGGTGGTAATAGTATGGAGCAAATTGCCAAAGAAGAATTAAAAAATGAAACTAACAATGCCAATTCGTAGTTCGATGTAAAAGCCCAATTTATGGCGTTATTTTTTAAAAGAAACCAGTCGAAGGCTCGACTGGTTTCAAAATAACTAGTTTTTCACTAGATTTATTTGTTCTCCTGCTTTTACCTCGACGATTTGTTCATCGACACTTAACCAAATAGACATAGCCGAAGGATTAAAGACAAAATGACTGTTCGCAGAGAATTTTAGGTTTTGAAATGCCTTCATATAGTCGACAATCTCGAGATTTGTTGCATACCAGATATCGTCTCGTTTACCGATATACTCACAATAGTTCTCGATTAAATCCCAGTTATGATCTTGTTCAAATTCATAGCTATGCCCCCATACATACATCATATACAAATATTGTTTTTTATGGAGCTTGACAAAATCCTCAGCTAGTTTTAGTAAATTCTGATTATGGTGACAAGTTGGATTCCATTCATTAAAATCATCCGGTATCGAAAAATTGCCTGTACTGTGGACCGTCCTGGCGTACTCAATTCCTAAGAATGGAAGCATCTCTTTAATAAAACGGTTGTATGAGCCATTTGGATAGGATAATCCCCTAACAGTATAACCTACAATCTTTTCTAAGTTTTTACGATCATCCATAATTTCTTCAATTAATTGCTCTCTTGGCGACCTGGAAATCGTCGGATGGGTGACTGTATGAGTAGATACTTCATGTCCTTGATAAAGTCGTGACACTTCCTCTCTCGGAATACGTCCCCCTGTCCCGAATAATCCAGAATTCAAATGAAAGGTTCCCTTTATCGCATAACGATTAAAGATTTCGACAAGTTTTCTATCTGCTGATGTACCATCGTCATAGCTCATCGTTACTACTTTGTTCTTCCCTTCCGGAAATGTCATGATTACTTTAGGCATCTTGATCACCTCTTTATATAATAATAGAAATACATGAGAAGAATCCCGGCAGGATTTCCCATGCAAGGAATAATTCTAATCTATAATGTTACGCCGCTTTTAAAAATAGAAATTTCTCTAAAGTCGTTCATTTCATTATTGACGAACTTCCCACTTGCCACTTCAATTATATATTGAACGAAATCCTTTAACACTTGTTCCGGCGAAACTTCATCTTCAAGTAAGATTCCGGCATTAAAATCAATCCAATGAGGCTTTGTTTCAAAGATTTGGGTATTGGTAGAAATCTTCATTGTCGGTACAAAGGTACCAAACGGTGTCCCACGCCCCGTTGTAAACAACACCATATGACAGCCCGCCGCAGCAAGTGCGGTCGAAGCGATCAAGTCATTTCCCGGTGCACTAAGAAGATTTAAACCTTTTGTCTTAAGTACCTCACCATATTTTAAGACATCCACCACAGTTGAAGACCCAGCCTTCTGTGTACAGCCAAGTGATTTGTCCTCAAGAGTGGTAATTCCTCCTGCCTTGTTACCCGGTGAAGGGTTTTCATAAACAGGCTGATCATGCTTCAGGAAATAACCCTTAAAATCATTAATCAAATCCACTACTTTATGAAACACCTCTTCATTTGCAGCACGCTCCATTAAGATGGTTTCAGCCCCAAACATTTCCGGAACTTCGGTCAGGACAGTCGTCCCTCCTTGGGCAATTAAATAATCAGAGAATCTTCCCAAAAGAGGATTGGCCGTAATGCCGGAAAATCCATCTGATCCACCACATTTTAAACCAATTTTCAATTCGGTTAAATGAATATCCTCCCTTTTATCTTCTTTAGCATTTTCATAGATTTCCATGACTAGCTTGAAGCCTGCTTCAATTTCATTGGTAACTTCTTGGGAGACGAGAAATTTAATCCTATCCTCATTTACTTCCCCAAGAGCCCTTTTAAATTCTTGCAGCTCATTGTTTTCGCATCCTAAACCTAGGACCAGGACACCCCCTGCATTCGGATGATTCACAGCATTTAAGAGAATCTGTTTCGTATTTTCATGGTCATCACCTAATTGAGAGCAGCCATAACTATGTTTTAGAACAAGAACATTATCGAATGGGCTGATATCACCTACATGCTTTTCGAAACGTTTGATAATTTTTTCAGCAATACCGTTTACACAGCCAACGGTCGGGACAATCCACAACTCATTACGAATCCCAACTTCTCCATTTTCCCGGCGGTATCCCTTAAAAGTCCGTTCCTCAAAGGTATAAGAAACTTCAGTTTTAATGGGATTGTATTGGTATTCCTCTGTACCAGACAAATTGGTTTTCGTATTATGGGTATGGACAAGCTCGCCAGAATAGATCGGTGTGACAGCGTGACCAATGGGATAACCGTATTTGACAATATTCTCGTCTTGCTGGATATCACGTATCGCGACTTTATGTCCCCGGTATACATCTTCCCTTAATTGAACGATGGTCCCGTTGACATTCAGCTGATCATTTTTCTTTAAATTTTTCAATGCAAGAATAATATTATCTTTCTCATGGATTTGCAGGAAATCTTTCAACTATACCCCACCTTACCTAATCGATGTTCCATAAAGTTCTTTAAGTGTATTTCTAACTCCCTTTTGTTCCATTTGATGAAGGTTAGCGGACACAGCATCCACCAAACCCGGAATTGAAGTCAGGTCCATTTCCCAAAGTGTTTGTTCACCTAAAACTTTTTCTGCTAGTTCCTTCACTTCTACTAGATTATCCTCATATTGCCGCCAAATTGCTTGGAAAAATTCCAATATTTCAGGTTGGTCCTGCAATTGAATCGGTTCCTCTTCCCGCTTGCCGCGATAAAAATAAATTAAACTGCTTAAAGAAAAGATCATCCGTTTTGGCAGTGACTCATTTTTCTCCACATAATCAAGCAAAGCCGGTAAATTTCTTGTCTTAAATTTTGAAATCGAATTTAAAGAAATACTCATTAAATAATGCTTAATAAATGGATTGGCAAAGCGGTTAAGTACGTCACTTGCATACAACGAAAGATCTTCCAAATCTCCCTCAAGCGTCGGGACAATCTCTTCTGTAATCATTTTTCTTATAAAAAGACCGAACTCAGCATCCTTCACTGCCTCTTCAACCGTTTCCAAGCCGGCTAAATAGGCCATTGGGGTCATCGCCGTATGAGCACCGTTGAGAATTCTCACTTTTCGAGTGCGAAATGGAGTTAAGTCGTTAACGATTACAGTGTTTAAACCCGTTCCGGCAACAGGGAGTTCCTGTTTTAAAGATTGCGGACCCTCTATTGCCCAAAGATGATACTGTTCTCCAACTACCATCAATTCATCCTGAAACCCAATTTCAGCCGTTTTTTCCTCAATTGAGTCCGTTGGGAAACCAGGGACAATTCGATCAACCAAGCTTGAACAAAAGGTATTAGCCTGATGGACCCAAGCAGTAAATTCACTGTCTAAATTCCAGTGACTAGCATACTTTAGGACAACTTCTTTCAGCTTTCCGCCATTATTTTCAATCAATTCGCAGGGAATCAAAATACAACCGCGATTTACATCTCCATCAAATGCCAGAAAACGGTGATATAAAAAGGCTGCTAATTTTCCTGGAAAACTCCTCTGTGGCCGGTCCTCTAACTTATCCTCAGGATTAAAAGCAATCCCGGCCTCTGTAGTGTTGCTAATGATAAAACGAAGTTCATCACTTGCCGCAAGTTTTAAATATTCCTGATAATCCGTTTTAAGGTTTATTCCTCTGCTTATAGAATCAATTACCATATGTTCATTGACAGGTTTTCCACCTTTGAGTCCCTGTAAATAAAGGGTGAATAGGCCATCTTGATTATTTAACCTTTCAATCTTTTCAGAACCCCTTGGCTGAACAACAACGACGCTGCCGTTAAAGTCCGTTTTCTCATTTAAAACCTGGACCTGCCAGTCCACAAAACCTCTTAAAAAGTTCCCTTCCCCAAATTGGAGGATTTTTTCTGGATAGGTATTATAATCTTTATAAGTCCTTCGATTTAATCTTTGCATATTCCCACCCCTGTTAAACTATAAAAGTATTAATGCACACGTGAACAATGTTTTGCAACCCCTGACTCTACAAGGGGAGTGCTACATGTTTAATACATAATGGTTGAAGCTTACCTGTTTTTTTTGCTCTTCGGCTTCAACCATTATGTTCAATAATATTAATTTAAAGGAAGGCGATCAGCTGTTGTTACTTCCGTAAAATTAAAATATTCTTTGGCGTTATAATAGGAGATTCCCTGAACAATCTTACCAAGCAATTTTAGATCATAAGGCACTTCTCCATCCTCTACCCATTCTCCAATCAAGTTACAGACCAGCCTGCGAAAATATTCATGTCTTGTATAGGATAAAAAGCTTCTGGAATCTGTAAGCATGCCGATAAACCTGCTGAAAAGACCAACATTAGATAAAGCTTTCATTTGAGCCAGCATACCGTCTTTTGTATCATTAAACCACCAAGCAGTTCCAAATTGGATTTTTCCAGGAGTTTTTCCATCTTGAAAACTGTTGATTATGCTAGCAATCACATAGTTATCATTCGGATTCAACGAATAAAGAATTGTCTTCGGAAGCTTGTCATCCTGTTCCAAAGAGTCAAGAATCTTAACTAACGGTTTGGCTATTTGATCGTCATTCATGCTGTCGTATCCTGTATCTGGCCCCAGCTTGTTAAACATTTTCGTATTATTATTTCGATGAGCATTGATGTGGAATTGCATTGCCCAGTCAAGGTCCGCGTATAGTTTTCCAAGAAATATTAGCGTGTAAGTCTTAAACTTTCTCTCCTCTGCTAACGTAACAGTATTTCCTGTTAATCGATTTGAAAAAATTTGAGCAACCTCTTCAAACGAGGCTTCTTCATACACAACTGAATCCAGGGCATGATCAGAAACCGTACCTCCTGCACTATGGAAGAACTGGACACGGGATTCAAGTGCTGCAAGGTAGTCTTCATAATTATTAATTTCGATATCAGAGGCATGCTCAAGCTTTTCGACCCATTCCGGGAACCCTTCAAGGTTTATCTCAAGACCTTTATCTGGTCTAAAGCCTGGAACTACACTAACCGGAAAGTCCTTTTCCCCTTTTAATAAAGTGTGGAATTCCAAACTATCCACCGGATCATCCGTTGTACAAATAACCCTTACATTTGACTTGACGATTAAATCTCGAACACTAAAGCCTTCCCCGTTCAGTAAATCATTAACTTTCTCCCATATGGCTGGTGCACTTTCCTCGTTTAAGACATCATAAACACCAAAAAATCTTTGTAATTCTAAATGAGTCCAATTATATAATGGATTGCCGATGGTCATAGGAATGGTTCTTGCCCATGCGAGAAATTTCTCATAATCGCACGCACTTCCGGTTATGTACTCCTCGGAGATGCCATTTGCCCGCATGACTCTCCACTTATAATGGTCTCCGTAAAGCCATGCCTCCGTAATATTTTTAAATTTTTTATTTTCGTAGATTTCCTTTGGACTTAAATGACAATGGTAATCTATGATTGGCATTTCCTTTGCAAAATCATGATACAACGAGACAGCTGTTTCATTTTTCAATAAAAAATTAGTCCCCATAAACTTTTCCATAATCAACCCATCCTTTGTGCAAAATTTGTTAACGTTAACATTTTATAATAAGTTTAGTCTATCAGAATATATGAAACTAGTAAACATTTTTTGTTAACGTTAACATTATATAGATAAATTATACCGCCTTTTGTTTTTCCAGCTCATACTTCTGTCTTTGTGAAACAACCAGGAATACAGCAGCCAATCCGATTAATTCGCCGACTGACGCCGCAATTGCCCCTGCTTTTCCATTTAATTCAGGATGTAAGTAGACCACTGGGATTATCACTAGAATGACAGCTGCCACGTTGCAAATTTGTGGTTTTAGAAGAGATTTTGTGCTTTTCTGAAGCATAAGAATTCCGCCAAAATAATCCACCCATGGAAAGACAGCTGTCTTGATTAAACAAAACTTTAAAACGTTCAGACTTTCAGCTGCAAGTCTTGTGTCAGCCCCCATCACCTTAGTCATAAACCAAGGCCCTGCCGCAGTGAAACAAAGGGCACCAAGGAAAAGTGAAGGGACAATACTAAAGACAATTACACATTTGATTACAGCTGGTTTATTATGTTTGTAAAACTGCAGGACAACTTGATGGGTGTACATAAAAAAGCTAATTACTAAATTGGTAATACTAAAGGCCAAGGCAAATGATGCAATACCGAGGTGAACATCTTGAATCTGACCTAGGAACGAATAGATAATCGGAATTAAGATCGTCTGAAACGACATGTAAAAAACCAAGGGAAAATAGAAGGAGCTAATCTCCTTTTGTTTTAAAGGGTTTCCAGACTTACAGTTTCCTCGGACAATTGTTTGACCGCGCCAGACACTGACCAAACATTCAATCGCCATTCCAGCCAAAAAGATAATAGCTCCTGCCACACTTGTATTGGCTATGCCAAAGTGGATAAAGCAAATGGCAAGACCAAACATACCCATAAGTCTAATGATTACGCCAAGTGTTACCCATTTCGTCTCTAATTGGTTAATGATCACTCCTTGGTACAATCCGCGCAGTCCTGAAAAAAGAATCACCACTGCAAGGACAAGAAAGGTTACCTTTAAAGAAGTCGATGAATCGGCATCCGCATGAAACCCATAAATAAACACCCAATCCCCAAGCTTTGAAAAACCAATCAAAGCACATAAGGCAGAAATGAAAAAAGATATCTTTACAAAGAAGGCAGCGATATTAAAAAATGCTGTACTCCCCTTTGCTAAGGCCGAAGTCGTTTGTCTGAAAACAATTGCGGGTCTTTCCAAAATGCTGAAAAGAGATAAGGCAATGGCATAATTGGCAATGATCATTTCCGCATGGTGGGCTCTGCTCAACGTTCCATTTATGATGACATGAGAGACTGCTGTCAAGCTGGCGGAAATGGCTAATGGAATAAAGAAAATCATAATTTTGGTAAAACCATAATTTTCCGGTGAATTCTCCGTTTTTGCTCCCTCCAATCTTTTACTTTCTCCATTTTTCGG
Source organism: Neobacillus drentensis (assembly GCF_036965645.1). GTDB lineage: Bacteria > Bacillota > Bacilli > Bacillales > Cytobacillaceae > Neobacillus > Neobacillus drentensis_D. The sequence continues at coordinate 106,899 of NZ_JBALPZ010000042.1, forward strand.
ATAGTTAATTTTACCATGAATTACTCCAACATATGCTTATTTTAACTTTATAAATAGAAGGTAGGAGTAACTACCTAAAGCCCATAAATTCCATTATGGGCTCTAGGTAGTTATTATTTTAAGTCCAGCAAATTGACTAGTGCCATACTGGCTAAGATAAACGCCCCTACACCGTGCAGGTCATTTTCGGAAACAGGGCGGGCAGCATAATAGTCATACACACCAGCTGAGGTTCCAATACAAATCCCTCTCATAATTAATGAATCTCCGGTAACTTCAATCATTTCTTCCAATAACCCCTGATAGCCTTTAACGGCGGCTTCGAGATATTCCCGGCCGACATAACCTGCCTCTACAGCCCTTGCGATGGTGTAAATAAATAGGCTGGAGCAGGAGGATTCTAACCAGTTATCCTCTTGACTGCCTTTGTCGACGATTTGATACCATAATCCCGTATTTTTTTCCTGAAATCTCACTAAACCCTTTATTAAACTCTGTAGGGATTCGATTAGTACGCCTCTCCCTTTATGCTCTTTAGGAAGAAGTTCAAGAATATCGATCAAGGCCGTACCGTACCAGCCGACAGAACGTCCCCAAAACTCCGGTGAACAGCCCGTTTCAGCATTTGCCCAAGGCATTTTTCTACTTTCGTCATAAGCATGAAATAGCAAGCCAGTTTTTTCATCTTTCATGTTTTTACGCATGAGCTGTTCTTGATATAAAACCATTTCATCCAGCCCTTGCTCGTTAAAGGCCTGCTGGTACATAAGGGAAAATGGGCCAGCCATAAACAAACCATCAAGCCACATTTGATAAGGATATTTGTCTTTATGCCAAAAGCCGCCTTCCTTTGTTTTATTCAGGGTAAGGAATAGATTCCTTAGTTTGTCCGCTGCTTTCTTATAGCGCTGGTCCTTTGTTGCATTCAGCAATGGAAACAATAGGATTCCCACCTGAATCGAATCAAGCTGGTCGCGTTCAAATAGAAAATTCCCATCTTCATCTGTAAGATTATCAATATAGCTTTTTAGATATGCAAAGTATTCCTGGTTTTTGGTCTTTTCCCAAACTCGCTGTACCCCGTAAAGGTACACTCCCTGATGGTAATGCCAAACATTTGCAGGCGGCAATTTATCAGGTGTAAAGGTTCTCATTAATGTTCTTGCTGCTTTTTCCGCCATTTCTAAAGCAATCTCAGCAGTAACAGTTGTAGTTTTTGAAATACTCATGAATGTACCTCCAATAAATTAAATTTTCTAAAGGTAATCTTCGCGTTGCGGTGTAAAAATATCTAAAATAATGGATTCATTTTCAAGGGCCTTTACGCCGTGTAATGTGTTAGCTGGTATGTATATGCTGTCACCTTTTTCGACCCGCTCCGTTACTCCATCCAAAGTGAACTCAAAACTTCCTTGTACGATATAACTGATTTGTTCATGGTTATGGGAATGGATCTCACCTATCGCATCCTTTTGAAACGTGACCTCAGTCATCATCAGCTTGCCGCCCCGGGCCAAAAGCTTTCGGCCAGCCCCTTTGTCTGCTGGTACAATCTCAATTGTATGACCTTTAACTATCATAAATTAACCTCCAATTTTTAAGAGTAAGTCAGCCAAAAGCATCTTGAGGTGATTTTCTAGACAAATATCCCTTTGTGTTCCCACTTCAGCCACCTATTTCTTCATTCACTAATTGGATCTGGTATATTAACCAAATAAAGATTGGTGGTACCCTCTCTGTCTGAAGTGAACAGGATTTTTTTATTATCCCAGCTAAAAGTTGGATGACAGTGCGTCTGGTGTGTGGCCCAGCTCGTATGGTGTGTGCAAAGCCTCTCAACAGAAGCTTCCCTGCCCGAAATGTCGATCAATACAAGATCTTCTACTTCATCTCCAACAATCAAGGTACATTCCTTATTACTGTGATAGTGATTACAATAATAAGGCAAATCAATTGTTCGAAGGATTGTTCCTTCATGGTCGGCTAGGCCAATAAACGGTACTTGATCTGTTGCCTCTTCCTTGATTGTGGCCTGTGTTTTATCCACCGTAATGGTTCCATCGTGACCTTTACGGCGATTATCAAAAAAGATTTTCCCGTTCGTTGTCCAGAATTCATGCCCTACACAGTCATCCTCCCCTTGCCTAAAAACGGGTTGGACACTTCTGCTTGTTAAATCAAGCAGCCAGATTCTTTGGTGAACAAGATTCCATGGTCCTTCATGACAAAACATAGCTATTGTGCTATCAATTGGCGAAAACTGAAAATGACCGAGCCAATGAGTATCTTCAAACACATCCATGACTTTTGAACCGTCCATGCTGACTAGGGTAATCCACCCCTTTTTTGTAGCATACATGGTTTCTTTAAATCCCTTATAATTTGCCCCGTAATGGATGGGAACTCGTTCGTTTCTTGCAAAACCGATATATTTTTTATCCGGGGATATGTGTGGTTGACCCAAACGGATATTTTCCTCCTCCTCATAAACAACGGTACTTTCCAATGTTCTCGTATTTAATTTTTTTATCACTTTACCCGTCCCATATACAACAATTTCGCTATCAGGTGTTTTTGTATGCTGTCCTGCATTAATCCCTTCTTTTTCATCTGTCAATTGAATGATTCGTCCTGAATTTAAATCCATTTTAAATAGATTATATTTTTTGGGTACTGCTGATGAACGGTCCGAAAGAAAATAGATTTCCTCGTCACCAAGGGTGAAAGAATTATCGGTAAAATAAAAATGATAGTTATTCGAGCCATCGGCTGTGAGCTGCCATACTGGATTACCTATCTTCTCATCAACATATTTTATAAACTCTGCGGGAAACTCTCTTCCAATCAAAACTCTTCCTCCTTTTACATTAAATCCAGCATTCATTAGCCCCATAGATATTTTCCAAGGTATATTCTTTTGCTTCTTCATCCGACAGAATTTTTGCCCATGGTACTCGCTCCTCCATACAACCTCCTGGGCCACGGCTATTGTACTCAGCATAAAAAGCAGTTTTTTCAGCATGGTGTTTCTCCCAGTTATGCCAGCCTTCTTTCTTGATATGCTCACCCATCCAGCAGTTGAGGAACACGGTTTTTGCATAGTCTCGCCACGGCCGGCCCAAGTAAACGGTTTGTGGAGCCGCATGACTTGTTAATTTGCAATTGAAAAAGACATACCCGAACTTTTGATCAATCGGCGTCGAAGCGGCTGTTATATATCCGTTGACTTTCTTTGATAAATCTAAACTATGAATCTCACAGTGTTGAAAAACAGATGTAGCAGATCCGAAAATAAAATCGACCTCCCCCTCTATATAACAGTCGCGAAAATAACTTCTACCTGCCTTCTTCTCCATACCATCCCGAGGACCGCCAAAGCGGTCTCCTTCTATGGGCTTTGGCGGTAGCGGGGCAGTAAATAGAGTGTCCTGTTTTCCCAAAAAAGAGCAGTCCTGAAACTGGATTTGATCTGCATCAACATAGACGGCTACTGCTTGCCCGACAATCGGTCCAGGTCCTGCACTATTTTCAAAAGTAATATTTTTTGCCAAGAAGCCATCTCCGGTAATAATCGTGCTATATGATCCAAAGGTCCCTATCTTTTCTCCATTGCTCTGCAGCTTTCTGGCATAATCATCAAAGGTTATTTTTACGTTATCTTTGTGTGATCCGAGCAGGGAAACAAACCGTTTATCAATGGTTAGTTTTTCTTTGTATACTCCATCCTTTAAAAAAATTTCGAATCGATTCTTATTATCTTTTGGGATTTGATTTATTGCTTCTTGAATCGTTTTAAAGTGGCCACTTCCATCTTGTGCGACTATCATAGTATCACCCTATAAATTATTTAGTAAGAACGAGCAGACTTCCTCTCTCATTCCTGCTGTTTCAATATGGCCGCATTCATACCGGACCATCTTCCAATGTTCCGGTACACCGATTTTTTCGTATTCAGCCTTTAATTCTCCGTCAATGATGCCAAGTCCCTCAAACGGTGTTAGTTTATCTTCATTCCCAACGACACTAAGATGATGGCGCGGGACTATTAATCTTTGGATATCAGAGGTACGAAAATATTTTAATAGGCTTGGAACGTACGAGTAAAAACCATGATGATCTAGACCGCGATTAGCAACTAATGTTTCTGCATCCACTTGGGCTGCAATATCAATACATACTTTTACTCTTTCATCAAGAGCAGACAGCCACCATGCCATTAATCCTCCCATTGACATTCCGAGGGCAGCGATCCTTGATGAATCAACATCGTCCCTAGCCGTTACATAATCTAAAGCACGGATGTTATCATAAATCATCCTGCCCCACATTACTTGCCCCTTCCAAAGCAATTCTTTAAAAATTTCACTTTCAGTTTTTCCTCTTCTTTCACCAAATCCAAGCATATCAATGCATAAAACACCATATCCCATCGAAGTTAACTGCAGGGCGTACGATGATTTTTGAAGATAGTCACTGCTTTGAATCAGTTCCGTTTTCCCTAATGAATAGTTTCCTCCATGAGAATGATTAAATAACACCACAGGCATTTTCCCAGCTGGGTTCTTAGGACGAGCAAAATAAGCAGGAATGAACCCGCTTCCCTCAACATCTAGTAAGAGTACTTCAAGTGTGTAATCACCTTTATTCAGTTCGTCTATTTTTTTTGCCGTTATCGGTCGGCTTCGTTCAGGCAAGTCTCCTAATATCCCATATAATTTTTCACGGTTGTTAGTTTTATGTTCCATTTGTTTTCTCCCTTAGTTCTCATGTTATAACATGTCAAGGCCTTGGTATTCAAAAAAATCAAAATCGGCATAGGAACCCGCTTTTCGGTCCATATCATGAATGCCAATTCCTACAAAGTTACCCGTAAAACCGCCAGACAAGAATAATACATCTTGAGGTTCCCCGATTTGTTGCCAAACAGTTTTTCCACCCATACGATAATAAAAATTAGCAGTGGGTCCGTCTACCACGACCTGTAACTCTACTTCACCAATATCTATTGGAAAAATTAAAGGAAACAATTCAAATTCCCCGTCTTTACATTTCATTAGTCTAATGACACGCCCCCTTTTCTCATCATGGGTCAAGTACGCATAAAGATAATTACAATCATTTAAATACAACATTAATCCCGCCATTTGATTAAAAGTTGTAGGGTTATAGTCCATTTTCGTTACCGTCCTAAACCGGAAATCTTTTTGACGAATAGCCAGAAGGTGATGATCAAACAGGGATTGGATGGAATCACCTGAGAATAATCGTAAATATCCATGGCGACTTATTAAATCGCACCAAGATTCATCGGCTAAAATGCGAACCGTATTCCACTCTTTGCCTAGTACACAAATAAAATCATCTCTAAAGTTAGTATTATTCCTTTGTATAACTGGCTCTGCAGTTACGATATCTATTTCAACAAGCGGTCCATTCCCATCTCCGGCTAATCGCAGCCATCCATCTTCGTCCCAGTAAACTTCTTGAATTGCGGTTTCACGACCTAAAATGGCTGCTTTGCCAAGTAATGGACGTGTACATAAATAAACCATATACCAGTTGCCCAAGGGAGTTTGGACAATACTGCCGTGACCTGAACATTGCAATGGGGAGTCTGGTTTATCACTTGCTGTTAAGATAGGATACTTTGGGTCCAATTCATATGGACCCGTTATTTCTTTTGCACGACAAACCGTAACCGCATGACCTTTCCCTGTTCCCCCCTCTGCGGTGAGTAAATAATAATAATCACCATAATGGTATATATGAGGAGCCTCAGTTTTGCCTAGTTCAGTACCATCAAAAATTTTATAAACAGGTCCAACGAGAATTTGATTTTCGGCATCATATTCTTGTAAGACTATTCCAGCAGATTTATTGCCTGTCGTCATACGATAATCCCATATTTCGTTAAGCAGCCACTTTCGTCCATCTGTATCATGAAACAGTGACGGATCAAAACCGCTGCTATTTAAATAAACAGGCTTTGACCAAGGACCATTGATACTTGGGGATGTAATTAAATAATTATGGCAATCTTTAAATGGACGCTTTGTGCTTTTTACATCTGTATAGATCAGATAGAAAAGTCCTTTTGAGTAACTTATTTGAGGTGCCCAAATACTGCCGTTCTGTGGATTTCCTCGTAAATCTATTTCATTAGTTAAAATATCGGTTTCATGTTCCCAATTTACTAGATCCTTTGATTGATAAATGCGGACTCCTGGCAGCCATTCAAAAGAAGAAACAACAATATAATAAGTATCCCCAACCCTCAAAATATTGGGATCAGGATTAAATCCTGGTAAAATTGGATTGACAATTTTCGTTCGAAACATAGTCTCCTCCTTCTTTTTCTATTAACTTTCTGAATAAACAGAATACGGCTGCTAAAAAAAAGAGAAAAGCTAATGGAAATGCCAGCATTTGGGTACCAATCAGAGTGGCTATGCCAGCTAATGTATAGAACAAAGCTGCCCTTTTCGGAAACCTATTTTGCCAAATCAGAAGAGTAGCTAGAGCAACTAGTAGAAGCACAATTAACAGGGTAATACCAAACCATATAGCTAGTGCTTTCACTGCTTCAAAGCTCTCTGATATATACTCTTTAGATTCACTTTCCTGTAGAATCGGAAAAACTGTCTTCGCAAAAATACTTTCCTCCATAGAAGTAATCGTCAATGAAAACCCGCCTAAAAAGATTAAACAAAGGGCAGCACCAGCTATTCCAATTATAACTTCCCATTTCCGGTTCATTCTCCTTGTTCCCTTCCTACGAATCTCGTGTCTTAATTTGTTTCTGATGGTACATGAAATTGTTTTTTTGCAAAGTTTAATTGGATATGAGAAAAAGTAGCCGTATTTAGATTATCTAAATGATTATTTACTTTGTTTCCATCCACAGCCATTCCAATGTAAACCTTCTTATTCATTTTTATTTCACGTTCTCCTATTAGGGTCCAGTTGATTCCATCAGTTGAACCTTCAGCCCTAAAAATATCGCCTGTACGTTTTAATTTAAGCTAGTAACCCAACAGTTTTTCATTATCTTTAAATGGAATATCGTTAATTAAAGCAACTCCTAATTCCGTCGCACTACTAGGTGAATCTAGGGTTTCATCTATCGAGTCGATGGTTCCACCTTGTTCATAACGGGATGCTAATTCATATCTAAACTTCTCCTCCTGACCATATGGGGGCTTTTATGTGACCGTTAACACTTTTGATTTAATCACAGATTACTAAGCTCTATTACTTAACCTCGACTTCCTTTAGAAGTACTTCCTTTGCTTTTGTATTCTTGGACTTGCAATCGGTAACCTCTACATCTTCACTAAATTCAATGTGGAAAGCAGGACCTTCATGATTTTCGATACATACTCGATTAAATAGGATCTCTTTTGCAAAGCCAACATAAAAGCCTCGATTATTCATATCTTCAATCCCTGCCATCATCGCAGGTTTCCCCGGAATGGCGTTTTCTGCCATAGTGATATCAATTTGATTAAACGTAATCTCCGATACATATTGTTCAGCTAATCCATAGATGAACCCTGCGGATGCATGGACATTCCGGGCTGTAATATTAGCAAAATGAATTCGTCTAAACATTGGAGTTTCTCCTGTTATTGGATAGGGATTTTTCTCCCAAACATATTTATCCTTACCTCGAGGCCCACAAAAGTAATACAAGTTTAAAATAAATGGACAAATCACCTGGTCCATGACAATATTGTCGATACGGATATCCTCTACAACACCACCGCGTCCACGTCGCGACTTAAACCGAATTCCCCTATCTGTATCTTGAAAAATACAATTACTAATGGTTACATTGCGGATATCGCCACTCATTTCACTGCCAAATACCACTGCTCCATGACCATGAATCATTGTACAGTTTGTAATAGTAATGTTTTCACAGGCTACTCTTTCAGCGGTATCTTCCGTTCCTGATTTAATGGCGATACAGTCATCTCCTACATCAATGTGACAATTGCTGATTCTTATATTTGTACACGATTCTGGATCAATTCCATCCGTATTCGGTGAATCTAATGGATTGATAATAGAAATATTATCCACTGTAACATTGTGACAACGAATTGGATTTACGGTCCAGCTTGGTGAGTTGACTAATGTCACGTCTCTTATCGTGATGTGCTCACAGCCGTCAAAACTAATCAATTTGGGCCGTGGGTACACCAGCTTCTCACGTTGATCTCGAAAAATTTGCCACCAATTCAACCCATTCCCATCTATCTTTCCAAAACCTGTTATCGAAATATATTTTGCATCTTCTGCATAAATACAAGAAGCATATACTTCTCGTAAAACGCCTTCCCAACGAGAAGTAACAACTGGGTAGTCGTCTTGTTGATCTGAAAATTTCAGAGTTGCCCCAGCGGACAAATGCAAGTTAATATTATCTTTTAAAAATATCGCTCCTGTTAAAAATTCTCCCGTTGGAATAACGATTTGGCCGCCACCATTCTTATATGCTTCATCAATGGCCTTTTGTATAAAGTTGGTGCACAAACTACCATCGTCAGTTGCACCAAAATCAGTAATATAATAGGTTGTCATTTTCCTACTCCTCGTTCATGACTTCTTCAAATTCTGCTAAAGCTTGTAAAAATGCACCTAACCCTTTTTGATCATTACAAATAACCGGTTCACTGATGTAATATGTATAGGTACCATCACGTCGGTCAGCTCCTCCTAATCCGGCTACTTGACAACTCTTATTTAAATTCACCCAGCCTTCCTTCGTTAGCAAGACAAATTCATCCAACAGTCCTTGATGAGATTTCTTTAATTGTGCTTCCCATTCCTGTCGATCAAGAACCTCCAGACGAATCCCTTTCGCTATAGCGCATACATACATGCTGCTGCACGAAGCTTCTAAGTAATTTCCTTTTTCATGTATCTTATCTGTTACTTGGTACCATACACCACTTGCTTCATCTTGATAGCTTACTATCGCCTTTAATGTTTTCTCTAGTATTTCTACAAGGAAGTTACGGTCTGGTGTATCGGTAGGAAGAATTTCTAATGTATCTACTAATGCTAATAGATACCATCCAATAGAACGTCCCCAGAAATTTGCAGACAACCCTGTTTCTTTATTTGCCCATGGCTGTACTTTTTTCTCATCCCAAGCGTGATATAATAGACCAGTCTTTTCATCTAGTAAATGCTGATAACTGACTTTAAACTGACGGATAATATCCTCCAATTCTTCACCATTTGCAAATGTTAATTGATACTCGGCATAAAAAGGAGTACCCATATACAACCCATCTAACCAAACTTGAAAAGGGTAAATTTGCTTATGCCAAAATGCACCTTCAGAAGTTCTGGGATGTTTCTCTAACTGTGTAAATAATAAATCAGCAGCTTTTTTATACTTTTCCTCACCGGTTTCTTTGTAGAGGACAAATAACAATTTTCCATTATTGATATGATCAATATTAAATTCTTCTATTCGATACCCCTTTATCGCTCCATCTTCATTGATAAAATAATCCATATTTTTCTTTATATACTCAAAATACTTCTGTTCTCCCGTTTGCTTCCATACTCTTTCAAATCCTTTTAGTACTACTCCATAATCATAAGACCATTTTCCATTGTAGCCTTTGTCTTCATAAATTTGAGGAAGCCTTTCCATAATCGAGTTTGCTGTTTTAACTGACCAATTCATTCTTTTATTCTCCTATTCTTATTTATTTCCTTTACACCTTATCTACCAGTTTCTAAGCAATGATATAGAATGGAGGTCTTACCATTGAACTAATATTCAATAGAAAAACCTCCATGTTTTTTATTTTGCTGCTTTGTAAGCGGCTTTATATTCGTCTTTTATAGTTTTTCCACCTTGCTCATTCCAATTTTTAACCGCTTTCTTAAAGTCCTCAAGTTTGATTTCACCTAATATATATTGATAAGTAGCATCGGTAATAATCTTTTGTAATTCGGAACCCTGTGTCGTATTGGTTGTGGATTCTAATGGAACAGCTGGGTTAAATACCGCATGCTTGGCGTTTTCAGCAATCAACTCATCTCCTTTTGCCTTAAGTGGATCCGGGTCTTTTAAATGAAACCCAGATTCCTTCGGACGTGAAGCGGCAAAAGGCTGGACTTCTTGCTGCCATAAATCTTGGTTAATAATTTCATAGGCACCATCTCCAGTAATTTTATAGTGTGTACCTTCCATACCATATGTCATTAATTTATATACTTCGGGATCTAATAAATCATTTACAAATTTCAGAATTCGTTTTAATTCTTTTTCATCTTTTACCTCTGAACGAGGAAATGCTAATAAACCGCCAACACCATTTCCATCAGACCAAATCGATTGCTCAGAATTAGAAGCAGACGTAACATTATTTACTAATGCTAATTCCATATTATCTTGGATACCATTAGCCATTGATTTTAGATTTTTACCGTCAAATAATGCTCCAACATAAATACCTGCTTTACCTTGTGCAAAGTTTTGCTGTTGATCAGTTTTGGCTGTTACAGCAAAGTCTTTGTTAATGAACCCTTTATTATATAACTCTTTCATGTAATCCATTGTCTCAATATACCCATCCGTTTCAAACTCGGCTACGAAATTCCCCTTGCTATCCACTTTCCATACATTCGGTGTACCGAAGTAAGAACTTAAAGTTTTGAACGCACCATATTTTAAATCACTCCGATCCATAAACCCTGTTGTATCATTTTTCCCATTACCATCTGGATCCTTTTCCGTAAATGCCTTTGCCACTTCCATTAATTCATCTGTCGTTTTAGGAAGAGCCAATCCTAATTTATCTAACCAATCTTTACGAATAACGACACCATTTCGAGCTAAATCCTTTTGAAATGGGACGCCATAAAGTTTACCTTCGATTGATGCTGAAGTACGTATGTCTTTTGGAATAACTTTTAAGTTAGGAAACTCATCTAGATAATCTTCCACATTCCAGAACATTCCTGATTTCAATGCATTACGGACAGAAGAATTATCTAAGATTGTTAAAGTAACAATATCTGCTAATGAATCAGAAGCTAACGCAGTATTAATACGTTCCTCTTTTGAAGCATCTGGAATCCAAGAGAACTTAATTTCTGTATTGGTTTTTTTCTCGATTTGATCTAATACAGTATCTGTTGGCGGGGAAGCTGTATGCAAAATGTTTAACCAAGAAATCTTTGCTTTACTATTATTATCCTTTTTTCCAGAAGAAGTTCCTTTGCTAGATGTTGCACCACTGCATCCGGCCAATAAAAGTATGCTTGCCATACTAACACTGGCTAACTTTGATACCATTTGTTTTTTCATCCCTATTCTCCTTTACTATTAGGTAAATATTTTTATCTTCTATTACCTTAGCATTGTCCATTTCCATTCTTGTAAAGACTTGATTAGCTGTCCAAGTAATCAAGTAGAATAGGAAACTAATACCAAGAAAGGTTAGAATCCCTGGAAAAAATTTTGCCACAGACCAATAAATTAAACTTGAAACTAAAATAAGGACGAGTGAATATTGTAAACAGGAAAAACCGAATAAGAAAGACATCTTGAATTTAAAGAAGATTCCTTTCCAATTATAATGAGCCATAATCGGAAAGATAAAGATTAGTGATAACAAATAAATGAAGCTAATCATAAACAAAGCGACTCTCACGTACCAATTGGTTACATGTAATAAATCAACGAGTAAAACAACGCCCGAAAACAAATAGATCCAACTGATCATGACAGATTCTCTAAAACACTCCTTGTAATACTTCCAGTAAGTATAAAATACAGGCACGGTATTGCCTCGAATCCATTGCCTGCAAATACTTACTAAGGCGTATGTAGAGGGGCCGATACCAAATATGACTAATCCTAATAAGGTAAAGAGAACCCACAAAAGGTTTACATATACCAAGTTTAGGATACTAATAAAAATGTGATTGACCTTTTCCACTGATTTCAGCATCGTCGTCCCCTCTTTCTGGTCATTCTAATACACGCCATCTTCACCAAATTTTTTCGCTAATTTATTGGAGAGGATCACCAATACCAATCCAACGATTCCTTTAAACAATCCCACTGCAGTACTGAAACTTAACTGACCATTCTTTAGTCCTGCCGTATAAATATAGGTATCAAATATTTCTGCCACACTACGATTAAGCGAATTGAGTAAAAGATACATATGCTCGAAACCTAAATCCAAGGTGCTTCCAATTTTCAAGATTAATAGTGTTATAATTACCGGACGAATGGCTGGTAATGTAACATGCCAAGTTTTTCGAAGACGGCCTGCACCGTCCATTTCCGCTGCCTCATATAATTGTGTATCCACCGCTGTAATAGCAGCTAAATAAATGATGGTTGACCATCCTAATTCCTTCCATATTACTTGACTGATGTAAACCGTTCTTGTCCAATCAGGTGAAGTTAAGAAGCTGATTTTCTGAAAACCAATCGAGGCTAAAAACTCATTGATAATACCTCCATCCATATTCATAAAGATATAAGTGATAGATACAATGATCACCCATGACATAAAGTGAGGAATATAAATGAGGGTTTGAATTCCAGATTTAAAATATTTATTCTTCACCTCATTAAGCATTAGTGACAATATAATCGGTAATGGGAAGAAGATAACAATATTCAAAGCAAATAAAATTAACGTATTGTTTAATAACATAAAGAAAGTTGGTTCAGTAAACAATCGAACAAAATGTTTTAGCCCCACCCACGGACTGCCTAAGATTCCCAAGTAAGGCTGATAATCTTGAAAGGCAATAACGAGGCCTGCCATCGGTAAGTACTTAAAGATAACAAAATAAAGTACTCCAGGAAAAATCATAAGGTATAAGAGTTTATTCTTTTTTATACCTGCCAAGATTTTTTGTCTCTTTTTGATTCTTTGCTGCTTTGTGGTCAATATTGGCAATGTATGATCAGTCTGCTTCACAGCACCTTCCATTTTTCTCCTCCTTCAATATAAATTGATTTCCTTTCTTGCTCTAAGCATACTCATAATGGAAAATTACGTACATAATCATTTTATGATTACGTTTTCAAAATGGCTTGTCATCAGGGTTTTTTAGATAGAATCCACCATAATGATTATTTTTTTGCTATGTTGATTATTAGTATTTTTTCTTTTAACAACATGATAGTAAGCGTTTTCTAAGCTATTTTTTTAATGATGGGATACTGATTATATACGTAATTTCTATCGAATGATAAGGTATGTGTATCTTCATAAAGATAAATAGTTTCATATTCTTTTTTCGAGGGGGATCTAAATGATGAACAAGAATGCGAATAAATTAAAAAAAGGAGGACGGGTCTTTCCCATAGTTAATGCTACCATTTTAATCCTGGTTGCCCTTATTTGTTTTTTACCATTTGTCAACGTAATCTCCAGTTCTTTTGCATCCACACAAGAGGTTGTTGCAAGAAGGTTTATATTATTTCCACGTACATTTTCTCTGGATGCTTATCGGTATATATTATCAACACCGACGCTCTTTAAATCCTTAGCAGTTTCTGTAGGGGTAACCGGTATAGGAACATTGGTTAGTATGATTCTTACTTCTTTAATGGCATACGGATTATCACGAAAATATCTATTTGGTAGAAACTTCTTTAATTTTATTGTTGTTTTCTCAATGCTATTCAGTGGTGGAATGATTCCTACATTTTTAGTTGTTAAAACTGTTGGATTAATTGATTCTTATTGGTCATTAATCTTGCCTGTGGCTATCAACGCTTTTAACTTAATTATTATGAGAAACTTCTTCCAAGCCTTACCTGATAGTTTAGAAGAATCTGCAAAAATGGATGGATGCTCAGATTTTGGTGTCTTCTTTAAGATCATGCTGCCGCTAGCATTGCCATCTATAGCGACTATTGCATTGTTCTATGCCGTAACATACTGGAATACGTATATGACAGCTATCCTATACATTAATGATTCCACTAAATGGCCTATCCAGGTTTTATTACGTCAAATTGTCATCGTATCGAGCGGCATGCAAGCTGAGGGATCCTCAGTGGATGTAGTACCACCTGCCCAAACAATAAAAATGGCTGTGATTGTAATAGCTACCGTTCCAATGCTAATCGCTTATCCATTTGTTCAAAAATACTTTGTCAAGGGTGCACTGGTTGGATCAGTAAAAGGATAAAAATCCCAAATAAGAAGGCTTCTGCTGCAGCAGAAGCCTTCTTATTTGGGAATTAGTTCTTTCCTATAATCTCCTGGGGTCTTTCCTAATTTCTTTTTAAAGAAGCGAATAAAATTTTGAGGATTCCGATATTGCAATCGTTCAGCAATCTCTTTTATAGCCATATTGGTTTCTTTCAACCACGTCTGTGCCATGTGTAGGCGATAATTCATTAAATAATCCACAAAATTTTCACCATATTCTTTTTTAAATACATTACTTAAATAATTAGGGTTGTAATGCAGACGATCCGCAATAATATCAAGGGAAATCTCCTGATCAAATTCAGTTTGGACAATATATAATATCTTATCTGATAAGGATTTAAATCCTCGTTCTGTTTTGTCATGAGTACTAATAATTACTGGTTTAATTAAATCATCAATTAACATTTCTTTAATCTTCTCTGGATAATAGGCATTCATGGCAGTTTGATATAATTTCTTTATGTTTTCAAATATTCTTGATTCAGCGCCTAATAGTTGACCTAATTGGACAAGCTCATTTATCACACGTATTAAGGTAACACCTAAGCTAATAGGATTTTTATTCAAGCGAAAGATTTCTTCGACTAGATGATCAACCAAGCGGAAAACATTTTCCTTTTCACCAGAACGAATGGCATTCATTAGCTCGTTTTGTAATTCAACAGGAAATTTCGAAATAGTAGCATCATTTAACATGGATGCGATATCTTTATAGAAAATAATCGATGCTGAGCCTACATTTACTCGATAATGAAGTGACTCTTTTGCTAAATCTACTGCCTTTTTACTATCTATTAAAGATTGATAGACAGGGCTAATTCCCACGCTAATGATAATATTAAGAGATTTCTTCACCTCTATTTGGATTTCTTCATAATATTTCATAATGCGACGCTCTGCTTCTTGATTATTATTTTCTAAGATAAAAATTGTTGCTTGCATTTCATCATTTAATACAATCGGAATTAAGCGTTCATCTTGAGGAACTATTTCTTCCACTATATTATTAATAGCCAATAAAAAAAGATCTTTATCAACAACTTGTTGATCATCAATACTATCAATTTGGATCAAACCAGTATAAAATACCTTATCCTCTGCAAAATCATAACCAAATTGCTCTAAACGATGAATGACATCATTTTCGCTTATTCGTTTCCTAAAGATACTTAAGACAAATAAGGTCTCTAGCTGAGGTTTCTGTATGGATAGACTAGCTGTCAAAATCTCATTTTGCCCAACTATTTTATCGACAGAGTCAGCCAAAAGGGAAAGTTCATTTTGTTTATTATTAACTTCTGGCATAGCCAGTTTTTCTTGAATTTTCTTTATCGGACGTGAGAATGATTCGGCCAACAAATATGAAATAATCCCAACCAATAAAATTAACAGGGCTGATGTTATTAAGAGACCTACTCTTGTATTATAAATAATACTGCCAATCTCACTTTCATTTATTTCTACTAAATAAAGCCAATGGTTATATTCGGACTGCAAAATCACATATTTTTTACCATCTCTCGTTTTATAAACAGTAGCATTTTGCCCGCTTTCCTTAGCGGCCGTTCTTAATTCCTGATAACTATGATTAGTAATTTCATTATCTGTTATCTTGCTAGAATAAAGCAATTTATCTTGTCTGTTATAAATTTGGACTAAATGATTATTATCACTAACAATCTGATCAATACTTCTCCTAGGAATAGTGGATATTCCCAAAGCAAATTTTTCTCTTTGATAAATAGGTAACGTCATTACCATTTGTATTCCATTTTCATCAGGTTTCCAAAAAAGGCTTCTTCTATTGTCTGTAATATAGGTATTTTCGTAATCCGTAACTTCTTTCGAGGTTAACACTTTCAAAGAATCATGAACAATTCCCCATTTCTGTGCCAAGCTAATTAGACTATAGTGACTTCCTTCTATCCCCATCATTTCTATGTAACTTAATTCTTTTTTGATATCTCGATATATATCAAAATCTTTTTCTGACAAAGGTTTTTTAAAGACAGCTTCAAAATTGGCAGTAGAACTGTAGGCAGTATATCCATACTCTATTGTTCTTACCTTCTGTTCAACGTTTTGTTGGATTTGTTTTGTATAATTTTTCTTATCCTTTAGGAAGCTTTTCTCTACTGAATCATAAGTAGAGTTATAGATAAATATGCTAAATCCTGTAACAAGGCCTATCCCTAATAAGAAAAACGGGATAAATAACTTGTAAAACACTCTGGTTTTTCTCAAAAGGTTCACTCCTTAGTTGACTTGTTTTTCACAATATCAAAATCGTAAGCGCTATCAAAAAACATTAAAAATTAATTCTGTTTGAAATAGGAGATAATTAATTTCTCACTCTAAGTATTTCTTTATCATAATATTATTGATGTAAAAAAATGATTGTTTTCTACCTTAAAAATAGTAATAATTAAATATTACCATATTTTACTTGAGTTTTGGAACCCTTCTTTTTCACGTGTGCATTAAACTAGAAATAGTGTGTGTTCCCGCTATTTAGCGGGAACACACACTATTCTTCTTAATTACTCATCTATATTATTATTTATTACATCCATTGCATTTACCTCAGAAACAAAACCTAATTCTTTCCAGGCGTTTTCAGTTGACCATGGTTTTCCGGGATTGTCTGAGACACCGTAATAAGTACCAAACTTTACTGTAGATTGAAGAGCCAAATCAAACAATTGGACAGTATCCTCATGTGATAATAACGTACGATGCAGTCGAGGGTCCTTTTTCACATTAATGTGCTCTCTGTTATGAACACTTCCAATCCGTAAGTTTATGACAGAGTTTGGGCAATCAGGTTCACGTGCTATGATATGACCAATATTCTCAGAAGCAAGTTTTAGAACTCCATATAATCCTCGAGAAAACGGATAATCATCTATGGTAATCTCTCTCCCTAATGCTGAAATCCCGTTACGTTCATAATAATCGGTCGTATGGTTACTGCTGGCAAATACTACTTTTGGAATCCCTAACGTTTTGGCAGCATGTAATATATAAAATGAAGAAATAAAATGAATGTTTATCATTTTATGAAATTGATCTATATCCTCTAAATCTTTTTCAGTTTTGATTGTAAGTAAATTAATGATAGAAGTTGAGTCTTTTGGAATACTCTTTAGTAACATCTGATAGTCTGTCGCATCCACCTGTAGAAAATGGTCTGACTCCTCTGGGACATTTTTATCAAGGATAAAGACATCATATTTTCCCCCAAGCCCTTTTCTTAATATGGTTCCAATTGTTCCTGATCCGCCGATAATAGTCACCTTTTTTTTCATATCTTCCTCCATTTTACTCAAAGGTTCAAGTTTTGATATTTACTAACATGACCTTTATTTTCAAAATAATACCACCGTTTTTCAATCTAGAATTAATGTAAAAGATCAAAAGTGCAATCACCTTGGTCAGCCCTGACAAGCATAAGAAGGGCCGGCCAAAAGGTTGCTTATTAACCTTTTGGTCGAATTGGCTGTAGACCATCGAGGGGCTAGGTGCTGGAGCTGGACGTTTCTAAACCTGTAAAAAGTTAGCCACAAATATTAACTCTATACTTCTCGGGCCAACAAAAAAGTTCATTCCGTTATCAGAATGAACTTCCATTTTTTTAAATAGGCTGAGCATTTTATTATAGATGGGACCAACATATTTTCAAAAACACCTAATTTAATCTTCCCATTTGTCAGTGACCTAATCGAATTTTGTCCACATGTTTTACTCATGTGGACAAATATCTTGAGCAATATAGCTGGAACTGCCCTCATAAGGTGTCCATGCGGACAAAGTCTTCTGTCATATAGCTTTTCCAGTCCTCATGGAGCTTTCATGCAGATAAAACTTCCAATCTCAAGACCAATCCAATCTGCATGCCCCATATACCTTCTTATAATCTCTCCCAAATAGAAGCGATTCCTTGTCCTCCACCAATACAAACAGCAGAGGCCCCGTATTTTCCACCACGTCTTTGTAATTCATAGACAAGTGAGAGGGTAATCCTTGTACCACTCGCTGCAAGTGGATGCCCGAGCGCAATGGCGCCGCCATTCACATTGCCAATCTCTGGATCAAAGCCTAGCTCTTTCTGACAGGCTAGATACTGAGCGGAAAAGGCTTCATTGATTTCAATTAAGTCCAAATCCTCTAGTTTTAATCCACCTTTTTGTAAAGCCGTTTGAATGGCCGGAACCGGTCCAATCCCCATATATTTTGGATCTACCCCTACTACGCCCCACGATACGAGTCTTGCAATAGGTTTCAACCCTTTTTCAGCGGCAAAGTCACTGGAAGTTACAATAACAGCTGCTGCACCATCCACCATCCCGCTTGCGTTTCCAGGTGTTACAACTCCATTCTCGATAAAACGAGGATTTAGTTTTGCCAGCTTCTCCATACTTGTTTTGCGCACATGTTCATCTTGGTCAACGACTCTACTTCCTTTTCTTTCTTTTACAGTAACGGGAACTATTTCTTCTTTAAGATATCCTTTTTCAATCGCTGAGAGTGCCCGTTCATGACTCGATAGGGCATGACGATCAACTTCTTCACGGGAAATATCATATTTTTTTGCTAGATTTTCTGCCGTGTCAGACATGGTTACCTCACCAACCGTATCGTATAAACCATCCCAGACCCAGTCCTCAATAACAGGACCGCCAAGTCCACTTCCCCATCTCATCCCTGGGATTACGTGGGGAACATTACTCATGCTTTCTGTCCCTCCGGCAAGAACAGCTTTTGCTTCACCTGTTAGGATATAACGAGCTGCAGTTAAAATGGCTTCTACTCCACTGCCGCATAAACGATTTATCGTTAAAGCTGGAACGTGAATAGGCACTCCAGCCTTTAAACCAACATGACGAGCCAGAAGATGAGCATCCTTACTTGATTGCTGAACATTTGCAAACACAACTTGATCGATTTCTTCCGGATTAATCATTGCTTTCTGGATCGCACCACGTGCTGCCTCTGCCCCTAAATCGGTCGCCGAGATTCCTCTAAATGTACCAGAAATTTCTGTAAATGCTGTCCGAGCCCCGTCAACTAAAACAATATTATTCATGTGATTCAACTCCTCCTCCAAAGCGCTTTCATTTTTTTATTAAGTACTACTCACTTTATTAATGATTCTATCTTTATTGTAAATACATGCCTTTCATATTGTTATCCTCAGTTCATACGAAAAAGGGTACCTTGCTTCCTACATTTTGCGGGGTTTGCTTATAAGAAATAAAGCTGTCAATCTAGTTATTAGACGACAGCTTTCTATTTTTATAATAGATAGATTGTGTTCCCATTAGGACCTAGTGGCAGATGCCCTTCTTCTAAAAGTTCGATTAGATATGATAAAGATTGATGATCACCAGCTAATTCAGCAGTACAGGCTAAAATACTTATATACATGGCATGACCAACTAAGAATTTAACCGTATTCTCATCCTTGAAAGTCATAAAAGCTTGTTTGTAGGCACTATGAAAAACGGCTTCAGGCACTCTATCAACAATCTCATTTAGAAGTCTTTGATTTTCAAGACTGTCAATTTTCTTTTTCCATAGTCCCGGCAATTCCTTCAGTACCTCCCAAAGGGCACTGCCTTCAAATGAAAGTGTTTTGATTGTTTCAGATACCTGCTCTATAGAAATCCATTTGATTTCATAGTCATGTACCCCAAGTGAACTCATAAACTGTGCTAATTTGCCTTCAACATCAACGGAAAATTCACCAGCTTTTGAATACCAGTTAATTGATGTCAAATTTTCTATTAATTCATTGACTGAACGGACCGTTAGGCCATATTTACCTTCATTAAATAATTGGGCCAAAGCCATATTTTGTTGCTCCTTTCGGGCGGTTTCATTGTATATTAGCTTAGTATTTCGTAGTTAATTCCGGCGGACCAAATTTTGGTCCATACGGGCCTTCCTCTAACCAACGACCCAGCCTCGGCACAACTGATACAAGTGAAGCAGCAAGCTCCCGCTTTAGATTCATTTCCGAAGAATTCCCTTGAAGATGGTGTAATGCGGTTGTTGAACAATCACGATTCCAATTAGCAGCAATACGTCGTTCCCTTGCTGCTAAATGAATGGCGTCTCTTCGTTCTTCTTCCGTATTGGCTTGAATTGCGCTCTCAATCCCCGATACTGCCTTAAGTGCATCTGGAACCCCGGAGTTTAGTCCGCGGGCACCAAATGGAGCAAATAAATGTGCCGCTTCCCCAGCAAGAAGGACTCTTCGCTTAGGATCTGTCAATGAACTTGCCACTACCTGATGGAAACGATAGGTAGAGACCCATGTAACGCGTTCGGCATATTTAGGATCCATCACTTTTGGCAGCCATTGTTTCACACCTTCCATACTTGTAAAATCGTCTGGATTATCTCCCTCTAATAACTGAAGGTCAACACGCCAGCCTCCCTTGAACGGAACAAACATGACATTTCTACCACCGGTTGCGGGATGTTGATAATGAAAAGTACGTTCAAGCGGCAGTGGATTCTCCTCATCTTCTTTTACGTCTAAAACAAGGAATGTGTCTGCCGTACGTGGTCCTTCAAATACAAGACCTGCCTGTTCTCTAACAACCGAACGGGCACCATCACATCCAATAATGTATTGAGCTTCAAATGTTTCACCTGAGGCTGTTTCTAAAATGGTACCGTTATCGTTGATTTCTAATTCCTTAACCGGAGAATCCCAAATTATTTCTACACCAGCATCCATACAGGCATTATAGATGTGTTTCTCAATTTCATCCTGATGAAGTGATGTGAAATGCGGCAATTCAGTTGAATCAGTATTATTGGTGATTCCATAATTACGTACATATACTTCTTTTCCTTTATATAAAGTCCGAACGACTGGCCAGATAATTCCGTCCCGGGCAAGTGTGAAGCCAAGACCCTTTGAAGTCTCCTCTAAATGCTTCAAGGTGGCATTGTGTAAGTAAATGGCTCTGCTTCCCGGGCGCGGCCGTCCGAATGGATCGGCTTCCATCACAACGGAAGAAATCCCTTTTTGTTTTAATGCAAGACCTGCAACAAGACCAACTGGTCCTGCTCCCACAACGATCACGTCATATTTTCTTCTCTTTTCCATAGTTATCGGCGCTCCCTTTTATTAGAAAATAGATTTATTCATAAATTATTTACTAGTCTCATACTCTAAGTATTTGTCCGAATATCTAACATCCAAGGTAAATTCGCCAACCCTCTCAATTTGAATCCGTACTGTATCCCCCGATTCAATCGGTCCTACTCCTGCAGGGGTTCCTGTTGCGATAATGTCCCCTGGTTGTAGTGTCATATTTTGATTGGCTAATTCAAAACACTTAAAGCAGTCGTAAATCAAATACTTGGTATTCCCGTCCTGACGCAATTCATCATTTACCCAGAGCTTCATATCTAACTCATTGGGATTTTCAATTTCATCGGAGGTTACAATCCATGGCCCAATCGGAGTAAAGGTATCGAATGATTTACGCCACGTTCTTTCCTCGTTGCCTCTTATCGATATATCAAGTAAGGCAAAATAACCGAAAATATAGTCCTTTGCTTCAGATGAGGATACATTTTTCGCTTTTTTCCCGATAACGTAACCTAACTCTGCCTCATGGTCTGTTCTGCGATCCTTAAAAGGTAAAACAATAGGATCATTGGGACCTGATAGCGAATCTGGTGATTTTAAAAACAAACCAAGTTCTTCTATCGTTCGAGGGGCGTTATTAAATAACTCATTCATTTCTTTTTGATGGTTTCGATAATTGACGGGTGCTGCCCAAATCTTGCCTGTCCCAGGAACTGGTGATTTCAATGTGACGTTTGATAGAAGATAGGAAGGGCAAGTTTCGATATCCCTCTCTATCTTCACTTTTATTTCATCAAAGTTATCAATCAGCCGAAGAAAGGATTCACGTGGATTCTCGGCATTCCAGCCTGCTAAATTGGAAACATCTACGACTGAATCCCCCATTACTACGCCAAGGACATCTTCATCAAAAATGGCAATTTTCATTAATAGGCCCCCTCCTCGTTGTCTGGCACGAAAACTTTTTCAATGATTTGATGTCCGTCGTTTTCCTTAAAGGGCTCACTGTACTCCAATTCCAATTTCTCCAAAACTGGTTTGTCATTAAAAGAAAACAAATAAACATCTTCTTCTCCCGTATTCACATGCTCATGAAAACTCCAGGGAGGCAGGATAAAGAAATCCCCCTTCTCCCATTCAAACTTCTGGCCATTAATAACGGTATAGCCGTTCCCTTCAAGAACATGATAAATCGCACTATGTACATGACGATGAGCCAAAGTTTGCATGCCAGGCTCAAGCTTTTGCATCATTGTTCCGATTCGGGAATCAGCCGATCCTCCCGTTAGTGGATTTATATATTCAATGGCAAATCCATCGAACGGGTCCTTATCGTTTTCCTTCATCTTATCAAGCAAGAATTTCACTCTTTCAAACTTATAGCCATAAATGGGAGATGGGTATCCCGGACTTTTCGTCTCGTTTAGCTTTTTAAAGGCACCCATGGAAAATTGTGTAGTAGAATAGTTTTCAGGAACTTCCAAAGGATAGGACTCTTCTTCATATGGTTCAAAGAAGGAAGCTGCTAATGTCTTTACAAGACCCACATCTAATCCATCCAGCCAAAATACCGGCTCCGTACCTTCGTGTTTGTGCTCATGCCATGTCCAAGCAGGGGTCAAGACCATATCCCCGCGTTCCATATATGTTTTTTCCCCATTCACGGCTGTATAAGCCCCGCTGCCCTCGATGATAAAACGGATCGCAGACTGGGAATGATGGTGTGAAGGTGCACTTTCCCCCGGCAGCAGTAACTGAATACCCGCATATAAGGTATGAGTCCCGTAACCGACAAGACCATGCTTTAAAAGGCTGGGATTTTGCAGGTACACCACTCTCCGTTCCGCATCTTTTCCGGGTTTTAAAAGCTCACCGGCTTTTAAGACATATTCACGGATTACTTTCCACTTCCACAAATAGGGTTCTACATCATGAACCGGTTCTTTGGTTACCATATGGCCAAGGTCATACCATAGTGGTCCTAAGTGATTTTTCTTCATTCCATCATAGTAAGGTTGTAGACTATCTCTAATCGAAATGTCATTTTTAGACATAAATTCCTCTCCATTCTGATACAGCCCTCAAGTGAATTAGTGAATCTAACAATGGTATCGTTCTTTCTCGATCACACATTCGGCAATTCTACGTTTGACGAATATGATATTTTCTGAACTGCTCATGATTAATAGACTAGCAATACGAGAAAAAATCCCCTCATCACCAAAATGATTGATCATATTTAATGCTGTTAATGCGAGTTTCTGGGAAGCTTCATGTGTATAAACCCTTGTACAATCAAGCTTCTGCCGATTTTGCTCTTCACCTGTGTTCAGTATAGATTTTTCCGTCCGTAAAACCGCACTTTCAATTCCATAAATACTAATGACCAAATCGGCCAAGAAAGCGGCAATTTCTTGCTCTGTATTAAAATCACTCAGGGAATTCTTTTTAATGGATTCAATTGCTGCATGGAATAATTTTTTCATTAGTTGAAGAACCTGCTTCTCACGTTGGAGCAAACCAATTTCCAATTCTATCTCTTCACTTGGTTCAACATGGTTTTTCAACACCGTTGCAGCTATAAGAATTCTATTAATCTCATTCGTCCCCTCAAAGATACGATTGATTCTAGAATCACGATAAAGTGTTTCAATTTCATATTCGGCCATGTAACCATAACCGCCGTGAATTTGAACTGCTTCATCAACGATCTGATCAAGGAATTCTGTCGACATTACCTTATTTATAGAACATTCGACTGCATAACGGGCAATGGTTGCTCCAAAATCATGCCCGCTTTTCTTCATTTCCTCGAAACCATTCTGCATTAATCCTGCTGTCCGATAGACAGCGCTCTCATTAACATAAGTTTTAATGACCATATCAGCAATTTTACTTTTAATTAGATTAAAACTAGAAAGCGGCTGGCCAAACTGTCTTCGTTCATTTGCATACTTAACCGCCAGCTCAATCGAGCGTTTAGCCGAGCCAAGGGAAGTGGCCGAAATTTTGTGGCGGCCAATGTTTAACACATTAAAAGCAATAATATGTCCACGGCCCACGTCACCGATTACATTTTCAACTGGCACCCGAACATTTTCAAGGATTAAGGAGCGAGTCGACGAACCCTTCAGCCCCATCTTCTTTTCTTCCGAACTGGTGGATACACCTTGATAGCCTTTTTCCACAATAAAAGCCGTAAACTTTGTTCCATCTACCTTCGCATAAACGATAAATATATCTGCAAATGCTGAATTCGTGATCCACTGCTTTTCTCCATTTAAGCAATAATATTTATTGCAGTCTGTTAACACGGCAGTTGTTTTGGCACTCATCGCATCTGTCCCAGAAGAAGGCTCAGTTAAGGCATAGGCAGCAATTTTTTCCCCGCTTAAAATATCAGGCAGGTATTTATTTTTTTGACTGTGACTCCCAAAATAGGCGATTGGTAATGCCCCAATACCCGTTTGACCGCCAAAGGCTATCGAAAAAGAACGGCCAGCCGCCATATTTTCAGCAATAATAGTAGCACTTACCTTTCCTAATTCCAGTCCGCCATCATCAACTGGGATATCTGCCCCAATTAGACCAAGTTCACCGGCTTCTCTAATTAGAGTAACTGTTTCGGCAAATTCTTGTTTCTCAATCTTCTCTAGTTTTGGATAGACTTCATTCATTACAAATTTACTTGTCATCTCCGCAATCATTTTATGCTCATCCTCGAAATCCTCAGGGGTGAAGGTGTCAGCTTGTGAAATTTCACTATATAAGAAATGATGATTTGCCTTTTTTTCAATAAGCATGGTTACCCCTCCACGGTTCCGACTTGGGATAACATTTTTTCACGAATAACATCCGGGATTGGATTCGCTTTAGGTTTTCCTTCAAAAGAGGTCCAAGCACGCACTTCATATCCTTCGGCCACGATTTGTTCTTCTTTTATAAATTCATGCTTAATTTTAAAGACTTTATTACGGAGTTCTTCAACAAAGCTTTGCACGATAACTTGGTCTTCAAATAAGAGCGGTCTTTTGAAAACACAGTTTGCTTCCAATAACGGCACACCGATTTTGTGCTCAGCAAAGAGTTTAGAAGATGGATAGCCAATTTGGGCTAAATAATCATGTGTTGCATCATCCATCCACTTATAGAAATTGGGATAAAAGACAATTCCGGCAGCGTCCGTATCTCCCCAGCGTACTTGGAACGGATATTCTGTTTTCATTTTTCTTTGCTCCTTTCAGTTTTGAATCAGTTTACTCACTTTATTACCGATCTCCTCGCGAAGTTTTAGTTTCATAATTTTTCCACTGGCTGTAACAGGAAATTTATCGGTAAAAATCACCTTTCCAGGGACTTTGTAAATGGCGATCTGCTCTTTTAAATAAGTTTTAATCTCTTCTTCACTGCTAAGTTCCCCGCTTTTCAGCTGAACAACGGCACAAACAATTTCCCCTAATGTTTCATCCGGGATGCCAATTACTGCGGAATCAACCACTTTCGGATTTTTGGCAAGGACAGCTTCAATTTCTTGAGGATAAATATTGAACCCGCCTCGGATAATCAATTCTTTTTTCCTGCCTATAAATTTCAAATAACCCTGGTCATCAAGTGTGCCTAAATCGCCAGTATAATACCAACCATCGTGATCGATTACTGCAGCTGTCTGCTCAGGGAGTTTATAATAGCCTTTCATCGTACCAAAGCTCTTAATCGCTATTTCCCCTTTTTCACCAGCTGGCAGGGCTTGGCGATTATCATCAACGATACTTAACTCTACTCCTGGAAGTGGTTTTCCAAGTGTTTCTGTTATATTATTTTCATTATCGCTATACGGGGTAAGTGTTACCGAAACTGTCTCTGTAATACCGAATGATTGGCAAAGGTTAATGCCCAATCGATCTCGTATTTCTTGCACTTTTGATGCTGGAATCGGGGATGCACCCACCACACCAGTTCGGAGTGAAGATAAATCATAACTAGCAAAATCATCAGCTTCTAGAAGTTTAATAAACATGGTCGGTACACCATTAAGAATGGTTATTTTTTCTTGTTCAATCAAATGGAGTATTTCTTGAGGAGTAAATTTTTCTAATAAAACAATTCGTGTTCCAGCAAAGACAGCACAAAACAAGTTAACTGCCATGCCAAAGATGTGGAATAGTGGAGAAGGTAAAATTAATACATCATTTTCTGACCAGAATAGTTCTTCACCCATCACATTCGCTGACTGGACAACACTACGGTGGGGAATCATGACACCTTTTGGTATGCCAGTTGTTCCGGATGTATATAGAATACAAAATATGTCGTTATTCACATCAATCTCTGACTCTACTGTTTCAGTTGGCTCCTCCCTCATTAAATCCTCATAAGACGTGAGGTCTCCCCAATTAAATCGAACGGTAAAGATTTCCGGAACCGAAAACAAGGCTTCTTTTATCCCAATATTTCGTTCAAAATCTTCTGATACAATCGCGGCTCTTGGTTCTGAGTTTCTTAAGATGTGGTTAACCTCATGGGATTTATATTTAGGGTTAAATGGTACAAGGGTTGCACCAATTTTAGCAGCCGCAAAAAAAATAACGATGGTTTCATACCAATTGGGCAGGGAAACTGCAAGTCTGTCCCCTCTCTTGAAACCTCTTCTTGTAAGAGCAGCCGCAAACCGATCCGCATCATTTTTAATCTGCGAAAATGTAAATCTATTTTTTAAATCGAATAATGCCTCTTTCTTTCCATATACTCTAGCAGCATACTCAATAACCCCATAAACCGTATAATAATTACGATCTTTAGCCATCCAATTCATCACTCCATTAACGAACACATTTACACCATTGAAAGATGAAGTATCGATTTAAAACTTGATACTTCATCTTGATTGACGAACCTTTATTTCCCTGCGAAAACCGGCTTTCTTTTTTCTACAAATGCCTTGAGCCCTTCTTTTCGGTCTTCAGTAGAAAATGCATTAGCAAAACAAGTACTTTCAATAATTAAACCTGACTCGATATCCGTGTTTCCTCCAGTATTAACTGCTAGTTTTACCATTTGAAGGGCAACTGGCGGTTTCTGAGCCAGTTTCTCTGCCCATTCCTTTGCTGCATCTTGTAATTCTTCCACAGTGGTTAATTTATTTACGATGTTCAATTCTAATGCACGGTAGGCATCAAACATTTCACCGAAATATAGAAGTTCTTTAGCAACACCTTGGCCAACGATTTTTTGTAGACGCTGTGTGCCGCCTCCCCCAGGAATAATCCCAAGTCCAACTTCAGGGAATGCAAACTTTGCCTTGGTAGAACTAATACGTAAATCACAAGCAAGCGCCAATTCAAGTCCTCCGCCAAGTGCCAAACCGTTAATTGCAGCAATGACAGGTTTCGTTAAATTTTCAATTTTGGAGAAAACTTCCCTGGATGTCTTGTTCATTTTATTGATTCCAACAAGATCAAGGTTAGCCATTTCATTAATGTCTGCACCTGCAACGAATGCCTTTTCTCCGCTTCCCGTTAGCACGATGGCCCGTACTTCATCATTTGCCTCGAGTTCATCAAACAAATAAGATAATTCTTTAAAAACCTTAGTGCTCAATGGGTTTACTGGCGGTCGGTTAATGGTTACCACCGCTACCTTATTTTCAATTTCACATAATAAAAATTCTAAATTCATAATTATTTCCTCCATCCATTATTCGTAATCGTAAAATCCTGCACCTGTTTTCTTTCCTAATCTCCCTGCTCTTACAAGCTGTTTTAGTAGAAGAGGTGGTGCAAACTGGTTGTTATTAAATTCTTCTTTAAAGTACTCCATTACATGCAAGCCAATTTCAACACCGGCAAAGTCCTGCAGTTCAAACGGTCCCATCGGATAATTCAAGCCTAGTTTAACAGCCTTATCGATATCTTCATAAGAGGCAACGCCTTCTTCTACTAGTTTAATAGCTTCGATAAACTGTGGAAGCATGATCCGATTGACAATAAAACCTGGTGAATCCTTTTTCACTTCTACTGGTTCTTTAGTTAATCTCTTAGATAACGCTTTCAATTCTTGGACCGTTTCATCACTCGTTTTATAGCCGCGCACTACTTCTACTAATTTCATTAACTGAGCAGGATTAAAGAAATGCATACCTGCTACAAGCTCTGGTCGTTTTGTGGCCGCAGCTATTTCTGTAATGGACATGGAAGAAGTATTGGTAGCCAAGATAACTCCTTCACGGACAATTTTATCAAGCGCAGAAAATACTTCCTTTTTTAAATTAAGGTCCTCAAGAACTGCTTCAATAACCACATCAGCATCTTTTAAATCTTCTAATCTAGTAGTGGTTTGAATACGGCCAAGTGCCTCCTGTTTCTGATCTTCTGTCATTTTTCCTCTGGCAACACTTTTATCCATAAATTTACTCATACGCTGCATGGAGCCTTCTAAGAAACGCTCTTCTACATCACGTAAAATAACATTAAATCCATTTATAGCAGCAAGGTTAGCGATGCCAGTCCCCATTGATCCTGCTCCTACCACTCCAATAGTTTGAATGGCCATAATTCCATCTCCCTTTATATTAATAATATTCTGTAAATTAATTATATCGAATTATTGTCAATGAATTGTACCTACACTATGTAGGAAAAACCTTTATCTTTTTAATCAAAATTACGGTTAGTCAACCTCTTAAGATAAAAAAAGGTCAATAGCCTGTTAAAATGTTCCCCCTAACACACTATTGACCAAGCTCTATATTTTACATTAATAGTGCAGCCTTTTCTATTTTTCCCCCGTACATATCATTTAGTTTTAGAGCCATCATTAAATTAAATCTCACTTCTGCATCGCTTAATTGAACATCTAAAAGGGATTCAATTCTTTCGAGACGATAGAGTAACGAACTGCGGTGAATAAAAAGGTCCTCTGCTGTATTCTTCACATTTCCGTTATTTTGGAGAAATGTATGAAGCGTGTTGCATAAATCAGTATTCTTTCCTTCTGAATAAGTAAGTAACGGCCCCAGCTGTTTCATAACAAATAGGTCCACTGTCTTAGAATCATTTAAATGGTGAAGAATGGCATATGATCCGAGCTCGTCAAACAGTGAAAATCCTAAATGCTGTAAACGGCTGTTGACTATATTTAATGCCTGGATACCTTGCTGATAACTCAAAAAATAATCAGAAAGGTTTGAAGTTTTTCCCCCAATCCCCATCCCGATTTTACAGCTAATGGAGGTTTCGTTGGCCCATTTTTTCAATTTATCGTAAAGGTTAAACCAAAATTTTTTCGAGATAGTAGTCTTATCTGTAATGGGAACGATTAAAATATTTTTCTCATCATGGTAGGCACATAAAATCTTTTGGTCGATCTTTAAAAGATTTGATTTGATATTATCCCAGATAAGATTTTTTTTTGCATTTTGCTCCAAAAGATTGCTTCCCTTCAGTTCTCTATCTTCTAATGAAATAGACATCACAGCAATCTGATGGCTTTGAAAAGGGTCCCACTGAAAAAGATTAGCATACTGGAGAATAGCCTCTTTATCTTCAATTCTCTCTACCAACAATTTAGCGATAAAACTATCTTTCGCTTGTTCTTTTGCATCTAGAACCAGCTTTTGTTTAATAAATTGGATCGAACAAATATTTCGAGCAAGTTCAATGGTTAGGTGGTCGATTTCATCTATATATCCACTTGGTCTTCGTAGAGCCAAAAACCCAAGCAGACTTCCACCTCCATTAATCATCCAAAAGGAGTATACATCGGAGGTTTCGTTAGGAACTACTATCGAAAAATAATCGACCCCTTTTGAATAACTCTTTTCTCTAATAGCCATTTCATGAAACGCTTCAGGCAACTGTGTCCTATCTTCAGAATCATACATATCAACTGATATCGGCTGCATAAAACGATCAAATAAAATGACTGGGCTTTGAAAAAGGCTTGATAGTTTATAGGTTATACCATCAAAATTCTCTACATCGACTGTTTCTTTTACTAGGGCTTGTTGATAATCCAATAGGTACTGAAGGCGGTTTTTCTGCTCTTTCTCATTATTAAATAGGCGGGCATTCTCAATAATAGCAGCTACATGATTGGATAATAACTCAAGCATCCTTTGGTCATTTTCAGTAAAAACAACCTCTCTTTGGTTTTCAATGTGCAGGACACCAATTGTCTTTAAGTCAATGGTCAATGGAACAGTCAATTGCGAACCGCCTGGTTTCTCTAAACAGGGAAAATATTTGTTTAACAAATAATTCTCTTCAATCATAATTTTAATAGGGCCCAAAAACTCACCATACGAAGGCGGTTGGTAAACAAAACAGTTTTTCTTTTCATCAAATAAATAAATACAGGCAAAATCAGCATTGGTTCCTTTACCAGCCCTTAAGGTCAACTCGGCCATTTGCTGTTCGATCGGTGCATTAAGGGATAAATTCTTGCTGAGCCATTCGATGCCCTCCATCTTGTTCAATTGTGATTTTTTCTCACGGGCCATCGCCATTGCAACAGCAATATCCTTACCGAATTCTTCAAAATGGGTCTCCATATCAAGAAGTGGCACATAGTTTAAAAAACCAACAATACAAAAACCTAAATTGAAATCGTTATCATTTAATGGAACGGTGAACCAAGTTTTAACCTTAGCTTCTTTAAGTATATTAGACATTTGACATGTTTCAGGAGAATCCGCTCTTTCGTATGTTAAACTCTGTTGGAGAAGTTTTGGGGAACAAGTATTTATTTCTAATGGGAAAGCTTCAGTCACTGCAGATTGATTGCCGCTCCAAGCTTTGATGACATAGCGGCTTCCCTCATTTTGAATGACACCTACAAAATCACAATATAATTCAGAGCGGAATGCTGCTGTTAAATATTGAAGAACCTCTTCTTCGGTATCAAACTTAATGAGTTGTCTTGCTGTTGAACGTAAA
The DNA here is from genome assembly GCF_036965645.1 of Neobacillus drentensis. Taxonomy (GTDB): domain Bacteria; phylum Bacillota; class Bacilli; order Bacillales; family Cytobacillaceae; genus Neobacillus; species Neobacillus drentensis_D. Next base: position 138,164 of record NZ_JBALPZ010000042.1, read on the forward strand.
TGATTCTCCAATTTTTTCATTAAGCGATCTTTGTTCATGTAAGGCATAATCCAATCCCCTCATCCCAATTTCTTCTTACTTCTATTTTAATATAATCATTAATTTTTGAAAAATATTAATATTCATAATAATTAACAAAACATTAAATCCCAAAGAGCTACTCCTCGGGATTTGAATTTCAGGCACTATTCGCTTTGATCCCAAGATAAGCAGACATCACCTGGGGATTAGAACTAATTTCCTCTCGTGAACCAGAAAGAATAATTCTCCCTTGGTCTAACACAAAGGCTCTGTCAGTCACTTGTAGTGCTGCCTTCACATTTTGTTCCACTAAAATAACCATTGTTCCTAACTCTTTTTTAATGACCATTAACGTCTCTAATATTTCATTCACTATTTTTGGTGCAAGCCCCATAGATGGTTCATCTAGTAAAATAATTTTTGGGTTAGACATTAATCCTCTGCCAATGGCCAGCATTTGCTGCTCGCCGCCGCTTAAATTTCCTCCAAGATTATCCAGATGTTTTTTTAGGCCCGGAAACATATCGAGGACTCTAGTTAAATTCTCATTTGCATGTTTTTTCTCTTTATAATACTTTGAGAACATACCTAGCATTAAATTTTCTTTTACGGAAAGACTTGAAAAAATTTGCCTTCCCTCAGGAACAAGGCTTAGACCTTTTGCTACCACTTTAAAAGCCGGTAAACCGCTAATCATTTCATTTTCCAGTATCACCGTACCAGCGGTCGGACGATAAAGCCCGGCCAACGTATTTAAGAGTGTACTTTTCCCCGCTCCATTGGCACCTATAATCGAAACAATCTCTCCCTTATTTACCTCAATATCGATATCATGAAGAATTTGAATTTTACCAATATGGGTGCAAAGACCTTTGACTTCTAACATTAAACGGCCTCCTCACCTAAATAAGCAGCAATTACTATCTCATTCTTCTGAATCTCTTCCGGTGTTCCTTCTGCAATCTTTTTCCCAAAGTCCAGAACAACAATCCGGTCCGCCAGCTCCATTACGGTAGCCATCTTATGTTCAACAAATAAGAAGGAGTGACCCTTTGATTTTAAGCCTTGTATATAACCAGCCATTCTGTTTGTTTCGGAATCGTTTAATCCTGCCATTGGTTCGTCTAACATAATTAATTCGGGGTCATAAACAATAGCCCTGGCAAATTCCAACTGTTTTTGCAATCCATATGATAATTGACCGGCCTTTTCATACATTAAATCATCTAATTCTACTAATTTTATAACGTCTACAGCCAAATCATAGGCTATTTTTTCATCTTTTGTAATTCGAGGCATTCGGAACGCTGCATTTAGAACATTGGTTTTTAATTTAACATGCGCCCCCATCATGACGTTTTCGAGAACTGTCATATTGTCAAATATCTGCAGATTCTGGAATGTTCGTGACATGCCTAATTGGGCTAACTGTGGAATCTTCTTACCTGTTAACTTGTTACCTTTAAAAAATACCTCTCCAGTAGTCGGTGGCAGAAAACAGGAAATCATATTAAATAGTGTGGTTTTACCCGCTCCGTTTGGTCCGATTACCGCTACAATTTCTCCTTTTCCAACCTCAAAACTGACATCTGAAACTGCTGTAACACCACCAAATTGTTTGGTTAACCCCTGTACCATTAATAAATTTGCCATGTCATACTCCTTTTTCAGTAATTATCTCTTTGTGTTCCTTTGCAGCTATTTGCTTTTTACTTTCAAATCTTTTAAAGAACTGCGAGAAAACTGGCATTAGTCCTTTTGGTACATACATCATTATTAAGATTATTATTAATCCGTAAACAACAATTTCTACTTCTCCGCTAATCCCAAAATAAGTGTGACCAACATAGCGGATCATTTCATTTAAAAACATAATAATTGTAGTCCCCAGGATAGCTCCCCAAATAGAGCTCGCGCCTCCAACCATTACCATGATTAAAAATAAAATAGATTTGGTGATATAAAATGTAGGCGGAGCAACAAAGGTAATATAATGGGCATAAATACTTCCGGCGAGTGACGCAAAGGCTGCACTTAATGCAAAAATAGCTACTTTGTATTTAGCAACTTGAACTCCGAGGGTCTCGGTTGCAATTTCGCTATCATGAATACTCCTTAATACTCTGCCTACATGCGAACGAACAATATTTAATGATAATAATAGAATGACGAAAGCGGATGCCCAAACAAAGTAGTAGAAATAGACTTTGTCTATTAAAGGAATGCCAAATAATGATAAAGTTGGAATGCCAACTAAACCTGCTGCTCCACCTGTAAACTGATCGAGACCCAAAATCAAAATATAGAATATAATATTAATTCCAAGAGTGGCGAGAGCAAGAAAATGTCCTTTCAGCTTTAAAATAGGAATGCCAATAACGTAAGCAATGAAAAAGGTGGCACCCATCCCAATGACAATAGCAAGCCAAGGGGAAATTTGATAATGAGTTGTAAGCACTCCTGAAGTATAGGCGCCGATCCCGAAGAAGGCCGCATGGCCAAGGGAAATTTGTCCTGCATAACCAATCAATAGACATAAGCCAAATGAAACGATCGAATAAATGCCTATTATTATTAAAATTGTAAATATATAAGGCGAGTTCACTACTAATGGCAAAACCAAAACTAGCGCAATTATAAAAATCAACGGTTTCAAGCGGCTGCCATACAAGGCGTTTTCCAATTTCGACATCTATATACCTCCCTACTAAACTCTTTCGCCAGAAGCTCTGGCAAAAATCCCATTTGGTTTAAAAAACAAAACGAGGATTAAAACGGTAAACGTAATCGCATCGCTATAAAAGGTGGATACAAATGCACCGGAAAAAGTTTCTAATAATCCAACGATTAATGCTCCCGCTACAGCACCTGGAATACTATGCATTCCACCGATTACCATCCCGACAAAACCTTTTACGCCTATAAGAAAGCCCATTTCATAAGTGGCATCGGTAATTGGTGCAATCATAATTCCAGCAATTGCCCCTAAAGCTGCTGCAAGAGTAAAAGCAAGGGCAGACATCGTACTCGTATTAATTCCCATGAGTTTTGCAGCCCGAGGGTTTTTTTCACTCGCTCGTAAGGCGGATCCGATATAAGTCTTTTCAAAAAACACATATAAAGCCGCTAATAGAATAAACAAAACAATAAAGATGAAGATACTTTGAGGATTAATGACAGCCCCCATAAATTGAATGGGCTTGGCCTGAAAAATCGGAGCGAGCTGTTTAGGATTAGAGCCCCAAACGATTAGACCCACTCCTTTTAAAAAGGTGGATAATCCAATCGTAATAATAATTAAAATGATAACGGACTTATTTCGCGCATGGAGAATGGCCGTTCTTTCGACAATAAGTCCGATTACAGCCGTTATAAGAATGGCTGCTAGTATCGAAGCAAACATAGGTAAACCTGTATTAACCAAAGTAATACAAGTCAAAGCCCCGATCATGGCAAACTCACCTTGGGCAAAATTTAAGATTCCAGTAATGTTATAGATGGTGACAAATCCTATCGCCAGCAAAGCATATATACTTCCTACGGTTAAACCCGTTACAATATATTGCATGAGTAAATCCATCGCCGAACTCCTTCCATAATATCAATGGCAGAAACCTAAGATTCTGCCATTGATTTTTACTATTGGTAAGATTATCAATTTGTCATGAATTTAGCATGTTCTTACTCTTCATACTTCCATTGATTGTTCTCAATTCCGAGAACTGCAAACCCATCTTCATACGGACCTACATAATCAGATTGTAATTCAAATGTACCGGTTAACCCTTCATATTTTCCTGCTTTCTTTTTCAAGTAGGTTTGAATATCCTTAGAGGTGGTATTTCCGGCTTTAATTGCTTCAATTATTAGGTTGAACCCGTCGGCAGCATGGGCAGTAAAGTTATCAGGGTCACTCTTAAACATAGCTCGATAGTCTTCTCGGAATTTCTCTAAACGCTCTTTCTGCGCTCCATCAGGTAATTGGTCGACTACACTTAATTTACTTCCAATAACATANNGATTTTCATTATTATCTTTCACTTGGTCCAAGAAGCCTTGATTCGCAGAAGCAGATGATTGAATCATTGGAATATCAAAACCTAGTGCTTTAAAGTTGCGGGCAACAATTCCAGCCCCCGGTGTTCTTGACCAAACAATCACTGCCTGTGGATTTTTCTTACGAATATTAGTTAATTGAACAGTCATATCTGTAGCTGTAGCATCGAATTCCTCATGTGCTACGATGTCAATGTTGTTTTCTTTTGCTACCTTTTCGAATGACGGAAGGCCGTCGACACCAAATCCATCGCGGGCATTAATCCATGCTATTTTCGAAATGTTATGTTTCTTTAAGAATTTTAAAATTAAATTTGCATTAGTTAAATTGCTTGGAGCCATTTGGAAGATTCCCTTAGCGTCAGGCTTTACTGGTGCCACCGTCATTAATGGTAATCCAGCAGCCGTAATCTTAGGTAAAATGGCCATGGATGTACTAGCTTGAGTTGCCCCCACTACAGCGACTACGCCATCTGATATCAGCTTATCTGCTGCGACCACTGCTTTCGTATCGTCTGTTTCATAATCTTGCATGACAATTTCGATTTTCTTTCCTTTAATTTTACCTTGATCATCTAATTGTTTTTGAAGCAGCTTTACTAGATTTACTTGTGTTTTTCCTAATGTTGATGCCGGTCCAGTTTCAGCAAAAATAGCACCTATTTTAATGACATTCCCATTGTTCGCTTTGTTTCCTCCTGTACTTTCTGCATTACAGGCTGATAATGCCAATAATAGAACTACAATTAAGGCTATTGCACTATATTTCTTTAGAAACTTATTCATCATAATGCCCCCTTTTTTAATAGAAACTGAAAATCTATTAGACTGGACTATTTATGTAAAATCCTTGAAGCATTCAAATCATTCTCCATTATCCACCCCCTTCTTGTAATCGCTTCCATTAATTACCTAAAGAAATAGTTTCTTTACTAAAAAACACAATTAAAATTTTTGTGAATGTTCTGAATTTTGTACCTTCATTATAGTGGATAGAAAATGGAAAGAATACCTACATCGTACACTAAAAGGTCTATTGAATTTCCTCAAATTTGATGATTTAGTAGATTTACATTTTCACAAAATATATTGAAACTTTTTTAAAT
>NZ_JBALPZ010000042.1:143410-150863 GCF_036965645.1 Neobacillus drentensis
AATTTCTTGAATTTATTGTTAAGAATATTAGCCTAATGTGAATGTTTCAAAACCAAAAAGTGTTTTTCCAAACGCATCAATTGAATCTTCATAAAGAAGTACCTTATGGGTAGCAACCGTCAACAGATCTCTTGTAAATTGTTCTACGGTATCCCCTTTATAAACAGCAGCACCACCAAGTGTTGTCAATACTTTGGTAGTAATCTCGGTAACAATACTGATAATTTTAGCTCTAATCGCAAAGAATTCCTCAGGACCGACACCACCATCCCATTGATAGTTTTCAAGCATACTAATATATTTCTCCATTAAACCTTCGGCAGTATAGAATTTCGTAGTCAATTCCGCCAATACCCGCTGGCTTCGGGGAGATTCTTTTTCAAGTTCTCCTTCAATTCTAACCCGCTTTTCTGTACGTTTTTTAAATTCTTCAAGCAACCGCTCTGCACCACCAAGAGCAATACTTGCAAATCCAACATAAAATGCAGAAAAATAAGGCAGGTCGTAGAATAAATAATCCTTATCATAGTCCTTCTCAGGAGGTCTGCCAGTTGTATTAGCAACGGTCAGCCTTACAATCCGTTCAAATGGAACAAACACATTGTCTGCTATAACCTGATTACTTCCCGTTGCTCTAAGCCCGAGCGTATTCCAATTTTCCACAATCTTAACATCTGACTTTGGCAAAATGAACATACAAAACTCTGGTCCCACACTTTCCGACATTTCCATCATAAGACCAAGACCTACCCAATCCGCATACAGGACTCCACTTGCAAAATTATAGGTGCCTGTAATCCTGTAACCTTCCCCATCCCTTACAGCTTTCCCTATAGGTGCAAAAACGTCAGCCACTAGACCACCTTGCCGAATGATTTCCTCTCTTCCCTTTTCTGGTAGAAAAGCCAACAGTGTATTATGAAGAGGATAAAAATAGGTTAGCCATGCGGCTGAAATACTGTGTTTTGCAACAGCCCGAATGATTTTTGTATAAGTTTTAAAGTCTATTTGTGGCCCACCATATTTTTGGGGAAGAAGTAACTTAGGTATTTCAGTTTCTTTAAAGGCATTTATAACTTTCTCAGAAAACGTTGCATTTTTTTCTGCTTCTACTGCTTCCTCAAAGGCAAGTATTCCGACCTTTTCAGCATCGGCGAGCAGCTTCTCGATTACCTCTTGATTAGCTTTTAGTACACTATTTGCCATAGTAACACCTCTTTTTTATTATTTTGCGAATTAATATTACAACCTTACACATATTCACTATTAATCTTCTGTAAAAAATTGATTAAGAACTTTTAAAAAACTGTCTCTTTTTTCAATTTGGATCCAATGACCGCAGCTTTTATATAAATTAAGCTGGGCATTTGGCAAATGCTGCAACAAGGAAAGACTGCTTTCTTTAGGCACAAATCGATCTTCAAAGCCATGTAATAATAAGAAAGGCTGATCCATTCGTCTTAAAGCAGACGGAGGAATAATGTTTTCGCCAGGTGCCATTGGAAACATATTGCTTAGATAAGACCTCCGAATTTCAGGACGCATCACCATATCAAAACGCTCGCGTAACACTGTTTCTAATTCTTCTCCTAAACTCTTTTCGTCATAAACAAACCATTTTGTTAAATTTTCAAGAGCAGAATGGGTTGGATTTCGATAAAAACCTATCATTCTTCCAATTTCAGGTGTTGGCGATACTTCACCACCTGCACTCCCCATAAGTAACACTTTTTCAAAGCGCTCAGGCGCTGACATCACTAAATTAAGTGAAACGTATCCACCCATCGAATTTCCAACTAGTTTTGCCTTATCAATTTTAAGATTATCCATTAAAGCCAAAACTTGCTCAACACGACAATTAGTCCATTCCCAGAAACTTTTAGGCGGATTTTCAGGATGGTCCGTACTCCCAAACCCGTACATATCCGGTGCGATAACATGATAGCTGTCAGTTAATTCTGGTAGTATATTCCTCCAGTTCGTTTCGGATGTTGCTCCAGGACCAGATCCATGAAGGAAGATAATAGTTTCTAAATTTTCTTCTCCTCCCTCACAATAAAATGTCTTATAGTGTCCAGTCATTATTTTCTTAGTTTTATATGAACCCATTTCGGTTATAGCTCCTTCCTCTTATTGAATTAAGCCTCAGTTGTTTCTTCATTTCCGATTACGGCATTTTCACCCCAATACGTAAGTCCACGATCCATATCTTCCGGTGTCCACTCCACTGGCTCCCAATCTGGCTCGAAGATTAAGTAACTGTTTGAAAATAATTCAACCCGGTGTCCGCTTCCTGGATCTTTCACATAAATGTACATTGCTTGGGAAATTCCATGTTTTCCGGGCCCTTTAAATTGTATCCTCTCTTAGCTCAATATATCGGCAGCCCTCAATATGTCTTGCGCATTATCACACCAATAGGCAAGATGGTGGAGGCGATTTGGCCCTGCATTGGTGGTGTCACCCATTACAGCGATATCATGAACAAGAGGGGTTACACTCATCCAACCTGCAACCACTGGACCGTTTGGGATTTTAATATATTCGCGCATTTTAAAGCCTAGATTTTCAGACAGCCAGGTATGAATTCCGCCAGGATCCAAGTTAGTTGCTACATTCACGTGATCAATACGACGGGGTGAAACTCCTTTGCGCCATGATTTATAGGTCTGATTCTTTAAAGTTGATTTTAATTCTTTAGGTGCTTTTGTTTTTTCTACATCATAATAAATTTCAAATGGATGTTTACTAGGCAATTGGAAACGAATCGCCCTGCCCTGTCCAGCCTCTTGACCTGCTTCCACCCACTCTACTTTTGTTCCAGCTTTACCTAATAAATCTGCAAATCCTTCTACATCTTCGGGCCGCTTTGTCCGCCAGGCGATATGGTCAACATGTGCACGATCACCTGCACGAAGTGAAAGTGTATGGTGTTCAAAATCACCCCAAGCTCGTAAGTAATGTATCCCATCTTTTACTTCTGTCTCTTCTAACCCTATAACATCTTGGAAAAACCAGTGTGATTTTTCAAGGTTTGGGGTAACTAAGGCAATATGACCTAATTTTGCAATTTCTGGAGTAAACATAGATTTCTTCCTCCCAAATAGATTTGATAAAAATGATAGAGTAACCGCTTCCAAAACCCTTACAATGTAATCTTATTGGATTCTTAATATTCTGACTAGAACAGAAACCAATCAAAAACTTCAGTTTTACTACATGATTTTGTTCATTTTGGATAAAAAAAAGACCATTCAGTAACTTCTGAATGGTCTATGAAAATTCTAATTCTCCTAAAGAAACAAGAGTCTCAAGTATTAATAATAGGTTATGGGCACCTATTGGATTCCGTGGGTCACGTTCAATTAATGTCTCTATTTTTTTTAACCTATGCCTTAATCCACTCAATGATAATGCTAGGTCATTCACTGTATGCTCAAGCCTTCCCCCATTTTGTAAAAAGACATATAAAGTTTTAATTAATTCCAATTTTTTCGGATCGGTTAGGTCATATAATGAGCCAAGCTCTTGTTTGGCAATCATTTTTATCGCCTGTATGTTGTTGGAATTAATCAGTACACCAACGATTCCTAGAGATTCAAACAATACAATCTTACTTGTTGTGATAAGTTGAAGAGCGACCTTTGCTTCTTGGTATGATTGGGCCAGATTTTCAATTTCTCTTCCTTCGTTACTAATGCCAATTTTATATTCACATTTAGGTTCATTTCTTTTTAAGAAGTTGTGAAAATCAGTCAAAATATCTTTAATTTTGGTATTATCTTCATGTCCCTTTGTTATAAATAAAATGAGATTTCCTTCACGCTGGCATATTAGGATTTTTTTTCTATTTTTATTAAAATACTGATAAGTTAACTCTAGAACCTGCTCATGGAAAAGAAATTCATTCTCAATGATGAAATGCTTTTTTTCAAATTTTAATACTGCTAGAAAATAGGGCATGCTAAGATCTAGCCCAGTATATCTTCCTTTAAGAAGTATTTCATGTCTCGAATGAAAGTCTTGATTTAACAATTGTTCTAAGAAATTCCCTTTCATTCTCTCAAAAGAATCAAAGCTGATTTTTTCATTTAAAAAAATAAGCGATGCTGCATTTGCAATTCTGTCTAATAACAAGCTATCATTCTCTAATTTACACTTCATTCCTTCTACATAAATAAAACAGCAATATCCAATTATTTTTTTTTGACCAATAATTGGCATTATCAGACGTTCTTGATTTGATGTTGTAACAAATTTTTTATTAAATGGCAATTGCAGTTTCGGCTGTTTTTCGTAAACATTAATAGGGAAATGGTTACCAATAAATTTAATGATGTCTTCCTCAAGCTTTAAAGAATCACTTTGGCTTAATCCAGAATACGATAAGATTTGAAAATCTGTATCCTCAATTATAATTGGAATACCAACTTCGTCATATACCATATCTGTTATGGTTTGTAAATTACCTCCATTAGCTATTTCTTCTGTTAATTTCCTCTGGAAATTTGATAACCTTATATTGAAATCCTTCTGTTCCATTAAATTTTCATAGGTATCCTTCAATTCTTTTACAATGGGATCTTCATGGTAATAATGAAGTTCATCTTCAATTTCACTATCCCAATCTTTAAGTGTTTTTATGACCCAGCGGCATTCTTTGTCGCCCTTCCCAATGCAAGTTATTTCTTTGGCTAAAACCTCTTGATCGCAAATCGTCGACATGTAACCGCTTGCGTAACCTGCTAATGTATTACATACTTGAGTTTTTGAATTTCCAAAACGATTAACATGTTCGTATACCTCAAATGAATCTTCCCATGTACCCGTTCCATAGATAGAAATTACCCTATTTTGTTCATCGAGTTCGACAAACCCTTCATAGGTGGTACCGCTAATATGACCATTTGATGTATGATAGATGGGACCCTGTTTCAATAATGTATCAAGGGTTAAGCTTGATTTCATCACATTCTGAGCATCATTTTTACCCATTTCCCAGCCAAATCGATTAAGGAATCCCCTCATGCGGTCAATTCCTAAATTTTTCACAAGCACTTCACGAAGAAGCCCTAGAGCGCCGGATGATGTAATAAACTTGCGATTATTAGGATCAAAGTCAACATTATAGTTATGTTCTAAAAAATTGATTCGCATTTCATCACCCTGTTCAATAGATTACTCTGCAAGTTTGTTAAGCATATTATCTACAAGCAGATAAACCCGTTCCGGCCGCCCAACTGTGCCATAAGACAGGTCCGCTTCTATTTTTTCAATCGATACTAGATGTTCCAAATATCTTCTTGCGGTTGTACGACTAACACCTACTTCTTTAGCAACCGTTTCTGCTGTAAGTCCGTTTTTTACCTTTCCGAGGACTTCAATAACTTTTTCTAAAGTGAGAGGGTCAATCCCCTTCGGCAAGTAAACCCTATCATTACTGGTACTATCGTTCTCTTTCCATAATAGTTTGTCTACTTGCAGCTGTGAAACATGAGAGTTTTCTTTACTTAATTTTAATAGATTCTCTTGGTACTCCCTATACCTTTGTAACGACTGTTTAAACCGTTCAAAAACGACCGGTTTAATAATGTAATCAAATACACCTAACCGAATCGCTGATTGGACATTTTCAATCTCTTTTGCTGCCGTAATCATGATCACATCTATTTGTTTTGGATGTATCTTTGTTTCTTTTAATAATTCTAACCCGTTCATATCAGGAAAATAAACATCAAGGAGTATTAAATCTGGCTGTAGAACGTCCATTAGTGTTTTCGCTTCTACATAGTTCGCTGCAATGCCAACAGCTTGAAAGCCATCGATTAGGTCTAGAAATCGTTTCTGAATCTCTGCAATCCTTAAATCATCTTCAACAATTAATACTTCTATATCTCTGTTCCCCTTCATTTAACGACCCCCTGCTTTTTGGTATCGCCACTGTAAAAATCGTACCTTCCTCCATTGTTGAAGAAAAGGTTAGATAGCCGCCTAAGTCGTGGATTGCTTTTTGCGCCAAGCTAAGCCCAATACCAGAATTACTGCTTTTCTTCTTTGTAGAAAAGCCAGGTTTAAATATTTGCTCCTGAACCCCAGACTCCATTCCTACTCCATTATCTTCCACTTCAATAATAAGTTCTTTTCCAAGATCCGTTAAAAAAAGTGAGACTCTTTTTTCATCCTTTTCACACTCTCTCACTGCCTCAAAGGCATTGTTAACAAGATTGCCAATAATGGTCACTAACATGTCTCTATCAATCTCAGCCGGAACATCTTTAAAACTGCTGCCTCGATCTATAGTAAGATCAATTTTCAGCTCACTTGCAAGGCTCACCTTTCCTAAAATAAACCCAGCAATAATCGGATCGGGTATCTCCTTCATCAGAAATTGTATGAACCCTTGGGCAACATCCACTTCCTTTGAAATAAAATCAATCGCTTCTTTATAGGACCCAAGCTGAATGAGGCCAAGCAGAGTGTAAAGCCGATTAGAATATTCATGAGTTTGAGCCCGCAGCCCCTCCGCATAGGCTTTAATATGAGATAATTCTTTGAGTAAATAGGCAAGCTCTGACTTATTTCGAAAGCTCGCAACCGCTCCTATTACACCTCTCTTCTTATTAAAAATGGGAATCCGGTTGGCCAAATAAATATCCCCGTTAATGATAATTTCTTGATCATATTCTGCCTTTCCTGATTTAGCTACTTCATATAATTGTGTATTTTCAAGCACTGTTTCAATTCTTTTACCTCGCAAAAGAACATCATTCGGCACGCCTAAAATAGAATGTGCCGTTTCATTTACAACTGTAATACGACTATCCGTATCTATGGCAATGATTCCTTCATGAATGGACTCAAGGATCGCATGCTTTTCCTGGTACATCCAGGCAATCTCTTTCGGTTCTAATCCAAAAATGGCCCTTTTAATATTTAGAGAGATTAGTACCGCAGCAATTAGACTCCCTGCCAAAATGATTAAAGTAGCTACAAAAATCTTCTGCTGTAATTTCGAGACCTCTCTTTGAATGTCTGTTTGCAGATATCCAACAGAAACAACTCCGATTACTTTCCCACCGCTAAAAATAGGGGCTTTTCCTCTTAAGGACGGACCAAGTGTACCCGTCGATTCTGAGATGACTGACTCTCCTTTAAATACTCTCCCATTATCACCGCCGACCATTTTTTGACCGATTCTATTTTGATTTGGGTGGGAATAACGTATTTCGTTCCGGTTACCAACCACAATAAATTCGGCACCTACCTTCTTCCGAATGTTTTCGGCAATCGGTTGAATGTGTGCGGAAGGATTATCTAAAGTAAACGCTGCCTGAATATCCGGCATATTTGCGATGGTTTGCGCAACCGATAAAGCTTTCGTGCCAATTTCATGCTTTAGATTGGACTCCATAATTTGTTTAAATGTAAATTCAATGATCGTCCCCATTATAAT
>NZ_JBALPZ010000043.1:0-36281 GCF_036965645.1 Neobacillus drentensis
ATCGGGGGTATAATGAAAAACAATTTTATTGATTTCTCGATCAGTTATTTTAGAAAGAATATCTTGAATATTAATTTCCTTTTTAAAAATGATATCAAAAATATCAATTTGATTTTCATCCTTTTTATAGATTACGATAACATCCTCACGCTCTAGATAATAAACATCGTTGTTAAAAACGTGCATACAGTAAAACATTAAAACCCCTTGTGTATTTTCCATTCCAAACAGTTTAGATACAGGTAATCTGTCGGCCGCAAATTCATAAATAAAATGAAGATCCTCGGTATTGTGACCATTAAGTTTCCGAATAGCAGAAACATCTGCTTGACTCGGTGTAAATTGCATGGAAAATTGATATTCATTAACTGGCTTAAACCCAAACTTTGGGTAAAAATCTAAAACCGTTTGGTTGGCAAATAAGTACATATAATCGTACTCATTCTCATATTCATCTAGTATTTTGTTCATTAAACTGGCAGAAAGGCCTCTCTTTCGATAATCAGGATGGGTCATAACTGTGCCAATCTGTAATGCATTTTTTTTCTCACCATTAATAACTAAATTAAGAACGTTAACCGAAACATTTGCGACAACTTTACTATCATCAATATAAGAAAAAGGGATATATCGGTTATTCCAAAATCCTACTTGGTACCAACCTTCAAAATTAATGCCAAATACCTTCGCAGCAAGTTCATTGAAACTTTTTCTAAGATCCTCATTATGCTTATAATCTTTTAAATATTTAAGTTCCTTCATATTTCGTTCCCCTTTTGGTTTTTCAATTGCTTCCTTACTTCCACTAATCGTTCCATCCCTATCTATGAAAACCGCTTGAATATCTATAAAAACTACCTGCGTTCATTGTGTTCAACATAAAGTATTCGATTATATATGATAAAATTCATTGAGAGGTAAACCTGCCAGAATATGATATACTCATAGAGGAGGTGAATTATGGAAGGGAATCAAGAGGTGCCTGAAAAATGGTATAAGAAACCCCACTGCATAATCATTATAAAAATAGTAATCCCTCTCATTCTTGTAATTATTCTACTTTTTGTAAAGATGATCTGGCAAGATACCATCCTCTCCTACACCCAGGAAAACAAGTGGTTTATACTTACTGTATTTTCAGCTGTCATCCTCTACATAAGTTGGGCCTTTAAAGACTTTTTTACCAGCCATAAACAAAATCTTCGCAGAACATGGTATTTCTTGTTTATTGTTGGGGTGGTTCTGCTCCTCAATCAAACCGGTTTTGATGTGACAGAGTGGCAACGTTATACATTGTTAGCAGGAATGTTCATTTTTATTGATTTAGCCTTGTTTCTTACTCCATCTATCAAGAAAATCGGCGGGGCTGAAATGGAACAAATCAATGAAGTTGAAAGTGTCAATGAAGAAATGAAGAAAGTCATTGCTCAAACTCAGAATAGAAGTTTACAATTTACATATCTTCTGGACATGATCCAAATATCCTCTTTTGAAACGCAGGAATGGGCTGAAATAGAAAGTTATCGGGAGAGTTTAGAGGATTTTTTATTTTCATATGGTGAAACTTGCAGACAAGAGATTACCGTCTTCAAGAAGGATCATGACACTCATTTTAAACAAGAGGTTGGTACAGTACTTGGAATCAATCTTACTGAAGAACAAATGAAATCCATCAATGACAATACTGTGGTCCATATTAACAAGCAAACAGTTCTTATCCCCTACCTGGAAAAAGTTTTTCCAGTAGTCATTTCGATCGAATCGGAAAAAGAACATGTGCTGGATATAGATATAGATCACATCATTAATCTGGCTTTGATCCATAGCTGGTTGAAAAAAACACAAGAAGAACAAACGAATTGGCAAACATTGTAGATAAACAAGTGTAGGTTTGATAAAATGAGGGTAAAGATAGGAAAGGAGTGGATTATATGCCAGAGCGTACGAACAAATCAGAAGCAAATGTAGTAACTATAGTTGGAAGACGCAGCGGTAGAGTGAAGTCTCCTTTTTTACAAGAGAAGGCTACTCGAACAATTCCACGAACTTCTCCATCATTGTATACACGGGAATTATTTAAGAGAAGTGACGAAGCTGTAGATCGCTTAAAAGATAGCCGTTACGCAAAATAAGATGATAAGACAGGAATAATTCCTGTCTTTTTTGATTAAAACCTACATAATTTGACCATACCAACAGTATATATATGGACAGGGATTTGTATGGGAGATGATCATGTGGGAGTAAAAAAGAAGAAAAGCCCTTTTTTAACCGATAAGCCCTCTGGAACATTGCCAAAACGGGATAGAGATGAAAGTTTACTATTAAATTTAAATGAGAAAATAAAAGACAATATTGATAAATTAAAGAAAGGCAGATAGGGTTATGATTATCCCATCCGCCTTTTTTTGTTTGTCTACTGTTTTACCAAGTTTGGTTATAACAACCTACTGATTAATAATAGAATTCATGGTTTTAGAATCAATGGTTATCTGAATCTACTCATAACTTAAATCCCTGGACCAAACTGATGCCCAGCGTGAGGATCCCATAGCTGTTGCTCTGGTTATGCTATGGTATGCACCTTAGGAAAATGATGAGCCTTTCCATAAAATTGACAACGGATATACTTCATGCTTTGAGGCAGTTTGTCGTCCAATATAGTTCTAAATTATTGGCATTAGCTAAAATTTAGGATGTTCATTCTCTTTTAGTATTCTTTCCTTGAAATGATTCGTACTTTGAGACTTCAATTATGGTTTCCTCGATTTCAGTTACAAACGTATCAAATAATGGAAGATTATCTGTTATGATAAAGTTCTGTTTATCTATAGAATTAAGTAATGCAATAATCGCTTTAAATTTCAGATCATCATAATTTGGAACTATTGTTTCTCCAGATAGTTCTCCTTCAACTTCAAGTTTTCCATTTGTATCTTCCATTGTAAATTTAAAAGTATGTATTTTCTCTGTTCCCACAGAATATGCCTTCTTCCTTATCAATTATCACACATCATGAATATAGATGGCACACCTAAAGGGCGCCTTTTTACGTTCAATTTTTCTTGTACCCTTACTGTCGGTTAAAGTAAATTCAGCTCCGTATTTTCCTGATGCACTTGCTTGATCGCGTGATGCTTCCGCATCGTTAAATTCAACGGACCGACTGTCTTGTTACCTTCACCTTCAACGTTATTATATCCAAATAAAGCCTCTCTATTTTTAAGCGGCTGTGGTATTTTTCATAAAATCACGCCCTTTTGCAAATTCTATATTTGTTAAAAACTAAAATAGCAAAGGAGTTTTATTATGCAAATGATGCAAAATAATCAACCGCCTATTCCCAACCCGCCAAGAGCCATTACCACAAAGGATCTTTTATATTTAAAGGATGCAATGTCATGGGAGTTGCTTGCATTTAAGAAATTTCATTCTATGGCACAGCAAGTACAAAATCCACAATTTAAGCAAGCACTCGACAAAGTCGGCCAAATGCACCAAAATCATTTTCAAAGAATCCTTGGTCACCTACAAGTGGATAATAATGCAGCTTTAGCAAGCTTACCTAATACACAATTACAGTAATTTCAAAAAAGAAAACGGAGGTTAAGTGATGCAAAACCAACAATCACAACAAAACCAAAACAAGAATCAAATCGCCAATCCGCAAACTGGTGAACTGCCAAAGGTAAAAAGTCCGGAAATGAACGATCGTGACTATGTTAATGATGCGCTTAGTACCTGCAAATATTTAACTGACAGCTTAAATATTGCAGTTCGCGAAGCCAGCCATGAACAGCTGCATCAAGAATTACTGCAAATACTTAATGAAACACATCAAAGTAGCCGTGAACTGTATAACTTAATGTTCCAGCATGGCTGGTATAAGCTTGAGGCAGAAGAACAACAAAAAATTGATCAGGCCTATCAGCAATTTAACAACTATTCTTCACAATTTCCATACTAAGATGAAAGCCTAGTGTTCTAGGCTTTTTATTTTATCCACTTCTTAATCCCGCTCAAGTCAAAATAAAATAGCAGAATAATCTTTCCTAGCTTATTTTCACTTCTTGAAAGCGTTCTAATCGTTACCGATCAAGGAATCGTCACGATTGGACTAATGAATGAATTTTTGGAAGACCTGCAAGGTGAAAAGATTAAGTAAGTAATCTATGACAAAACGGTTCCGAATCCCACAATCGAAAATATTGAAGAAGCATTCCAAATGTACTCGGAGTATAACTGTCAAGCGATTGTCGCATTTGGCGGAGGCTCCCCGATGGATTGTGCGAAGGGTGTAGGTGCCCGGGTTGTTAAACCGAATAAAACCATTCCACAAATGAAAGGATTATTAAAAATTTTAAAGAAGCTCCCTCCCCTCTTTGCGATTCCCACCACAGCTGGTACAGGCAGTGAAGCTACCCTGGCTGCCGTAGTCTCTAATAGCAAAACCCATGAAAAATATGCCATAATGGATACATCACTCATTCCGCATTTTGCCGTATTAGATCCCTTGTTAACAGTTAAACTCCCCCCTCATATCACCGCTGCAACGGGGATTGATGCTTTGACACATGCGGTTGAAGCCTATATCGGCAGAAGTAATACGAAGGATACGACGCAGTACAGTATTGATGCTGTAAAATTAATTTTTGAAAATCTCGATGAAGCCTACTCGAACGGGACCAATCTTACAGCACGATCGAATATGCAAAAGGCGGCTTATCTGGCTGGAATGGCTTTTACCAGAGCGTACGTGGGTTATGTACATGCCATTGCCCATACCTTAGGCGGGTTCTATTCGGTTCCTCATGGGCTTGCAAATGCCATCATCTTACCATATGTCCATGAGTACTATGGTGATTCTGTCTATAAGCCGTTAGCAGAACTTGCAGAAGTCGTCGGCATTGCGGACCCGGAGAACTCCGTTGCACAAAATGCTGAGAAATTCATAGAGGCAATTAAAAATTTGAATGAGAGGCTGGACATACCTAAAAGTGTAAATGGCATTCTTGAAATTGATATTCCGGTTATGGTGGAACGGGCCATTGCGGAAGCAAATCCCCTTTATCCTGTTCCGCGAATTCTCCATAAGGATGACATGTTTCAACTTTACCAGCTCATAAAGGAATAGCATCTTTCTTTCAAGTTGGAATAAAAAAAGGTGGCTAAAGAATGGAGACCTATCGTTCTCTCCTTAACAAGCAAAAATCATTTTTCAAAACGGAAACAACTAAAAATGTTGGTTACCGTATTGAAGCCCTGCAAAAGTTACGAACTGCCATTAAAAAGAATGAAAAAACTCTAATGGAGGCTTTAAGAGCCGACTTAAATAAATCAGAGTTTGATGCGTACACATCAGAAATCGGGTTTGTTTTGGAAGAAATACGTTTTACGATGAAACATCTGCGATCATGGGCAGCCCCCAAAAAGGTTAAAACACCGGTAACCCATATTGGGTCGAACAGTTATATTTATCCTGAACCATATGGTGTGGCTTTGATTATCGCCCCATGGAACTATCCATTTCAATTGGCAGTGGCGCCATTAATTGGCGCAATTGCCGCTGGAAACTGTGCCATCATCAAACCATCAGAATTAACACCGAAAACATCCGAAGCCTTAGAGAGCATAATAAAAGAAATTTTTCTAGAGGAATATATTGCGGTCGTTCAAGGCGGCGTCGAAACAAGTCAAGCCCTGCTGAATGAACCGCTTGATTACATCTTTTTCACCGGAAGTGTACCTGTAGGAAAAATGATTATGGAGTCAGCTGCAAAACATTTGACCCCGGTAACACTAGAACTGGGTGGAAAAAGCCCTTGTATTGTTCATGAGGATGCCAATCTTAAATTGGCTGCTAAACGGATTGCCTGGGGGAAGTTTACGAATGCGGGACAAACCTGTATCGCCCCGGATTATCTTTATGTTCATAAAAGTATTAAAGATGTGTTTCTCAAGCAATTTAGGGAAACAACACTTGAATTGTATGGAAAAGAGCCTTTAAAGAATCCTGACTTTACGCGGATTGTCAGTGAAAGGCATTTTGATCGACTTTCTTCATTTTTGGACAATGGGCAAATATTTATGGGTGGAAATACCGATAAGGAACGATTAACAATCGAGCCTACCGTTTTAACTGATATCACCTGGGAAGAATCCATTATGCGGGATGAAATATTCGGTCCTCTTCTTCCCGTGCTGGAATATGGGGATTTATCAGAGGTAATTGAGGGCATTCATAGCCATCCGAAACCACTTGCCCTCTATATCTTCACCGAAAATAACAATATCCAAGAGGAAGTCTTAAATAAAGTCTCCTTCGGGGGCGGCTGTGTCAACGATACTGTTTATCACTTTGTCTCTCCATACCTTCCGTTTGGCGGTGTCGGAACAAGCGGGATCGGAGCCTATCATGGAAAAGGGAATTTTGATACGTTCTCGCATCAAAAAAGTGTCCTTAAACAAACAACAAAGTTTGATATACCGTTCCGTTATCCAAATGTTAAGAACGGACTGGGAAAAATCAAGTTATTTATGAAGTAAAATAAAAAGCCTGACCTCCAGAAGAGTGAGGCCAGGCTTTTTATAATGACAAAGGCTGAGTTTTATTGTTCCTAATGACTAGCACAGAGGATACTATAAATTATCAAGTATATTTTCATTTTCAGTTTCTTCGTTAAAAGTCAGTACCTCTTCAACTGGTTGATAGGATTCGCCATAGAAGCGTTTGTCTTTATAGGTATGAATTAAATTATAAGTTTTTTTCATGGCATCAAATATGATTTCTTCTGACTCATTATGTGGAGCCCAATAAAGTATTTCCATTTTATTAATTTCATATGTAGCTAAAGACCTCCGTGCATATCCAATTGACTCTGCATGTTCAAAACCTTCTCGCTTATAAAAACGAAGCCGTTTTGCTGTATCACTGTCTTCATAGTTCACCGGTTCCACTTCAAGAATAATCGGTTTCTCTCTGTGCTTCATTTTTTCTATAAGTTTATGACCGAGTCCCTGACCACGGGCATTTTTAGATACATAAAGGTAATCGATGAAAATAAAATTATCAAGCTCTACATACATTAAAACATGATTCGGCCCTTCATCCTTATGATAGATATCAGAGCGTTCTTTCATTAAAGTTTCCATATGCTCTTTTGATTTCATTTCCTCAATCGGGAAATATTGATTTAATTTTTCATACCAATGCATGGACATACTCCTTTTAATATTGGTCATACCCTAAAGGAATTATGTGCTATTTGTAGAATTTCATACTAATTTTTACAGTAAAAAATCTAAAACTCAAATTCCCATTCCTCCTTAAGAATTAAGTAAAGAATAAGAAGATCATTTTCTAATTCTGTTTCTTTTTTTTCGACTAAGTCGATTCCTGTTTTAGTCAGCAGAAGGTCAGCAATCTGTTTTGTCAGCTGATTTCGTTCCTCCACTGGCAACTGATGGAAACGGCTGGCGTAGGTACTGACCAGTTTCCAATCTTTAGCTGTAAATGATTTTAACGTCCATTCATCCAATCCAAGGTCATTTTGGCTAAGGCCTCTAAGATTGATTTCTTTTTCAATAGGTGAAAGCTTCTTTTTCTTTTTGGCCTTTCGTTCATGAACGACAATCGTACCTGCAACAAGGTCCCCAAGCCGTTTATGTTTAGGATGGAAAAAGATCATGACAATACCGAGAAAATAGGCAGTTGGCAGCGAATCAATCAGCCGAACGAGATTTCGAATAAAACTGGAAAGCAATGTAATACTGTGCCCGTTTTCCTGAATGACTCGAATTCCAACCACCTTCTTACCCAGAGTCCGGCCGCCAGAAAAAAACTCGAAGAAAAAGAAATAGCCCCAATTTAAAATAAACAAACCAATCACCACAACTGCAATTGGAAAGGTACTTTCCTTAAGAAAAAAAGGTGTCGATTCCATACCATCCATAACGAAAAAAAGAATCACGATTGTCACTATATTTACGAGCATGAGTACAACCTGGTCGACAATAAAAGCGGCCGCTCTGCTCCCTAACCCAGCAATCTTAAATTGAATAGCGACATATTCTGGTGTTTTGATATCTAAATGATCTTCTGTCATCAGATTCCCCCCTTAAATCTCGTTGATTTTGTCTGTAATGGTTTCTATTTTCCTATTAATTTTCTATAATAAGGAGAAAAGTATAGAAAATTACATAGGTCCTAAAAAAGCAGGTGTCAGAATGAATCTCAAGCAATTTGTCAAAATGCACCGTGAAGATTGGAAACATCTAGAACAAATCGTTTCCCTTTTAAGTGAACGAAAAAGGGACTATACCGGTGAAACGATTACACAGTTCCATCGATTATATCAAAAGGCCGCACAAAATCTCTCCTATAGTCAAACTTATTTTCCTAATGAGGAAATAACACCCTATTTAAATGGCCTTGTTTCAAAAGCGCATAACCTATTATACAAAGACCAGGTGTCGAGCTTTAAACAGATTCGTTATTTCTTCAGCACAAAATTTATTGGATTACTGCTAGAGCAATGGAAATTTGTCATGGCCGCGATGGTTTTATTTTTAATTGGAGCGATCGGAAGCTTTCTTTCGGTTATGAATGACCCGCTCCATATATATTCGATCCTCCCAGCGGAAATTTCAAAAGGCGTGGATCCAGAAAAACTCGGAAAAGGAACTGATGCCGTTGATTCTTCCCTGATGTCAGCGAGTATTATGACCAACAATATTAAAGTCGGCATCTTTGCCTTTGCTGGCGGTATTACCTTTGGGTTGGTCACTGTTTATTTAATGGTCTATAACGGGATCATGATTGGAGCACTTGCAGCCCTATTTTGGCATCACGGCAAATCCTATGATTTTTGGGCGTATATTGTTCCACACGGAATGATTGAGCTTACAGCCATTTTTATCGCAGGCGGAGCCGGGCTTTTAATGGGCTATAAGCTCTTTGTTCCTGGCCAATACACAAGAGGCTGGCAATTAAAGCGCCATTCCAAACGGTCCGTTCAGCTGCTGCTGGGTACGATTCCATTGTTTGTGATTGCTGGAATCATCGAAGGCTTTATTACACCTGCAAAGATATCATTAGAAGCAAAATATATCGTTGCGATCCTAACCGTTGCCAGCCTTATCCTATATGTGTTAATAGGTAAACTGAAACTAGCCAAATCTCAGCCTATAAAAGATTTTGATTCATAATCTCAATATAATGAGAAACGGCTGTTACAGCCAATTTTTCCTCACGGGCCTCGATCATTTGGAGGCCCTGTTTTTCCCACTTGTTCTTTACCCGCTTTTTAATAATGACTTGCTTCTGGGCAATACTTTTTACCATTGCTTGCTGTACCGTCTCAGGTACTTCTTTTATCCTCTTTAATAAAGTCTGATCTTCCACGCCGATCATCAAAAATAAATGGCGCTGACGAAGCCGTTGCAAATAGACTAAAGCACTTTCCTCATGTAAAAAAGTGCGAACATCACTAAATAAGAGCAGCAGACTTCGTTTCTTTTGAACCGTTTCTAAATACCGTAAAACAGCTCCATAATTTGACTCAGCTGCGTCCACCTTAAGATTGTAAATAGCATGCAGAATGGTCTGTAAATGAGCCATTCCTTTAGCAGGGGGAACAAAGACATGAATTTCCTTTGAAAAACCAATAACAGAAACAAAATCGCCTTTTTTTAATGCTGCTGCCGTAACCGTCAGGGCTGCTTCTAGCGCCTTTTCTAGCCGATTTCCCTTTTTCAATTCGGCCCCCATCATTCGGCCAGAATCAATTAAAATCGTAATATATTTACCGTGTTCGGGCTCATAGTCATTTGTCATGACTTCCCTCAATTTGGCCGTTTGCCGCCAGTTAATCTTACGCGGATCATCCCCAACCACAAACTCTCGGATTTTTGAAAAATCACCAACACCGCTTCTCTGTCTGCGGATGTTTAATCCTTCATACTTTAAAAAGGCTTGAGCATTTTCTAAATATTGTTTTGTCTCGGTTAAATCTGGAATAACTTTAACCGTTGCCGTCAATGAAACGGTTGTTTGTTTTTCCCATAAACCAAAGCGGCTGCTATAGCGAAAATACAGCTTTTTTACGTCATAGCTTCCTCTTATCGCAGCTTGTGTATGATAGATAATCACTTCGGCAGAATCCTTTTGGATATGTCCCTTCAGTGGATATGGCCTTTCAAAGGATTGTGGCAGGCCGTCCAACAATCGGTACGATAGAGAATAGGGTGAGGAATTACTAACCTCAATCTCGATTGGATAAGGGATTCCTCTTTCCATTTCTTTAGGCAATGTCCGGTTAAAGTTGAGCTGCTGTTTACTAGGTGAAAATAGTAAGTCCACTAAACTCATACAAAGGGCCAAACAATTAAAAATAATAACATAAGACCAAGAGAGACCAATCATCGCACCTATTATGAAAACTAGAGAAATTATGAGGTAAACGAATAATAACCGTTTGGCAGGCAAAATCCCTCTATCTTGGAACAGGAACCGAGCCCACAAGCTCTTCAATGATTTGGTCAACGGTTGCTCCCTCCAATTCTATATGTGGAGATAACTGAATCCGATGTCTTAACGCCGGTTTGGCCACCATCTTAATATCGTCTGGCGTCACATAGTCTCTCCCTGAAATATAGGCCCAGGCTCGTGCTGCTTTGCCTATTGATATCCCAGCTCTCGTACTGGCCCCAAAGCGAATGGATTCTGACTCTCGGGTTTTACGAACGATCTGTAGAATGTAACCTAAGACCGTCTCACTAACGGTTACTTTTTCAATTTCTTTTCTTATTGCTATAAAAGTCTCTATATCCAAGATCGCTGTTAGAGGATTTTCCTCCATTTTGTTTTCAATTACCATCTTCAATACTTCCTTCTCCTCATCAAAGGAAGGAAAATCGATGTACAGTTTAAATAAAAAACGGTCCTGCTGCGCCTCTGGAAGTGGGTATGTCCCTTCAAATTCGATAGGATTTTGGGTAGCGACCACAAAAAATACATCCGGCAAATAATAGGTTTCCCCTTGGATGGTTACCTGCTTTTCTTCCATTGCCTCTAAAAGCGCTGCTTGTGTCTTAGCAGGGGTTCGGTTAATTTCATCTGCTAACAGGATATTGGTAAAGATCGGTCCCTTAAGGGTATGAAACGTACTTTCTTTCATGTTATAAATCGTACTGCCGGTAATATCACTCGGCAATAAATCCGGTGTAAACTGAATCCTGTTAAAGCTGCCTCCCAAGAGATTTGCGAGCGTTCGAACCATTTGCGTTTTCCCGGTGCCTGGCACTCCTTCCAAAAGGACATGCCCGCCTGATAGAATGGCAGAAAGAAGGAGTCTTAGATTAAGGCTCTGACCTAGGATCCGATCTTCATATCTCTCTAAAAAAGATGTTAATTCTGTTATCATGATTCAACCTCGTTTCGTAATTCCTCTAGTTTTCTCGACCACAATAGATATTCTTGCTTATTGATTTTTTCCTTGTTTAAAATGGCGGCTAAGCCGTTTAGGAATGTTTTCATCTCATGGGAAGGTATTTTTATCCATTTTCTTTCAATATAAGGGGTAAGGTCCTGCCACTCCTTACTATAAGGAACATGCCAGTGTTCCTGCAGCAGCACTTTTACATAATCGGCTTGGATTTGAAGTGAATCTTGATAACGTCTGCCTTTTAAATACCAGGCAGCAATCGCTTGTATTCCTTCATCACTAAAGCGGACCCACTCTTCCCGAGGGCTTAACAATGGACCAAACCGTTTCCCCTTATACCACAACCAGAGCATTATCAAGAATATCCCTTGAAAAATGAGGACCAAAAACCACATTGGATAAACGGTTAATATTGACGATTCGTTTTCCCCAACATGCGTATATTCATCAAACAAAAGGGTGTCCGGATTGTCTTGATTTAGAAGCTGAAAACTAAGTGGCAGATGGTCTTTTTTCAGCAATTTATCATTGGTCAACCACTCAGGGGTAATGGCAGCGATTAAATGTCCCTTTCCATAGGTTCTTTTTATGGCGATCGGACCATACGGATCAGACAGCAAAAGTTCATCGCCCTTGACAGTACGGATTCTAACATCTGAATTCACTTCTGCTTTGTAAGATTTATGGTTCTGATCCTTTACCCTCGTCCAATTCTCACTTTCAGCATGATCCTTTTCAATAAAGTCAGCTTCAAGATCAAACATTCCTTTTGGATTTGTTTGTAATAACAAGATCGTATTTCCAGCATTCATATAATCTGCATAAGCCTGCATCAACTCTTTTTCAGGTGTAAAAGCAGGTCCGACCATTACAAGCATTTGGTTTTTGTCCCAATTAGGTAGTAGATTGGGTGAATGGTTCCAGCTTTTTACGCCTTTTTCCTTTTTTAAATATGTAAATAATGCCTTGGTCCCAGTAGGAGCAGGAGAGGTGGAGACGTAATTCGGATAGACTTTTGGTTTCGGTGTAAAGGAGAAATAACTAACTCCTATAAAGAGTAGGAGAAGGATGGCAAACCAAAACCATCCACGGATTTTTGATGCATTCATTGAATACTCTCCACCCCCCTGCTTCCCAGTATATCTCTGATTTTGGTACGAAACGGTTTATATTCTTCGGGACTTACCTTACGTTCTCCATAGGCCGCATCCTCGAAGAAGTGGGCAAGTTCGTAAAATTCTTCAGCAGTTTGCTGACTCACTTTTCTTATTTCATCGTAGTAATCCCAATTGGTTTTCCATATCCTTGCCTCCAGCCATTCCCTTTCATGAAAGTAAAGAAGCATAGCTAAGAAGAGGTGTCTTGTCGATTCTGTATAATCATCAAGGGATTCCAGTTTTCCTGCCTCTTCCAAATGCCTTATGTACGTCCAATTTCTCTCTTTTGATTGAAGCGGCTTCTGATTTCGGACCAATCGATTTCGTCTCGTATTTCGAATCAAAATAAAGGCGGCGGCCCCTAACAATAAAATAACAATGACAATAATCGTAAGTAGAATGGCACTGGAAGCGCCACTTGCCGATTGAATGGAAGGGAACAATTTCTCCAGTTGCGAGGCAATCCACTCTTTGGTCTTCTCCCACCAAGTTGCAATCACCCCTTTAGAATGATTGTAATAAACTTGATACTCCTGTTTTTGTAAAATCTCTCCAAGATCATCTCGTGCTTTGACTGCATTTAACATAACCATCACCTAACATATAGGTTTTTAGATAGACTGATAATCATCAATCAATTCCTTTAAATCCTCGGCATCATTTCTTGTTTTTAAATCAAGATACATGACCCCATAGCCCGCCGAGAAAATCATCGTCGTAAATAATGATGCCAGATTGGAAATAAGGCCTAATAAAACACTGTCCCCTAATAGCGCACCAAATGTTAATTGGACGGCAACGCTTATGATGGAAACAATTAAGTAAAACACAATATATAGACCAAACAAAGCCCAAGTCCGTTTCTTCGACAGCCGCCAGCTGCGGGCGAAACCCGGTGAGACCTTATCAAGGACAACTGATCCAAAATAAAAGCTCCAGCGTGTGATTAGCAGGCCGACACCGATCGCAAACCCAATAAACAACAGAATTCCCGCCAATATCCCTAAAATAGGATGTACCGCAGCTGCTAGAGCAGCGCCTGAAAAAACGGCAATCAGAATGGGAATCAAGATGATTCCAAACAGAATAAGTCCAAATAAAATCGAACTGCCCAGCATCGGCCAGAAGCGTTGGAAGGCTTCTTTAATAACCGAACTAATCGTATACTCTTCTTCTTTCTTAATATGCTGGATGGCAAATAAAATAGCAGCCTCAGCAACCGGAAAAAGCAGGAAGCTGACTACCCCAACAACGATTAAACCGATATCAGCACTTAAACTACTGGAATCGAACGAGCCGGAGGAACTGTCCAAGTTAGAAAGGATTTGTTCGTACCATTGTCCACCTGTCCCTGTATCCCGAAAAAAGCTAGTCCCAGTGGCCATTTGAATAATCGCTTGTAGTAAATAGACAGGTCCCATAAAGACGATCAATATTGTAAAAAATTCCTTAAAGCGATTTTTGCACAAACTAAAGGTATGATCCAATATTTCTCCAAAACCCTTTGGTTCTTTAAACGTAGAATTCAAATCATTATCCCCCTAAAATATGTTTATACCATATATTCTAACAAATCTTCAGAGTAAAAACTTGTAAAAAAATACAAAAATGACCAAACTCGAACTTTTGAGTATGGCCTTCTTTTAAGTTTATGCTTCCGTTCCCTCTTCATTCCCTAAGCGGGACTCTTTGACTAGATGAATGGCATCTTCACGATCGGCAACTTACAATTTATTGAGGATATTCGTAACATAGTTTGATACCGTTTTTCCGCTAATCTTTAGCTTCACAGCAATACCTGAATTCGTGGTACCGTCTGCCATCAAATAGAGGACCTCCCGCTCTCGCTCCGTCAAATCAGGAAAAGCCTCCCGAGGTGCTGCCGGACGGGCCATCGCAAAATAATCGATCATTCTCGAAGCGATACCTGGACTAAAGATGGCACCTCCATTCGCCACAGCCCGGATTGCGTTTAATAAATCCTCTTTTTCCGCATCTTTTAACACATATCCTTTTGCACCAGCCCTTATCGCTGCGAACACAGAGTGATCATCCTGGAACATGGTCAATATCAAGATTTGTATTTCGGGATTGGACTTCATAATCTCTCTTGTAGCATCTATTCCATTACAGCCGGACATGCGCAGGTCCATCAGGATTACATCAGGAACTTGTGATTGGGCCATTTCTATCGCCGTCTCTCCAGAAGTAGCTTCACCAATTACTTCTAAGTCAGGCGTGGTTAAGAACAGAGTTTTTACCCCATGTCGAAAAAGTGGATGATCGTCCACGATTAATATTCTAACCTTTTTCATTCATTTCCCCCATTAAAAAAGTATTAACCGGTAAGAATACGGTGATGACCGTTCCTCCCTGGATATTCGGCTTAAGGCGAAATTGTCCTCCTAATTCAGCAGCTCTTTCTTTCATTGACCCAATCCCAATCCCAATCCCTGAGTTTTTCTTGTAATTTCTTATCGGTGATATTCCAATCCCATCATCTTCTATCGTAATGACCAACCCCCGTTCTTGCTGATTCTTAATTGCTAGGGTAATGGTACAAGTCTTTGCTTTAGCATGTCGAAGTACGTTCACAATGGCTTCAGTTGTGATTCGGTATGCAGCCACTTCGACCGCAGCAGGTAAAGCCGGCAGCTGTTCAGGGGCGTTCAAAGTAAAGGCAATCCTGTCACTATTTATTATTCCTCGCTGGGTAGAGCTAGGTGCTGATAAATCCTTGATCCGTTCATGAATCGCTCCAATTAAACCCATCTCGTCAAGCGTAGGGGGCCGCAAATCATAAACTAAACCGCGAATTTCAGACACTGTCTGACGAATGGTTGAACGTAACTCACTAAGAATATCCTTTATTACATATGGATTATGATCAACAAGCTCCTCGGCAGCCGCCGCCGTAAGGGCAAGTGCTGCGAGCCGAGGTGCTAAATCATCATGAAGATTGCTTCTTAACTTTCTTCTTTCTTCTTCTCTGGCAAAAACGAGATTTTCCCTCGATTCTTGAAGATCCTCAGCTAATAACTTTAAGTCCATTGATATTTTGGCACTTTGCGTAACAACACTGGCTTGACGCACAAGTATCTCGATAAATTTTTGATCTGACGAAGTAAACGACTCCCCTGGGGCGCGTCTTGACAGCTTGATCTCGCCAATCTCATTCCCTTGATAAATAAGGCGGTAAGAAATCCAATCTTCACTAAAAATACCATCTTCGGCTGCAACTACTGCTTCACCATTTTGATAAAGTGATAGAGAAACATATGGAATCCTTAGCGAATCTTTAATGGTTCTGACAACGAGGTGTAAAACTGATTCTGGATCATTGGGATGTTCCAATTCTTTCGCTAAACGAAATAACACCGTGAACGGTTCATCATTTTCACCATACATTCTGCGGTTAATAAAGCGCTGAACCTTATCTTTTACAGGCGTAAATAATACAGCGACAATTCCTGTTGCAATAAGTGAACTAATCAGATTGTTGCTCGTTTGAAACAATAAACTAGAATACCAGACTCCCAAAACATAAACTACTACGGTACAGACGGTCATAATTCCATATACAAGTGTTCGATTGACAAGAAGGTCAATATCCCATAAGCGATGTTTCATCATCGCCATCAAAATCGCTGCCGGAATAATCAACATGGTGGTATGAATACCTATTTCCATGTAAAAAAGATGATAGGGCATTGTCTCGATTGATTTTTCTGTAATGATATATATTGCTGTTAAGCTTAATAATCCCAATAAAGCAATAACTTCTCCATATACCACCCATTTAGCCTGCTGTTTTTCTATTGAAGTTAATACAAATTTATATCGATAGATTTGTACAAACAGTAAGCTCCCAACCCACAAGATAAACCAACAAGCAAATAACCATTTAGAGATATACTGTAAGTCCACGTCGGATTTAGGGAGGAGCATCCCTGGGATCCGAAGGGTTATCAAGATCAAACAAAGATATTTAGACCATTTGGGAGCAAAACGTCCATTCGGAAAGAGGAAAAAGAACAGGATAAAGGCCGCCATTCCTCCCGCTTCAATAATTTGAACGATGAACAGGTAAACAGGATGAATCACCTTTAGCCCCCACATAATCGGGGTAAAGGTTCCTCCAAGTGAAATCAACATATAGCCGCATAACAGTCCAATGAGGTGGGAAGATTTTTTCCACAATATAACTAAACCAATCGTGATATAAACAATTCCAAAAACAACATAGATCATATCATACGCAAAAGAATATTCAGCAGGGGTGAGCCCATGATCCTTAAGCCACCCGATCCCTGGGGCGGGATTATAAAATGCTTCGCAACTGTGAGTGATACAATTAGCATTAATATATTGATAGTATTGAGGAGCACTGACGATAAATAGGATTACGGTCAGTAAGCTTACGAATTGGACTGTGCTTCTCAGCAAGACGCTTTTCCATTTAGAGATAAAGGGCTTGTAGTATCCATATCCTCTTCTCCTGTCAACAAGTGATAGGAAAATTGTACCAATTATCTGATTGTTCTGTAAATCATATAGTTTCCCGTTTTAGTTCCTGCTCTTTGGGAATTAGAGTCTCTACCGGCCGGGTATTGGCGGGATGGTATGATTCAGGTGTAAACAAAAAACAAACGATTACACAGGAGGAATATCAATGATTACCATTCCAAAAGGTTTTCTCAAGTTCAGTGGAGTTATGTTATTGTTAGGGGGGATTATGGGCTTCACCGGTCAATTGGTCCACCTGGCTGATGTACCTGAAACGGTAAAGGATATCCCAGAATTTTTAAGAGGTGCTGTCAATACACATGTACTATTGGCCTACGCATCTACGTTTATCTTAATGGGATTACCCGCTTTATTTTTACGGCAGGCGGCTAGTTTAAAATGGTGGGGCTGGCTCGCATTTCCTTTATTATTCATCGGTTTAATGCTGGAAATTTTCCATGGGCCTGTACAAATAATTGCTTATCCAATCATTTTTGATTTTGTTCATACAGCGAAAGATTTACAACATGTAACCGACCTTTTCAATAACATGGCCATCGACCGGTTCCCATTACAGCTAGCCATTTTTATTCCACTTATTCCTGGAATCTTTATTGGACTGATATTATTAGGAATCTCTACTTATCGGGCAAAAGTTTTACCTAAAGCACCGGCCATCTTTACATTAGTGGTTTTGGTTATTCAAATCATAGGCATGATTGTTCCGGTTCATATTCATTTACTTGAGATTTCTTTTGCCTATATTCATCTGATTTTTGTCTGGTTCGGGGCAATTTTGTCTTTTTATAATGCAAAAACAATATCCATTCAAGTAGAAAATAAACTTAAATTATAATCACTAAGAAGGACCCGAGAAGTGAGAATTCTTCGGGTCCTTTTTAACTTAGAGTTGAGAAAATTCTTCAACAAGCTCGCCAAATCGTTTTAGAGCATTTTGGATTGGGTCTGGGGTTGTTAAGTCCACCCCAGTCTTTTTCAATAATTCCAGTGGATAATCAATGCTGCCGCTTTTCAGAAATTCTAGATAGGAATGGATGGTTTCTTGATCTCCTTCTAGAATCTTTGTCGCCAAATGGATCGCAGAGGCAAAGCCTGTTGCGTATTTATACACATAGAAAGGTCGATAGAAGTGCGGAATTCTTGACCAGCCGTATTTGACTTCTTCGTCAAAGACAACCTCATCTCCATTGTATTCCCTAAACAAGGTTTCATAGGTTTTATTGAATACTTCAACATTCAATGGGATTCCCTTCTCGGCCATGTCATGTGTTTTCATTTCAAACTCTGCAAACATGACCTGTGTGAAAAAAGTTCCTTTGAACTGATCTATAAAATGATTGAGCAAATGATTCCGGACTTCAGGTTCCTTTTCATTATTTAATAAGTAGTTAATTAAGAGTACCTCGTTAACCGTCGAAGCTACTTCAGCTACAAAAATACTGTATCCGGCAGTAATTTGCGGCTGGTACTGTGAGCTTAATTTACTGTGAACTCCGTGGCCGCATTCATGGACCAAGGTGAATAAACTATCCAAATCATCTTGATGATTAAGTAATATAAATGGATGGACACCATAAACGCCTAAATTGTAAGCCCCAGATCGTTTGCCAGGTGTTTCACGGACATCTATATATCTTGAGTCCTTAAACTCTTTAAGGATGTTTATATAATCTTCCCCTAAAGGAGCCAATGCCTTCAGCATGGTTTCAAATGCTTCTTCATAGGAAATCACTTGTTTTACACCGCTGACAAGCGGGACGCTCATATCATATTGACGTATTTCCTCGAGTTTTAATTTTTCTTTGCGAATTCTTGTGTATTTGTGAAGTGGAGCAATATTTTCTTTTGTCGTCTTAATCAGATTCTCGTAAACCTCGCGCGGTACTTGATCACCAAACAGTGCTTTTTCAAGCGCAGATGGATATTGGCGGATTTTCGCCAATGTAACGTTATTTTTAATTGCTGCTGAAAGGGTTGAAGCAATCGAATTTTTTAATTGAACATATGGCTGATAGTACGCCTTATAGGCTTCCCTCCGTTTATCACGGTCCTCTTCTTCAATTAATTTAGAATACATGCCTCGTGTTAATTCAACCTTGTTCCCATCTTCGTTCGTGACTTCACCAAATTTAATATCAGCGTTATTGATCATGCCAAAGGTATGACCCGGAACCGACAAAGCTTCCCCTAATTGAGACAAGATTTCTTCCTGTTCCTTGCTTAAGACATGCTTTTTGTATCGGAACGAGTCAAGTAAATCTTCTTCAAAGTATGTTAATCTTGCTTCTTCTTTGATATAACCTTTTAAAGTATCTTCTTCTAAGCTTAGTAAATAAGGCATAAAAAAGGAAGTGGCAGCACTGATTTTTACACTGAGCTGCTTTGCCTTGTCTAAGTAAGACTGAGGATCAGATTCTCTCGTATTTTCATCAACCATTAACATAGCATAAGCATATACTTTATTGAAATGAAAGGACAGCTCTTCTCTTTGTTTAAGGTAATCATATAAGGAATGGCCATCGTTTATTTTTCCGTCGAATTGTTTAAGGCTGGTGCCGATTTTCTCAATTAATTGGTATTCTTCTTCCCATTTGCTGATATCTGAATAAATATCAGATAAATTCCATTTTTCATGGACGGGTACTTCGGTTCTGCTTGTATAGGTGGTCATGGGTATGCTCCCTTCAACGTATTCAGATATATTTTGTATTTTATATGGTAAAGCCTTCAAAAGTATATTCCATATGTATCAACAATTATCCTTTTTTATGATAGAATTCAATACCATAAAGCAAAAGCAGGCCATATTCATGACCTGCCTCCATTAGTATTAGTTATGACTTAGCGCCATAAGTCTCTCATTTACTTCTTCCTCACTTAAACCATGTTCAGCCACATAGCGGTTTCTTGGGTGAACGCGGCATTCGTGCGAACAGCTTCGTAAGTGTTTGTGCTCGTTTTCTTCCGAGCAAAGGATCTTTTTATTACATTCAGGGTTCGCACAGTTTACATAACGCTCGCATGGCTCGCCTGTAAAGTAATCCTTTCCGACAACGACATGTTCTTTATGGTTAACTGGAACACTAATCCGCTCATCAAATACGTAAAGCTGTCCATCCCATAGGTCGCCTTGAACCTCAGGGTCTTTCCCGTAAGTGACGATTCCGCCTTCAAGCTGAGATACATCTTCAAAGCCTTCTTTGCGAAGCCAGCCGGAGAACTTTTCACAACGAATCCCGCCGGTACAATAAGTAAGGATTTTTTTGCCTTCAAATTCCTCTTTGTTCTCTCTAATCCACTCTGGGAGATCGCGGAAGTTCAATATATCAGGTCGGACTGCTCCTCTGAAATGGCCAAGATCATATTCATAATCATTTCGAGCATCAATCACAACCGTATCTTCCCTTTGCATTGCCTCAAAGAATTCCTTTGGCTTCAGATGCTTGCCGGTTAGTACGTTAGGATCCACATCATCTTCTAAACGAAGTGTGACAAGCTCTGATCTGTAGCGGACCTTCATTTTTTTAAAAGCATGCTCAGATGCTTCATCAATTTTAAACCAAGTTCCGTTAAACAATGGATGTTCGTCCATGTATTTCATATAAGCATCTGTTTGTTCGATGGTGCCTGACACCGTGCCATTGATTCCTTCAGAAGCAATAATAATCCGTCCTTTTAAACCTAAGTCATTACAAGCTTGACGGTGCTCATTCGCGCATTCTTCAGGATTCTCAATCTGTACATATTTATAATAAAGTAATACTCTATATTCTTGATTCATTGTTGACCACCTTTTAAATCTTATCTAAATTGATTTTTTAACATTAACCTTATTATTATATCAGAAACTAGCAACAGTTACAAATCTATTTACCTAGGTAATTAATTTTAGCTTAAAGGTGGATATTACCAACCATTTTTAGCCCTGTATTCTGTTACAATTTTAAAGTAATAAGAAGGAGGATACATTCTATGAAAAAAAGTAAACTCCTCCTTGCATTGGTAATTGTTCTTACCTTCCTTGGAGGAATCTATACAGGGATACAATTCTCTTCTACCAAGCCACAGGAAAAACCAATTAAATCAGGAAAAGCACCACAATCGGCCATTAAGCCGCAAACCAAAGATTTACCTAAAGTCGAAAAAGCACATTCAAAAGTGCTGATCGGTTATATACAAGATTTCCGAGACCCAAACCAAGTGGATTACAGTCAATTAACGCATGTCATCTTCTCTTTTGCCCATCCGACCAAAGAGGGCGGTATTTTACTAAATGGTGATTCCGCTTTAAAAAACTTACGTACTATTGTTGCAAAAGCCAAAAAATCGAATACGAAAGTAATTTTAGCTGTTGGTGGATGGTATCATATAAGCGGCGGGGAATCCTATCCCTATTTTAAAGCAGCTATTTCTAATCCAAACTCCCGGACAAAGCTAGTGAACGAGCTTACAAGTTTAGCAGACCGTGAGAATTTAGATGGAATCGATATTGATTTTGAACATCCTCATTCAAAAGAAGATGCTGAAAATCTTGCCGCTTTTGCGAAGCAATTAAGCGTACAGCTTCACTCCAAAAAGAAAGAGCTGTCGGTTGCTGTAAATTCAAAAATAAATGCCGTTACCTTAACTGAAATCGGCTATGTACAATATGAGCCATCCATGTTTAAGGATGTTGATCATGTGAATATCATGGCATATGACGGACAATGGGACGAAGGTTACAATGCGGCTAACTTATCACCGTATCCATTTACTGAGAAAATCGTCAACTATTGGTCGAAATTATTTGAAGAACAAAATATCTCTAAAGATAAATTGGTGTTAGGTGTGCCATTTTATGCTCAGCCAAAGGATCCTAAAATAAAACAGGTATCCTACGGAGCCATCATTAATCAAAACCCTGCTAATGCCAATAGTGACACCATTAATATGAACGGAACCACTTACTATTATAATGGTGCGGCAACTATGAAAAAGAAAACCAACCTCGCATTAGATCATGGCTTCGGCGGTATGATGATATGGGAGCTCGGACTTGATGCAAAAGGGTCAAATAGTTTAACTAGCTCCATCTCTGGGACTATAAAAAAAGCGACAAACACCCCTGTAAAATACTATGCTGTTGTGAATGCACAATAAAAAAGGGCTGTATACTCGTTAATTGAGTGTACGGCCTTTTTTATATTTGAAACGCTTCTTCTGCAATCAATTGATAGGACTTCACTCGATCTTCTGGTGAGTGAGTAATGGTTACGATCATAATTTCATCTGCAAGAAATAAAGAGGCTCGCTCATATAGCTTTTTTATTACCTTCTTAGGGTTGCCGATAATCATGTTCCCCAATATTTTTTCTAAATTTTGCAGGTCTTTTTTATATAAAGGATACTGGCTTGCTTCTGCTATTGATGGAACCCCATTTCCCTCTCCTTTTCCTTTCTGTAAGGACCATACTATTGCACTTATTGCAATTTCTAAGGCTTTTTCATCTGTTTCCGCACAAATCACATTGACTGTTACAATCACTTCAGGCTTTTGCCCCTGCTTTCTTGGTTGAAAAGTATCCAGATATTGTTGAACAATCTCTGGTCCATTGTTCTCACTCATAAACTGCCCAAAGGCGTAGCTCATGCCTTTTTCTGCTGCCAATAAGGCACTTTTTTTACTGGTTCCGAGCAGCCATGGGGCAGGCTGAACTGGTGGAATGGGAGAAGCTGTTAAATTTTTAAATTCGTGATCATTAGGAAAGTCATTTTCTAAAAAGTGGAGCAGCTCCGTTACTGAATTCGGCATATTCCATACTTGTTGTAAAAAGTTATTCGACAAGGCATTAGAAGCCTCTGCGGAACCGCCTGGTGCCCGGCCAATCCCGATATCAATCCGGCCAGGAAATAGGGTTGCGAGCATGTTGTAGACTTCTGCTACTTTGTAAGGTTTATAGTGTGGCAGCAAAACCGCACCTGAACCGATGCGAATCGTAGAGGTGTTGGCGCCAATATAACTTAACATCACTTCAGGGGCCGGACAAGCAAGTCCAGGCAAATCATGATGTTCTGCAATCCAATAGCGAGTATATCCGAGCTTTTCACCCATTTGGGCCAGTTTCATCGATTCGTATAGTGCCTCTTGAGCTGTTTGATTGGATGAAATCGGGGCCTGATCTAAAATGCTAAGTCTCACAAATACCCACTCCTCTCTTAATGGATTGTTTCCAGCAAACTAAGCTTAAATACCCCAACCTGGTCTTTTTCATATAGGTTTGTCAGTGATGTGGAATATTGTTGAATTGCTCCCCTAAATGCTAGTTTTCTTTCAGGTATTTTCACATTAAAAGTACCTTTATAAAGCAAGGTGGTGATATCATGATAATCCGCACTGGTTACTTTAAAGGTAACCGTTATTCTATATATATTATTGATCTTTTCTTCTTCGTAATGGTCAAGTTTAATAACTGTGTCATTTAATATTAATTCGTTTACCAAAAAACGTCTCCTCATTTCATTTTTACTAAAAGCATAGCACTTGAAAATATTCCAATCAAATATAGTACCTTAGGGAAATTTTCATTTTAATTCTTAGGTAAAAAGAAATATAACTTCCATTAGTAGTAAAGACACGTTTTTGACACAAAATTTGGCAATTGTCGAATATTTTCCCAAGTTTTTTGAAGGAGATTGTCGAAAGAAAGCGAATAAATTAAAGGAGAATTAAAAAGAGGGGGAAGAAAATGAAAAAATTATTAACCGTTATTGGTGGATTAGTCATTGCAGGATCCTTGTTTGTAACCTCTGGAAATACGGCTAAAGCTGCAGAAACTGACGACTGCCCTTGCCACCAAGTCACAATTATTAGAGGTGCAGAAAGAAATAAAATGGTTGCAGATGTAATTAGTAGTGAAAACTTTAAGAATGTTAAAAAAGAGTTAGAACAAGATGGATTTAAATGGACAAATGCTCATGATATTGAAGTAATTAAATATAATCTAAATGGAAAAATACTTATTGGGATACCATTCATGAATAATCAAGGATTTATAGTAATGGCCGGCTATCTAGATGGTGTTTACTCTGGAACGTATCCCTTGGAATAAATAGCAAAATTCCCAATCTTATATGCGATTGGGAATTTATTATAATTGGTAAAATATCATCCAAACTGCCAAACACTATGACTAAGGTTTCCATACCGGTAGCTGCGATGCAGCAAGTTTGCCTTTTTCACATCATCAGCCGCCCCCATCGCATAGAAAATCGGAATAAAGTGCTCATTTCCATAAGGAGGAACCGCATATTCTGAATATGGAGCAACGGAGTCATACTTAAACAATGATTCCAAATCCCAATTCCTTAAATGAACAGCCAACCAATCATCAAATTCCTGTGCCCACTGATCGATCTCATTATCGGCCCATTTTACTGCTCTCAAGTTATGAACCGTTCCCCCGCTCCCAATCACTAAAACATCTTTTTCCCTTAAAGCAGATAAGGACTTACCAACCTTATATTGTTCTTCAGGTGAAAGTTTAGGATTTACTGACATCGCGATCACAGGAATATCGGCATTCGGATACAGTAAACGCAGCACAACCCATGCACCATGGTCTAACCCGCGTTCAGTTTCAATTTCAAACGGTACACCGTTTTCCTTAAATAAATCCTGAATTTCAATCGAAAGCTTTTGATCTCCTTGAGCAGGATACTGAATTTGGTAAAGTTCGGGAGAAAATCCGCCAAAATCATAGATTGTACTGTAAGAATCAACATTGCTTACTTTTTGAACCCGTGATTCCCAATGAGCAGAAAATAACACAATTGCCTTCGGGCGCGGAATGTTTTTGCCTAACTCATTTAAAAATTGAGTATACTCATTATTTTCGATTGCTAGCAAGGGTGCACCATGCGCAATAAATAAAGTTGGCATCATTTTAAATAGACCCCCTATTTCTTTTGTAATGTTTTAAAAGGATGTGCTTTCCGACTTTTGTTCTTTAAAAATAACTTTATCAAGGGCAAACATTTTACTACCGTTAATGGCTATAAACACAGCCATAGCTAGTAGTGCTAAATCCAATTCATATCCGGCCATTTCTCCATTACCTAAAAAGCCAACCGCAAGCTTTACCTTTAGGGTTGCACCAATCATTAATAACGAAAGCAACGCTGCAACGACTCTGCTGCCTAGTCCAAGGATTAATGCAATTCCTCCAGCCACTTCAATTGTTGCGACCACATAAGCTAAGAATCCTGGTAAGCCGATTGCCCCAAACCAGCCAACAATATTTTCAATTCCCCCTTGGAATTTAACAACTCCATGAACAAAAAACGTAATTCCTAAAATAACACGTAAAATTAAAGTACTTGCTTCAAATTTTTTTAACATTTTTCTACCTCTCCTTAAAAATATTATTTTTCTAGTTGTTTAGATATCCACCTGATATAGTCCTGATGATTCTCTAGTGAAACGGTATGACCCACTGGGTAGGTCCGAAAAGTGACATTTGCTCCTAACTTGCGGAAATACTCATCATTGGCTACTCCCCATTCGAAAGGAAGCACTTGGTCCATCTCCCCGTGTGAAATAAAGATGGATAGATCGTTGACCGGTTTGATGTTGTACTCTTCCTTAACAAAGGCAGGAATATAACCGCTTAATGCTACAATACTTTTAATTCGGCTGCCTAATGTTAATCCTAAAGTCATCGACAGAATCGCACCTTGACTGAAGCCGAGTAAGAATAATTGGTGCTCGTCGATTGGATATTGGCCGCAAGCATAGTCAATAAAGCTCGTCAGCTTCTTCACTCCCTCATCGAATACTTTCCGATGTGGTTTCCCATACCCTTCGATTGTAAAAAAGGCATAGCCAGGAGGCTGTGGTAAATGACCGCGGATACTGAAAATGAAAAATTGGTTTTCTAGTCCATTCACCAATGGCAGCATATTTTGTTCATTACTGCCAATGCCATGCAGAAGAAATAAGGCTGGATAGGTTTTACCTGTCTCCATTTGTGCCGGCCGGCGAAGCTCATAAATCATTGGTGCCTTCATAGTTAACATCCCTTTCTTAAGTTTTTGATTATTTTTAGTCTTTCCTTAATAAAAGGAATCAGACAATATTCATATAGAATAAAAAGATTCATATAAGAAAACAAGGATACAAAAAAATATATGCTTATAAGTTTTTTAATATGAACCTTTGTTGTCTATAGGATAACAACTAACGGAGTAGATTGTCAATTACTTTTTTGCTAATATATAAATATGTTCTA
Source organism: Neobacillus drentensis (assembly GCF_036965645.1). Classification (GTDB taxonomy): domain Bacteria; phylum Bacillota; class Bacilli; order Bacillales; family Cytobacillaceae; genus Neobacillus; species Neobacillus drentensis_D. The sequence continues at coordinate 26,395 of NZ_JBALPZ010000043.1, forward strand.
TATTAGAAAACTATTGAGGTGGACCATTTGGATATCGGCGCAAAAATCAGAGCAATACGAAATAGAAAGAAAATCACCATTGCCCAAATGTGTGAAGGAACAGGGCTTTCCAAAGGTTTTATCAGCAATGTTGAAAACAATAATACATCCCCATCTATCAACACACTTCAGACCATTGCAGCCTATTTAGGTGTTCCTCTTCCTTATCTGCTGTTAGAAAAAAAAGAACATATGCAGGTTGTTAAAAAAGACGAGAGAACCTACACAACTATGAATACCTTGAAAATCGAGCATATCTCGTCAAAGGGAGGATTATGGCTAAGGAGTGTGGAGTTTCCACCAGAAGCCTCGATTGGTGATGCCCATTCACATGAAGGAGTAGAATGCCATTTAGTTTTGGAAGGAAAGGTTCTTGCAGAACAAGGGGAAGATTCCTTTGTTTTGGAAAAAGGGGATTCCTTTAGCTGGAATGCCAGTGTACCTCATACCGTTAAGAATATCGGGACGGAAAAAGCGGTCGTACTGGTTGCCGTTTATTCCGACACAAAACTGAGTGACTTATTTTAACTGTAAAAGGAGGAACCAAAAAAAGTTCCTCCTTTTACCTTCTAAATATTTTCCATAAAGTCTTTAATGACTGCTATTAGTTCGTCAGGCTGCTCATACATACTCATATGACCTGAATCTTTAATAATCGTTTGTTTAATGTTTGCTTTACTCACAGAAAAGGTTTTTTCTGCAGGGATAATTTGATCTTTTTCTCCGGCAATCAACAACACCGGTAACGAAGCAGCTTCGAGCACGCTGTTACGATCAGGTCTGTCTCTCATGGCACTTAATGTATGGATAGCACCTTCTGAAGGTGTACGGTAGCCAATCTGTTTTGCCGATTCTATATACTGTTCTTCAAGGTGATCCGGTGAAAAAAGTTTAGGAACAAGTCCATCAATCAGTGTCTTAATCCCATCCTTTTTGACCTTCTCAATATTCGTACTTCTCCCCTGTTTAGCCTCTTCCGAATCAGGAAAGGCAGTGGAATGAACAAGCGAGAAACCGTTTAATGAATGACCGTACTTCTCTGCAAAAGCAAGTGTGATGTAGCCCCCTAATGAGTGGCCGAACATCGTTACCTTCTCTACATCCAATTCACCTAAAAACTCGTTCATTATGTCTGCTATATCTGAAATAGAATAGTTCTTTAAAGAAGTTGTAGACCCTCCGTGTCCCGGAAGATCTGGAGCGATAATCCGATAATTTTTTGATAACCCAGGAATGACCTCAGACCAATACTCAGAACTCCCACAGAATCCATGCAGAAGTACAATCGGCTTGCCTTCCCCTTCATCTATGTATGTGATGGTGGAATTTGTTAATGACGTACTCTTAGTATCCAACAAATCAACTCACTCCTTCTCTCTTTTTATATATCATATTATATGCGTTATAAAATCAATAATAAAAAGCATTACCTCTTTTAAGAAGTAATGCTATATATTTACCCAATTTGCTCTTCATTTAACTCATGATTCAATAAAGATCTTTTATTAGGAATTACGGTTAAGTTTGATTTCTTTAACAAATACTGCATATGCTCAACTGGCATAGAACCATGACCTTTACTGTCTCCAAGAATAAATTGAACGGTAATGCCGTTATAGCTTTTCACCGTCATCGTTTCTGCTGAGTTGAAAAAACCTTTTGCATTTTGAGATATTTGATACCTGTTACCTTCTTCAATTAACATGAACGAACTCCTTTAATTGTATTCTCCATGTTAGTATGCCTTTTGGGAAAATTTACATACATAATTTTTCAAAAAAAAAAGAGAGGGATACTCCTCTCTAGAAAGAATTATTCTTCCTCTTCTTCGTCCATCATTTCATCAAAGGCAGCAGAGACTTTATCGAATTCCTCATCGCTTTCAATGGCGGTAAAATCACCTTCATCATCCACCTTTAAAAAGAAGATATCGATATCTTCTTCTGTTTCTTCCTGCCTTACGTCATCAGCAAAGGCAACCGCAACGTAGTCATTCCCTTCTATCGTCATGACCCCTAATACCTCTACTTCCTGCTCCTCATTACTTTCATCACTAATCGTAAAGATTTCGCCTACTTCAATTTTGCTCAACTTAAACTCCCCTTTACTAAAAAAATAGATCCTAGAGACAGTATCTCATAAAAGCATGTCCATACCAAATTGTACCCATTTTTATGGTAGTATAAAAGGTATTGAGCATTGATTTAAAATTTATAAAAGCTTTGAAGGAGAAATATTAAAATGTATTCAAAAGAATTAGAAGAAAAAATAATCCAGCACTACCAAGGTGAAGAAAAAATGATGATTCTCGTCTTTGCCCAATGGTGTGTGAATCATGACCTAAATCCCGAGGAATTATATTTACGGGCTTATCCGAACCAATCGTCCAATCCCGCATTAAGAGAGGCGATAGAATTGACTGTGCCAAAAGAGGAAGCGGGGGAAATTGCTGACCAAACACTTCTCGGTGTACTCTCCTTATTCGGTAACGATGATCTTGCCTTTGTGGTGACAGAGGAAATTCAAAAGAGGAAATAAGCCAAAAATACCCTCAAATTTAATTTTGAGGGTATTTTTGGCTATTATACTAATCCAAACATTCTAACAGCCTGGGTAATGATGAATGGAATGAGGATGGCAATGACAGTTGGAATTAGAAAGGATAAGAACGTCCATTTCTTACTCTTCGTTTCTTTATAAATATTTAATAACGTAGTTCCGCATGGATAATGGAGAAGGGAGAATAACATCATGTTAAGTGCGGTAAGCCACGTCCAGCCATGGTCTAGAAAAATTTGTTTTAAATCAACTAAATTATCCACTTCCGTTAACGAGCCGGTTGATAGGTAGCCCATTAAAAGAATCGGGAGAACAATTTCATTGGCCGGAAGCCCCAATATAAACGCCATCATGATATAACCATCAAGACCGAGCATTTTTCCAAACGGATCTAGAAAATTCACAGCATACATAAGGATACTAGTGTCCCCAATATAAATGTTTGCAAACACCCAGGTCAGAATGGCCGCTGGAGCAGCGACTTTAACGGCACGCATTAAGACGGACCAGGACTTTGTTAAAGAAGAGCGGATCACTGTATCCAAGATTTTAGGTTTTCGGTAAGGCGGCAGCTCTAACGTATAATGAGTCGGTATTCCTTTAAGGGCTGTTTTCGACAGCGCCCAAGAGACAAAGAAGGTTACGATAATCCCAAATAAGACAATCCCTACAATCACCCCTGTGGTAACCAATGATTTTAATCCTCCTGTGAAATTGGCAGCCATAAATAAGGAAGCTAATACAATCAAAGTCCCCCAGCGTCCATTACAAGGAACGAAATTGTTGGTCAAGATGGCAAGCATTCTTTCCCTAGGTGATTCTATGATTCTAGTCGAGATGACGGCTGCGGCGTTACATCCAAACCCCATCGCCATGGTTAACGATTGCTTTCCGTGAGCTCCGACCCGTTTAAACAGTCGGTCCATATTAAAAGCAACCCTTGGCAGATAGCCATAATTCTCTAATAACGCGAAGGCAGGGAAAAAGATCGCCATTGGCGGCAGCATCACACTAATTACCCATGTAGTCCCCCGGTACAAACCTAATACTAAGATACCGTGGAGCCAATCTGGTGCATGAATAGCATGGAAAAGGGTTGTTATTTGCCCTTCAATCCAGCCAAATAATTCTGCGATCAAAGAAGATGGTATATTTGCTCCAGCAATGGTTAAGTAAAATAGCACACCTAACATAGTAATCATAATCGGGAAGCCAAAGAGTGGCGAAGTGAAAATGCTGTCAAGTTTTTCTGTCGTGGTATCCTGTTTGGATTTTGTATACGAGATTCCTTCATTGCATAATTGGCGGCTGCGATCATAAAGATGCTCGACAATGTCATCCCGCAATTTGGACGTCGATAAGGCCTGTGCCTCTGTAAAAAGCTCCTGAATACTCATCGCTATACCACCCCCGGAACCATTCTTTTAGTGATTTCATTTAGAAGTGTCTCATCGCCATCTAGTAATCTTAATGAAATCCAGCGAGAAGATATGTGATTACCAACCAATTCACGGACCTTTGGTTCTATGAGGTTAATTTTTTCTTCAATTTCATCCGGGTATTTTATTTGAACCGGGTTGCATTCAATTTTTCCCGTTACAATTCGTTCTATCGTATCAAGGAGCATCGGAAAGCCCTTTTTATTTCGAGCGGAAATTTTTATCACCGGTACTCCTAACCGATTCGTTAACAGCCGTTCATTAATACGGATTCCCTGCTGCTCAGCGACATCAATGAGATTAATGCAAACCACTACATTTTTCGTCATTTCTAACACCTGCAAGGCAAGATTGAAATTCCGCTCCAATGAGGTTGCATCCAAGACTACAAGAGTAACATCCGGTTTTTCGAAGACAATATAATTTCTAGCAACCTCTTCATCTGTTGAATTGGAAAACAGGGAATAGGTCCCTGGCAAATCAATTAAATGGAAGGTGTTATCCTTAAACGGAACACTGCCTTCCGCAAGGGTTACCGTCTTCCCTGCCCAGTTTCCCGTATGCTGTCTAAGTCCTGTTAAGGCATTAAATAAGGTGCTTTTCCCTGTATTCGGGTTACCAGCTAAAGCGATTCTGTATTCATTCCCCATTTGACAACAACTCCCCTTCAATTCGTGAACTTTCCTCTTTGCGGAGGGCAATCGTGGTTTGGCTGACACGGAAGGCAATCGGGTCACCCAATGGACTTTTTCGGACCACTTCGACTAAAGCTCCTGCAACAAAACCTAAATCTAATAATCTTCTTCTCATTACTCCCTCTAAGTTTAAGGCGGTAATTCTGATTAAATTTCCTTTTTCCCCATTTACTAATTGAATTTTTTTAGGTTTATCCATCTCTCTTTCCCCTTTTCTAAAGTTTTTCCCGTGCGCAACATTTTCTTTAATTATATGAGAATTTTAAGAATAATGTCACGAAAAATATAAAAAAAAAGCAGCCATTTTTTTTGGCCGCTTTAAAACGTTTATTATATAATCGTAAATTGTCTCCATTCACTCGGAAGTAACTGTTGATACTGCCTTTGCAAGAAACGGTCGTCGACTAAAACAATCGTTCCGTGATCCTGTTCAGAGCGAATCAATCTCCCGCCTGCTTGTAACACTTTATTGATCCCCGGATAGATATAGGCATAGTCATAGCCGTTTTTCTCCTGGCGAGCAAAATGTTCCTTGATTAGATTTCGTTCAAAACAAAGCTGTGGTAAACCAACCCCGATGACGATTACTCCATTTAAGCGGTCACCAATTAAATCTACACCTTCCGAAAAGATACCGCCGAGTACTGCAAAGCCGAGCAGTGTTTCTGTTTGGTCCGGTTTAAATGCCGCTAAAAAGTCTTCTCTTTCCTTTTCCGTCATTCCGGCCTCTTGAATAAGTGTCTGGGTGTCACCATCAATCTGTTTGAACTGATCGTAAACGGCTAGTAAATATTGATAGGATGGGAAAAAAATCAGATGATTTCCTGGCCGTTTCTTCAGCAGGGATTGAATAACATCAATGATCTCATCCCTTGTCCGTTCCCGATCACGGTACCGTGTTGACAACGGTTTGATCAAAACATCCACCTGCTCTTCATTAAACGGAGAGGGAATGCTTAGCGAATAATCCCCTTCACTGCCGCCAAGTATATCCTGATAATAGGGCATCGGTGAAAGAGTGGCCGAAAAAAAGATCTTGGCACGGTAGCCTTTACCCATTTGACGAAGGAGAGACGATGGATTAATGCAAAACAGTTTGATTTTTAGATCGTTTCGATCCTTTTCTGCATAAATGACATAATGTTCATCGAGCAATTCAGCTATTTTTAAAAATTGATTGACCTTAAAATAGATTTCTAGTAATAATGGTGAGGTTTCTAATTGGAGAACTTGTTCTGCCGTCATCGCAAATTGGCGAGTTTGTTCTAGAAAGGATTCCTCCAGATGTTCCAAAACAAACTCCTTTTGGTTTTCGTTCATCTTTTTCATTTTAATAAACCAGGCATTCATTTTGCTGGCAGTATCATAAATGGCTTGATTAACTCCCTTAAAGTCTTTTTTTAATTGAAGGAATGGCTCTTTGTTTAAGGAAGCTGAAAACATCTCCCGTCCGCGGTCGACAAGATTGTGTGCTTCATCCACTAATAAAGCAGTTGACTTCTTATGCTCTTCTAACAACCGTTTTAATGAGACACGCGGATCAAAGATATAATTATAGTCACAAATAATCGCATCCACCGAATAGGCGAGATCGATGGAATATTCAAATGGGCAAACTTTATGTTTCCGTGCATAGCTCTCGATTACCTCACGGGTAAGCTGGTTTTCATTTGATAAAATATCGAGAATCGCTTCATTAATCCGATCATAATAACCATTCGCAAACTCACAATATTCTTTTTGACAATTCGTTTCCTCTTGAAAACAAACCTTGTCTTTTGCCGTAATGGTAACCGTCTTGGTACATAAACCGGAGGAACCCATTCGGGCAAACGCTTCTTCTGCTGATGTTCGGGTAATGGTTTTAGCGGTGAGATAGAAAACACGGTTTAGCTGCCCTTCCCCAATAGCCTTCATGGCTGGAAAAAGTGTAGAGATGGTTTTTCCAATCCCTGTTGGAGCTCTCGCAAACAAATTTTTTTGGTCGACGATCGTCTTATAAACGGCCCCAGCTAATTTTCGCTGTCCATTGCGGTACGTTTTAAACGGAAATGACAGTTCCTTGCAGCTTTGATCTCGTTTCTTCCGATGATCGTGCAGTAGTTTGGCATAGGGAGCGTAACCTTGGATAACCTCCATGGCAAACCCTTTAAGTTCTGGAAATGTATACTTTTGAGTAAGTGATTTTTTCTCTTCCGTTTCAACGTGAACATAGGTTAACTGAACATCGATTTCCTCCAGTTCCCTGTCCATAGCCACGATATAGGCATACATTTTAGCTTGGGCCCAGTGGACAGGATAGCCTTCTGGTTCTAGTTGATCAAGCGGCTGGGAAAAGGATTTAATTTCGTCTATGATTATTTTGTCATCTTGAAATAAAATGCCGTCACATCTGCCATCAATTAAGAAGCTGAGACCTTCATAATGAATCTCAGTGCTTAAGTATACTTCCTTTTGGTCACCCTCTTGATAGGTCTTTTGAATTTTTTGATGAATCCTTGTCCCATCGATCATAGCTGTTTGAGAGCGGAAACGGGCATCAATACTGCCGCTCTTAAAAACATATTCTACAAGTGTTCTTACCGATATCTGAATGTCTTCTGACACAAATTCACCAACTTACTATATCAGAATATATGTTTGTATTTAATTATACCAAAAGGTCAAAAAAATAGCGCATTTCTGCGCTATTAGCTAAAATTTATGATCGGATTTGTCCTGTCCCCTGGACAATAGCTTTCGTGGTTGTTAACGCCTTAAGACCCATCGGGCCGCGGGCATGAAGTTTTTGCGTACTGATGCCAATTTCGGCACCATATCCAAACTGTTCTCCATCCGTGAACCGGGTAGAGGCGTTATGATAAAGTACGGCCGCATCGACAGCTTGGAAAAATAAACGGACATTTTCCGCACTTTCCCCAATGATCGCTTCCGAATGCTTTGTTCCATATAGGTCAATATGGTTAATCGCTTCTTTCACATCACTGACTTGTTTCACTGCTAAAATAGGGGCTAAAAATTCACTAGCCCAATCTTCCTCGGTTGCCGGTTTCACAAACGAATACGCTGAAACTAACGAATCATCACCACGCAATTCAACTTGCTTATCTTGCAAACGACTTAATAATTCGGAGGTATAAGGCCAGTTTTCATGAATTAAAACCGTCTCGGCAGCATTACAAACAGAGGGACGATGTAATTTTGCATTGATTGCAATTTCAATCGCCATTTCCTTATCGGCGGTTTCGTCAATAAAAATATGGCAGTTTCCAACACCCGTCTCCAATACTGGGACAGTAGCATTCTGAACCACTGTTTGAATCAATCCAGCACCGCCGCGTGGGATAAGTACGTCTAGATATTCATTTAATCTGAACATTTCAGATGCAGTTTCGCGGCTGGTATCCTCTAGCAATTGAACAGCATCCTCAGGGATTGCCGTTCCTTCTAAGGCTTCGCGCATTACCTGAACAAGTGCCATATTGGAATGAATCGCTGATGAACTGCCTCGCAATAGTACAGCATTACCCGCTTTCAGACAAAGACTTCCGGCATCCACCGTTACGTTTGGACGGGCCTCGTACACCATACCTACAACTCCAAGCGGGACACGAATAGTTTCAATTTGTAACCCATTCGGTCTCTCCCAGGCTTCAATTGTTTCACCAATCGGATCAAATAACTGAACTAATTGTCTCACACCATCCACAATCTGTTCGATTCTTTCCCCTGTTAAAAGTAAACGATCCAGAAGCGATGTAGAAAGTCCTCTTTCTTTTCCTGCTTCAATATCCTTTGCGTTTTCATTCAAAATGAATTCTTTTTTCGTTAGGAGATGATCTGCTACTTTCAGCAGTGCCTCATTTTTTTCATTCGTTGATATCATTCCTAATTGTTTTGAAGCTTTTTTTAGCTTTTTTGCTTTTTCCAACAGTTCGCCCATTCTCCAATCACTCCTTTGGTAATTTGACCCAATTATCACGATGGATCACTTCAGCTTTTTTATTGATAGAAAAACTTTTCGCTTGATCACTAGGTAAGCCTTTGACACTAACTAAATCCTCGGCTGAATAAAAAACCTGTCCTTTACCGACTAATTTCCCTTTTTGATTTCTAACTTCAACGACATCTAATGCATTAAAATCCCCATTTACGTTCGTTACACCGACAGGTAATAAGCTTTTCCCATGGAAAAGAATTGCATTTTCCGCCCCATCATCAATTTCAATCACTCCGCCGACTTGGGAATGATAAGCAATCCACTGCTTCCTCATTTGCATTTGGGTGTGGAAGGGACCGCCAATATAGGTTCCATCCCCCTTACCCGCAAGAATATCAGCCAACTTTTCCTTTCCTTTCCCGGTACCAACAAAAACGCTGACCCCAAGGGATAATGCCTTTTTCGCAGCCATTAATTTTGATTTCATCCCGCCAGTGCCGACGGATGAACCACTTTCCCCAGCAAATCCGAGCAGCTCATCTGAAACTTCCGGAATGAAATTAAACTTTTTAGCATCCTTAGATACGTTTGGATTCCCATCATATAGACCATTAATATCGGTTAAAATGATCAAGGCATTGGCATGTAAAAAGCCGCTGACGAGTGCAGATAACAAGTCGTTGTCACCAAAAGTCAATTCCTCAATTGAAACAGAATCATTTTCATTGATAATGGGCAAAACCCCCCGCCCCAGCAGCTCATGGATGGTAGAAAATAGATTTTGAAACCTTGTCTGACTGTAAAAATCTTCTCTCGTTAATAACATTTGGGCAGGCATCATATCAAACTCTTTAAAAAGTTCAATGTAATGCTGCATTAATAGTCCTTGGCCAACTGCGGCGGCCGCTTGTTTACCAGCTGTTGTTTTGGGTCTTGTCGGATAACCGAGTGAGCCAAATCCTGCTGCAACTGCACCGGAAGAAATCAAAATGACTTCATGTCCTTGTGCCTTTAAGTAGGCAAGTGCCTCCACATGATCACGCATTTTTTCTTCGGAAATGGTTCCCGTAGCATTTGTTAATGAACTGCTTCCAATTTTTACGACCACCAGCTGTTTTTTCATTTTAGTACGACCTTTCATGTTAAGAAATAGGCTCTGTTAAATTGGGCTGTTGATTTCCGCTCCAGTCGCTCAGCAAACCCGCGGGCGTGCCG
>NZ_JBALPZ010000043.1:36297-58129 GCF_036965645.1 Neobacillus drentensis
GCTCCAATCAACAGAGTATTAAAAAACAACATTGTCGTTTAACAGAGCAAAAAAATAAAAAAACGATTCTTCAGTCCTTAAAAAAGGACGGAAAAATCGTTTCCGCGGTACCACCTTTATTGATGCATGTGCATCCTCTTCAACCCGTAACGAGGGAGACGGCTTATGTTTGCATAAGCAGCTTTCAAAGGGCAGGTTCAACCATCTTTCTGTGAGAAACCTTCCAGCCTGTGGGTTTCACTCTCTAACACATTCCAATGATTTACTAATCCCATACCATTTACTATTTTTATTTATTTGATTATCTATAGAAAAAGGAAAATTGTCAAGAAGGAAAACGAATAAAAAGCAAGATATTTTTTATTTTTCCAACTATTATGAATCTATCTTTTCGACATCCTCTTTTTTAAGTTTTAAAACTTCTATGATAGTAGCTGGTTTAAACAAGAGCGCGGCTGGACTTACTAGATTTGTTACCCTTACCAAATCTTTATAGATAGACTTATTTTTTGCCGATAGTAAAAATATCTGTTTCACATACCATTGTAGAACCTTCAATCCTAATGGTTTTTTTCCTTTCACCTCATCAAATCGAAAATCCTCACAAAGGACCATTAACCAAGCAGGTGCAATAATTTTTGCCAATTGTTTCTGTAATTTTTTCAATTGGCCTGTTGGTGAAGTTGAAGCAATGTAATCTCTAATTGCCAGTGCCTCTAGTGCTGCAATACTCATCCCTTGTCCAAATACTGGGTCAATCCGGCAAATCGAATCACCCGCAACTACTAATCCGGCAGGTAGATTCACTCGTTCAAAATGACGCCACATGATGTGCGGAACTTTATAAATTGCGGTTTCCGATTCAGAGGTACCTTTTTGTAATTCTTGATAGATATCAGGTAGTGGTAACATGGCCGTCTTATGAATAAAGCCTTGTTCATCTTTTACTTCAGCAGGATTCAAGCTATTTAAATAACCATTGAGCGTCACAATACATTGATTGTTTTCAATCATTGACAAGGTGCCGCCAATCGTTTCCTTGGCGGGATTTGGGTAGATAATTTTTATTTTAAAATCATTCGGAGGTTCCGGCAGTGTAAATTTCCGGGTGGCATAACAAAGTCCTATGTCAACTTTTTCCTCCGGTACTGTTTTCCCCTGCTTCTCCAGCCAGCCTTTTGTAAACGAAACGGAGCCACTTGTGTCGATTACTAAATCTCCACTTACCTTATTTATTTTATTTTCTTTGAGAACTTCTACACCACATACCTTACTTTGGTCATCCGTTAATAAAAACGATTGTACCTTTGTTCCATAAACATAAGTAATATTTGCCGTTTGGTTTACCCTTTCCTCGATATATGTTTCGAGCAAAGGTCTTGTCTGTAACAGTGTTGGATAACCGCTTTTATACCGCAGTTTCCAAACCCCATGATGGAACCACGCCAGATCCCGAAGCGAATCTATTTTAATCGATCCACGTTTTATCATATCTTTTTGAAACCCGGGAAATAGTCTTTCTAATGCATGGTCACCTGCATGCAGGAGGGCATGGATGTGGTGGGCCTGCGGAATACCTTTTCTAACTGTGTTCTTATTTTCAGGCTGAGGATCCTTCTCCAAGATTTGAACATGAAGAAAATAGGGGGATATGGCTGCCGCAATCAATTTTCCTGCCATTCCCCCGCCGATAATAATTGCTTGTTCACGCTTCAACTTTCTTCTTTCCCCTTTTTTATCTGTTTTTTACAATGGCAGATGTGTCACTACTCTCTTGTAATCAATTGGCTTAAAAGATAATTAGTAACCTTCACCGACTCAAGTCTTGCTGCTACGTAGGGCGGCTGGATTTCCTTTGCTCCTTCTAACGGCAAACCCAGCCATAAAAGCTCCTCATCAATTATGATGAATGGAAACGGCAAACTCTCAGGAATGATCTGCTCAGGCTGCAGGTCTTGCCATAGATCGTTTGAGACCAGCGTTAATTTTACTGATTTACTTCGATTTTTTAGTTTCTCTTCCCATTCTGAGGTAAGCCTAGTTTGTTCTGGCAAAGATAGAACAATTGACACCCTTGCAGAATCAAGATCCTGGAATACTTGTTCTAGCCTGCGGGCATGCATCCATTGTAATTGAGGATGCTGATGTCTAATCCACCTTCCAATATCTTTTGTTTCTACCACTTGCTGTTTCTTCACCTGATGGTCCACAAGCTGCCGCAGTGTTTTTCCTTGAAATACATGTTTGCGGATAAAGGCTTGATTGCTTACGTGGATGAACTTTCCTCTTGTTCGAGTAATAGCAACGTTTATTAACCGTTCACTATCTTTACCTGTTATAAGCATACCTGCCCGGGTTTGCGGCGCCCCCTCGACTGTATCAAAGATCATGACATCCCGCTCGCTCCCCTGAAATCGATGGACAGTGGCAGCAATAATATCCGCGAGTGTACGTTCTTTTTCATATAAATCTTCAAGAATCATATCCATTAACTGGGCTTGGGCGCGATAAGGAGTCACATAGCCAATCGACCGCAGTCCACTCACATAAGACTCGTGAATGAGCTGAAAGGATAACAACGACTGCCATATATTCATTCTGGATTGCGAGGTCCTCTCCGTTATACAATATGCTCCTGTAAAGCTGGTATCAACAAGGACAGAAGATCGGCTCGGGAATGGTGTACTTTCTACAATTTTATTCCGGCTTTTCCTGACACTTTCATGATCTCCAACTAAGGATTGATAGATATATTGATTAGTGAAGGCAGAGATATCTGGATGCATCCGGCGTTGTTCTTTCAGTAAGAAAAGATGGGGGTGCAGCTTACCATCCTTTACCCAATCCACAATACCGGCCCGATGAAAAATATCCTCTTTCAGCCACTTCGTCACTAAAGGGTCCCTTGATGCCGCGATTGGCGGAAGCTGCTTAAAATCTCCGCAGATAATCACCCGTTTTCCAAGTGCCGCAGCAAATGCCGCTTGTGGGACATAGGCCATACTCGCTTCATCAACGATCACGACATCAAACGTTTTTTCAAAAATCACCGGATCACTGGCCGCTTTGGCAAGGGTTGCCCCGACTACAAAGGCATCTTCTACAAATTGAATCTCCTTTTGACGAATCTTTTCAAGTACTCTTGCAATCTTCGTTTCAAGCTCTAATAGTTGATTGGTATCCCGTTTGCTGAATGAGCGTGCAATGTCCTGCTTTAAATGCTTCCGCTCTTCGAGTAAAATTACCTTTTCTTCGGCAAGACCCGGATCTTGCTTCGCGAGTAATTCACTTGTCGTAACAGCTTCTCGATCGGTAAGGTGTTCACTTGTACCAAATCCATAGCGTAGGACATCGCCTTCTCGAAACCGATTTTTCTTTTTAATAAAATCGGAAAGTTCACCAATCAGAACATCCACTGCCTGGTTGCTGTGTGATAAGATAAGAACCCGCTTTTCATGAAAATATTTATTTGCAGCCGTCCTCGCAAGTGTATAGGTTTTGCCAGTACCGGGCGGCCCCCATACAAAGGTGACCGGATTATATTTGGAACGCAGAACTAACTCATGGACAGTGCTCTTTATTTTTTCTACAGGATGGGTGGCTGGCATCGAGGGATCCATTAATTTCTTGACCCGCAGCCGCTTTTGTTTATCTTTTTTAATTTCATCGAGTCGCTCGATCAATTGCTCCAGCAATTCCCATGGATCGTGAAATAAGGTTGCTTCAGTAATTAAGTCGCCAAATGATTGTTCGAGAGCTACAATAACTCCTATTCCTTCTGAAGATAAAATCCGCCCATTTTGACTCATCCCACCCCACTCGAGTCGAATGGCAGAACCAATGGGTATCCGTAATGAGATCGATGTTTCAAAATAATAAGAAAAAGAACCATCATTTGATAATAGACGGCCATTGCTAACCATGTATTTGTTACTGCCGAACTTTTTTAAATAATTGATTTCATTTTGGAGGGCCTGCTGCCACTCCTTAATATAGGTAACTACAGTTGTCATTTTTGTCTTCCTTACAAGCGAATTCTTTTAGATACTATGCATTTTAACACAAATAGGAAAAAGCATTCGATGACTTGTACGAATGCTTCTTCTTCCGCGATTAATGGCCTACATTCAGATAATAATTTGCCAGTGTGACAATCATCGCACCCATCCGTTCATTTTCTGGAGCAAGAGCACGTTCTATTCCTTCTTCCTTGAGGGCTTCTAACGTCACTTTTCCAACGGCAGCGGCTAAGGTATGCTCTTTGAAAGATTCCACGATTTCTTTATGGATATTATTTTGCCGGGCATATTCAAATAGCGAGCGAACTTGAACTGCGGTTGTAAAACAGACGGCGTCACACTCATTAGCCATCAATTCCTGACAAAGAGTTTTGACTGTCTGTGCTTCTGGTTCAATATGTTGATAGGGAAGAATCCTTTGAACGACTGCACCCTCTCCTTCCAGATATTGAGTTAAGGCTGGTGCAGTTTCCCCATGGAGCTGGACCATGACTCTTTTACCAGTAAAGTGTACCCCTTCAAACGCACGCACTAAGCCTTTTGTTGTTCCATCTTCGGACGTTGCAATTGGATTAATGGCTAGCTTTTTAAGAGCTGAAAGTGTTTTATACCCTCGTGATGCCACCTTTGCTTCACGGATTTTTTCAATAAAGGGCTCTTCCATCCCCAGCTTCCCGGCAATATTCATCAAGGATTCAATCCCAATTCCTGTTGTAAAAATAACCCAATCGGCCCCTTGCTCGATAAATTGAACCAAATCCGGCTCTACTTCCTTTTCTGCTAAAAATACTGTTCCCTGCAGGGATCGAACAAGCGGAATTCCTCCTTGTTTTTTAATTAATGTGCTGATCTCTTCCAGCTTGCGTGTACCGCCAATGACAATCCGTTTTCCTGATAGACCTTTTTCCATTTATGTACCTCACCATTTTTTATTCTAATGTAACATAAAAAATGAAGGAGTAGTGGTTCTCCTTCATTTTTTCTTCCGCTGGTAATCCAATCTCACAAACATAACAGCCTAGGTTTTGGCCTCTTTTTGTTCAAGCTTCATTTTTACATTTCTTTTAACAAAAAGGAAGATAAAAAGTAACATCAGTTGTAATATAAGACCAATTAAATTCCAGGTATAGAAAGAAAAACGCAAAAGATCCATGGTATTCTTAAACATGAGGATCGACAAGTACCCAACAATAAAAGCAATAGGAAATAAGAACTTATTGGTATTTCCTTTATAAAGATAGCTAAAGCAGTGGTTGATCGCATAGAGGAGAAAAGCAACCTTTGTAAAAATCGTTGGGAGCCACGCTACTGTGATGACCAAATCGAGACGGTCGAGAAAATCGGTAATATTAATTTGTTGAATAAGCATTAGACTTGGATAGGTTGATTCACGAATAATTCTTGTTCCTAATACTCCCAGTGCCGAGATCAATACCACAAAGAAAAGGAATAATCCTAACCCTGTTCCAATAATGACAGCTCTCCTCGTTCTTTCAGCCTTATGGATATTGGAGATGATAATTAAAAAGAATAAAATCTCCCCCATCCAAGAAAAGGTCACATAACAGGCTCTTAGAATAGCTGGAATAGATTCCCACCCAAACAAAGGCTGCATGTTTCCAAAATCCCATTCATTCAGTAGTAAGAATGGCAGCATGGACACAATGATAAATAAAATGGAGAATGTAATCCCAGTGACTCTAGCTACCACCTCAAGCCCAGAAATGGCGATATAAACAATAACTAACATGGACAGAACCATCAAGATATCATTGGGTGTGGTTGGTAAAAGAACTGTCGCAACAAAGTCGATCATTCCTCTTAAATCCCTGATGATCGTGAAAATAACAAATAGAAGAAAGAGCATAATAAAGCCCTTATCGCTCCATTTACTCTTATCACCGATTAATAAAACATGTTGTAACCAGTCAACCTTTTTGTTTTTCCCAAAAATAATGAAAATGAAAGAAAGTAAGATAGGAAAAATAATGATCGGCACAACCCAAGCATTTTGGTCCCCTTGTTGTAAAATGATTTGCGGCAGGCTTATGACAGGCCCTGAAAAGATGAGGTTAGCTACTAAGAGGGCCAATTGCCAATCCGATATTTTCTGTTTCATAATTTCACAACCATTCTTGAAATGCCTTCAAATGTCACATTTAAAAATGTCGTGACGGTACTGAGTGATAGGTGAAATAAATCCAATATGGATATGGCAAATGCTAACCCCACCCATAAGTAAACCCATTTTCGTTCTTTTTTACTAATAATTTTTTTTTTGAAAACAAATAAAACATAGAATATGAGACATAACCATACAACAATCATCCCTATTTTCATTCTGTCATTCCTTTTCAATGATCCCTATATTCGTTGTTCTTTGGATATCTGCATCTACTTTGACAGTTACTTTTATGTTTGTCAGAGTTTTTCGCCAGTCATTCTTCCAATTTTGTTCCCACGCCTGATGTTTATTTTTATAAAGATACCAGCCAAACCCAAAAACATCGATACCTTGTGAGTGAGCATGCTTTAAAACCGCTTGAATTTGTTCTTTGATTTGGCTTTCCATTTTACTAATGATCAATCGATAGGTTTTAGGATCCTCGATTCGATAGTTCGGCTCATTTTCAAATAATACACCCGCAGCCCTGACTGTCAGGAGGAAGGTTGGTTTTCCATTAACAATCTTCAAAGTGGGTTTCGTTTGATTCTCAAAGATCTGCACCGAAATTTCCTCATTTTTTGCGACAGGAAAAGAGGCCGATTTTTTTTCCATTTTTTCAAATAACCATAAAATGCCTTCACTTTCATTGCTATTAGAAGAAAATGCAAGCTTGTCATCCTTAAAAACACCAAAGCTCTCCATTTGAACTTCTTTTTTATTTTTATCGTTCTTCGTTGTACCAGCGGTATTTACAATTGGAATGACCATGTCCTTCCCATCGCGATACAAATCTTGAAGGGCATTCCGAGCGGTCATATTAATACTGACTTTAGACATTTCACGCATTCCTTCACCCGAGTATTGTTCCATTCTCGGCTGTGTCTTCAACAGATTCACGGCATCTCCCTTAGCGATGAGCAGAAATGTTGAAATTCTAGATCGAGGCTGTGTAAAAATGGCATTTAGGGACTTCTTAATGCCCTCTTTAGCAAGTGAATCCCCAATAATATGAACTCTTCTATGTCCTAAATAAATCCTTCTGGACAACTTAGTTTGTATTTCCTCAATCCCTTGCCGTTCATTACCACCATTTCCTTGAGCGACTAAGAAGGGCCCTTCACCGCTTGTTCCCCCGCCGCCGCCGCTTGATCCTGCCCCACCCATAGAGCTTGGGAGCGGAATCTGTACGGAATAAAGAAACTTGTTCTTTGCCCCTTTATCTACTCCGGTCGCGACAACAAAGGCAATATCGTTTATTTCCGAGCGGTCCCAACAGCCGGTCAATAAAACGAGGGCCGTTATAGAAGATAACAACAGACGGATTAATTTCATGTCTCATTCCCTTCTTCACTGCCTTTTCCTGGGCTTGGTTTTAAACCTTTCCCTTCTCGTATCATATCCCCTTTAACGGTTTGATTCGGCCGCTCATTCATCGACCACCATGGAACTCTTATAAAAACATCCTTAAGTCCCTTCATCGACATAGGAGATACGGGAGATAAATAAGGGATACCAAAGGATCTTAACTTAGATAAATGAGTTAAAAGAATCAAGAGACCCAAGACAATCCCAAACAAACCAAACATTCCTGCAAGAACGATAAACGGAAAACGCAGGAGCCGAACAGAAATCGCCATATTGAATCTTGGAATCGTGAAAGAAGCAATCCCCGTTAAGGAAACGACAATAACCATAGGAGCCGAAACAATGCCTGCCTCAACAGCAGCCTGGCCGATGACCAGTGCTCCCAGGATACTTACGGCTTGACCAACAATTTTGGGAAGCCGTACCCCTGCTTCCCGCAGCGCTTCAAAAGAAATTTCCATTATCATAGCCTCAACAAAAGCTGGAAATGGAATGGCTTCCCTGCTTGACGCTACACTAAACAGAAGGTTCGTCGGTATCATCTCTTGATGATAGGTAGTCACCGCCACATATATACTGGGTAATGTCAATGCAACAAATATAAAGATAAGCCGAAGTACCCGCAGAAAAATAGAAATATGATAGCGATGGTAATAATCCTCACTGGCTTGCATGAACTGCCAAAAGGTAGCTGGCATGATGAGGGCGAGCGGGGTACCATCGATAATAATCGCCACTCTGCCTTCTAACAGATTGGCTGCAATGGTATCCGGACGTTCAGAATTCTGGATTTGCGGAAATACACTCCAAGGATTATCCTCAATTAATTCCTCAATATAACCACTTTCCAAAATGCCATCAATTTTGATCCGGTCGAGCCTCGCTTGGACTTCTTTTAAGAGTTCGGGTGAAACCAAACCATCAATGTACATAATCGCAATTCCAGTTTTTGTTTCTTCGCCGACATCCTTTGAAATCGCCTTTAGTCGATTGGAGCGGATCTTATGTCTGACAAGGGCCGTATTCACTCTTAGATTTTCAGTAAGACCTTCACGAGGTCCGCGCACAACAGACTCTGTTTCTGGCTCCGATACTCCTCTTCGCTGCCCACCTTTTGCATCTATGACAATTCCGGTTTTCACTCTATCAACTAAAAGAACCGTATTCCCTTTTAATATATTGGAGACCACATCATCAAGCTTGGTGATTTCGTTCACAGAGCTGGCAGAAATAATCCTATCCAGTAAATAGTCTGCGGTAACCCGATCTTTTTCTACTTCTTTAAGAATCTGGTTTATTCCATGCAACTGGATGCTGGTCGAATCAATCAGACCATCTACAAACAATAGGCAGGCTTCCACCTCTCCAGCAACAATCTGCCGAAAGACGATATCAGAGCAATCCTCAAAAAGCTGCTTTAATCGGTCCATATTTATGGATAAATCCGCCTCGATTTCCCTTTCCGTTTTTTCACTAGGTAATGACTTTTGATCATCTCTAAGAAATTTTTTAAATTTTCTCATCGAAAAACTCCGATTAGGTAAATTTTTAGACATTCTGTTTCCAAGTTTGCTTCTAATAATTTGCTCCAAGGATTGAAAAATATTCCTGTGCTCCCTGAATTTTGACGAGATGAGCTTGGACATACTGAATAATGTGGAAAAATATATCGGTTTTAGGAGTGGAGTTAATGTCAGGTCAATTTAGCGATTTTATTAATGAAGTATCTATTCAAGCCAAAATGGAAAATATATGGGGCTATACGTGCAGAGCGTGGGAAAATTGTAACCAGGAAACGATTCAATCGTTCCTCTCTCAGTGTATGGAATATAATATCGACCCCCAATACTGCATGAGCTGGGTAGAACAGCATAAAGAGGAAATACCTAATTGGCAGGCTGTTTCTGAAACTTCACTTGGATGGGTGAACGAACATACATCCACTGGGTCAGCCATATCTATTTCCGAGCAAGAACTAAGCTAAACTTTTATCAATATGGAACTCACAAAAAAATCCTAACCAGCCTGCCAAGCTGATTAGGATTACCTTTTGTACCATGCTATTTTCCTGTTTCTACCTCTTCCACCAATTTAAATAAGAAATGATAGATTAACTGGAAGGCCTCTCCCATTGTCATTTCCTCTCGAAAACCTTCTACATAATTTAGCGCAAAGTTTAAATTCCATAACCCGTCTTCATTACTAAACATTAAATCAAATTTGGCTTCCTCACCTGATAAATGCGTATTTAAATATTCCTTAAGCTGCTTCTCAAATTTTTTCTGAAATTTCAACCCGAGCATAACATCATAGGTTCCAAATACATCGTCTACTTCTAGCGAAACCGCTTCAACATTTACAAAATCAAACCATCTCGATTCGAAATAAATAAACTCATTTTTATGTTTCTTAAGATAATCAAGTGGTTCAGACAAAAACGCTGAGGTTTCATTCTTTAACATATTTTCCGTTTCTTTATCACATCGTTCCATATAAGCATCAGCAAAACGAGTATTTGCATCCTTTTCGACTAAATGACTCTCAACAGCCAGCTGGTTTTGTTCTGCAAATTCTATCTCCTCTCTAAAGAGGACAACCCCTTCAGCTGATTGGCTTTCCTTTTCCGATATGTATTTTTTGATTTTTTCTTTTAACATACTTACCCTCCTATGTACCTACATGTACTAATATTAAATCACTTTTAAAAAAAAGCAAACCGCCTATATCATCATTTTAAATGAGGAGATTTAAATAGGAGCAATGAATGAACCCCCTAGTCATCAACGGATTAGGGGGTCCTTCTTTCTTCCGATTATCATTTCTTTAAAAAACTATTTGGCATGACAACGGCGACTACTTCTCCACGAGCACAAAGACTATTATTTGCAAATACTTCCGCCACTACCTTAAATTTCTTGGGATGGATTTCCTCTATTTTACCTACTGCTTTTAACTGGACACCATGTGGAGTCGGCTTTAAGAATTCCACATTTAAGGAAGCGGTTACAAAACGAGGCGGCTCTTCGTGGTCACCCGGTTCAAAACCATTTTTTCGATGCAGTGCCAACGAAGCGGATCCGGTACCATGACAATCAATTAATGAAGCAATAAGTCCCCCATAAACAAATCCAGGCAAGGCTGTATGTTCTGGCTTCGGAGTATACACCGTTACGGTCCCATCTCCTTCCCAGCCAGTTCGAAAATGGTGGCCTGCATCATTTAGGCGGCCACAGCCATAACACCAGGCAAAATCATCTGGATATTCATCTTGAATTGCTTTTAGTACTTTTTCCTCCATTGTCTAACCTCCTTTTACAGAAAATTATAACATGTTTGATAACTTATGTTAAAATTTAGTAGTACCAAAATGAAGGAGGCAAATCGATGACTAAATCGACGGTAAAACGTCTAAGCCGCTCTGAGGTCCCACTTGAAGAGACTTGGAACTTAGCTGATTTATTCCCATCAGAGGAAGCATGGAAAATGGAACTAACCATAATAGAAGAAGAAATAACTCAGTTTACTCGATTTAAAGGAACATTACATACGAACCCACAGGCATTATTAAATTGCTTACAATCCCAAGAACAGCTTCAAATGAAAATGATTAAAGCGGGGACTTTTGCCAATTTACGTCAAGCGGCAGATGGAACCGACCCCCGCCATCAGGCCAACTCCGCTAAATTTTCCACATTGCGTACAAAAAGTATTGCAGCGCTGTCGTTTATTACTTCCGAAATCCTCGCCCTTACCAACGGGACCTTAGAACAATTTTTAAACGAAGAACCGAAACTGAAAGTCTATGAGAAGAACCTGGTCGAGCTGCTTGAAACGAAAAAACATTCATTATTACCAGAGACAGAAGAAGCACTAGCCGCGCTTGGCGAACTGCAAGGGGCTCCCTACCAAATCTATCAGATGACAAAGCTGGCAGATATGGAATTTGCACCAATTCATGATCAGGAGGGAAATGAACTTCCTGTATCATTTGCCCTTTATGAAAATCGATACGAGTTCTCAAGCGATACCGATTCCCGTAGAAAAGCATACGCTTCCTTTGTCTCTACTCTGAAACAATACAAAAATACCATCGCAGCGGCTTATTCTGCTGAAGTGAAGAAACAGGTTACACTTTCTCGCTTAAGGAAATATGAATCGGTGACTCATATGCTTTTAGAGCCCCATCAGGTAACCTTAGATATGTACAACCATCAAATTGATACGATCTTTAAAGAACTAGCCCCGCATATGCGCCGGTATGCCCAATTAAAGAAACAAGTCTTAGGGCTCGATACGATGCATTTCTGTGACTTGAAAGCACCACTTGATCCTGATTTTAATCCATCGACTACCTATGAAGAGGCTAGTCAAGTTATTTTAGAATCACTTAAAAAAATGGGACCAGAGTATGTGGAAATCATAGAACGTGGATTGAAAGAACGATGGGTAGACCGAGCCGATAATATTGGAAAATCCACAGGTGCCTTTTGTTCCAGCCCTTATGGCGCACATCCTTATATCCTGATCACTTGGGAGAATAATATGCGCGGCTGCTTTACATTGGCCCATGAATTTGGTCATGCCGGACATTTCTTTTTAGCTAACAAACACCAGCGAATCATGAATGTCCGTCCTTCTATGTATTTTATAGAAGCACCTTCGACGATGAATGAAATGCTTTTAGGTCAGCATTTACTGGCTGTACATCAGGATCAACAAATGCGCCGCTGGGTGGTCCTGCAGCTTTTGGGAACCTATTATCATAATTTTGTAACCCATTTACTTGAGGCTGAATATCAAAGACGAGTTTATAAGCTTGCTGAGGCAGGAAAGGCCCTGACAGCGAAGACTTTATCGGATGTGACCGGTGAGGTTCTTACCGAATTCTGGGCTGACACAGTTGAGATTGACGAAGGAGCCCGTTTAACCTGGATGCGTCAGCCTCATTATTATATGGGATTATATCCATATACCTACTCTGCTGGCTTAACAGCATCAACTGCAGTTGTGCAAATCATTCAGGAAGAAGGCCAGCCGGCCGTTGACCGCTGGCTGGAGGTGCTTAAGGCTGGAGGAACGATGAAGCCGCTTGAATTACTAAAGCACGCAGGCGTTGATATGTCTAAACCGGAACCAATCAGGAAAGCAGTTGCTTATGTTGGTTCGCTGATTGATGAACTAGAGAATTCCTATAAGTAACATAAAAGGATGCCGCATATCATTTGCAGCATCCTTTACTTTATTTATTGGCTTAATTAAACGATATGGTTGTTTTTATACTCTGTTGATTGGAGCGGAAATCAACACATGAATCTTAACAAAGCCTATTTTTTTATAAGACTTTTGTAGGCAGCTGATGTTCTAATTTCGACCGTTAATTTCCCCTTTGCATAGATCGCTTTAATTAATAAGGGAACCCCTGTTGTATTTTGAAAACGAAAATCTGGACCTCCATAGGATACCGTTGCATCTCTTCCCTGCGGGACATAACCGACAGATAAAGAATGATGATGTTTTTCAACATAACTAACACCAACTTGATCGACCGCATTAAACAAGGTTGACGATGTCTGACAAATCCCCCCGCCGATTCCCATGACCAATTTTTTATTGACTATTTCCTTTGCCGGCTGGTACCCATGGGCAGCATCACTTGGCCCAACCGTTGTATTAAACGAAAAAATATCACCTGTACCAACAATAACATTATTAATGCCTATCGCTGACAGCTCGATATTTTTTGAACGTCCGATTACCCCACTGTCAAAATATGTCGAGAAGGATCCCAGCACTGCTTCATTTAAATGGGCCGGGTCTTCTGGCTTATAGCCGCTTGCAGTTATCGTTATAGGCAGTTCAACATCTCCACCCTCGGACGATGCAGTCATTACTCGATTCACTAATTCGGTTTCATCTAAAATGATCAATGGCTTTCCTTTAATGATTTGCCCATTCGCATCGATTTTGTCAGGGATCATTCGTTGATCATAACCCGCTGTTTGAGCAGTTCCTCTTGCTAAATCTTTAGCCCACTGCTCGATAGCCTGTTTATAGCCTTCTGGATTACTTGCAAACCCTAATTCTTCTGGTAAAAAAGTTTTTACCAAACTTTTGTTATTAGGATCAATGACATTGACGACTACTGGTTTCTTTTCCTCTTCCTTTTGCGGTTGTACTTGAGAATTTTTTACAGGTTGCTTTACCTTTTCCTTTTCATGGTCCGCGGTGTTAGTTGTCACCTTCTCATTACAGCCTGCTAAACCTAGTAAACTTCCAATTAATAAAACTGAAATGGCCCATCTTTGCTTTACCATGTTCCCCAACTACTCCTCTTGTTCTAATCTGATTTACTGTAGTTCAAATACGTCAAATGGGTTGCCTCCATTCACCCATTTTATTCCCCTGACGAAAGCATTATTACTTTCATATAAGTTGTCAGGGAAAAGTTAAATAAAAAAGCAGCTCTGAACAAAAGGTTCATAGCTGCTTTCTGGATTATTCATTATCTAGTGCCCGTTTTGGCCATTGGCTTAACGACTTTTGCTTCTGTAAAGATGGGCAGATATTTTTTATACGTATGCCAATAGACCATAGCAATAAAGACTGTTCCGCCCACCGCATTTCCTAAAAAGACGGGGATAAAATTTTGATAATATTCCACCCATGTGAAATGACCAGCAAAGATAGCGGCAGGAATGACAAACATATTAGCCACAACGTGTTGGAATCCAATTGCAACAAAAGCCATTGTTGGGAACCATATGCCTAAGATTTTTCCGGACATATCATTAGCACCATACGATAGCCAAACAGCAGAGGCAACGAGCCAGTTACAGCCGATCCCGGAAATAAAGGCTTGGAGAAAGGTTGCTTCAAGCTTATGGTCTGCGATACTAATGGTTTTTTCTAAAAATGGAGTGGCTTCAGTTAAGCCAACTAGATGTCCAAAGAAGTAGGCAACAAAAATGGCCCCTAAAAAGTTACTTATGGTAACGAGGAACCAGTTAAATAAGATCTTTCCTGTACTCACCCTTTTTGCCATTTTTGCTAAAGGAACTGCCATCATATTCCCGGTCAAAAGTTCCCCGCCTGCCAATAATGTGAGGATTAGACCGATTGGGAACACACTTGCACCGATTAAACTGCCTAATCCTTCTAAATTGCCGGTTAACGTTGCGGTTACACGGATAAAAAGCAGGTAACCAAGGGCTATAAACGCTCCTGCCTCAAACCCTAATAGAATAGTTTGTAGTGGTGAATACTTGGTTTTTTTAACTCCGTTTTCGACCGTAATGGCCATGATTTGATCCGGCTTACTAAACCCCATAATCTCTACACCTTCAATTTCTTTATTTGTGAAATACTTAACATACTCTTATTTTATAGCATTTTCATCCAGAAACCTGTGAATATTTCTTTAATAATTATGGAACGCTTTCATTCGACAAATTTTACGTGCGGCCGATTTTCCTGTCACATTTTGCGGATAATTATATGTTATAATATATACATGTGTTAATTTCAGTAGTAAAACACTTATCACCACGGCATAGTCCTATTTGCTTTGGTTTCATGATATAGTTACTATTAATCGAATGGATGTGTTAGCATGGAAAATACAATTGAGACGGTTTATCGATTAGAAAATCCAGAGAAAAACATTATTAAATTTGCGACCGGGACACAGCTTCGGTATGAGGATGTTATTAAAGAAGTTTTTGGTGTTGCATGTATCAATGATTTACACATGATGCTTCAATATAACAAGAGTTTTCAGACAAGCATCTGTAACAGCTATGGGATTAGCGAAAAGAAAATCACACTTGATAAAATCATCCGGATTGCATCCAAATCAGATTTGCTCTTTTTAAAACAACTATTATTGGACGAAAAAATCCAAAACCAACAGGTGGATGAGAATACAATCCCAGAAGAAAATACTATGCATGTCAACCGCCCTTTTGACACCATTATCAAACTCCAAGAAGGAATCTACCAATGGGACGACATCAAATTCTCCTACAGCGCTGTTACTAATGGTGCCTGACACTATCGAATAAAAAAGAGCCGGGTTCCATTGTTTTTCAATTGGGTACCTGGCTCTTTTGGTTTTAATTCTGGCTATCTTCTTTTGGTTTTTTGGTGTGATTTGGTCAATCTGCCTAATAAGAACGCCCCTGCTGCAACACCGATGATGGTGTTGGTTTTCTTATTAAATACCTGTTTAGCCACCAGGTTTAAGTTTTGCGGTCTTTCGGCTAAACGTCTCATGAAATACCCATACCAATCATTCCCAAATGGAACATACGTACAGAAATTATATCCCTCACTCGCTAAATTTAACTGTAGTTCTTTCCTAAATCCATACAGCATTTGAAACTCAAACTGATCATGAGGAATATTGTTTTGTTTAACAAACTCTTTGACATGATGAATGATTTGATGGTCATGCGTTGCAATTGAAGTAAATTTTCCATTTAAGAGATGCCATTCAATCAATTGAATAAAGTTAGCATCAATATCCTTTTTGTCTTGAAAAGCAATTTCTGCTGACTCTTTATATGCACCCTTTACAATCCGGATCCTGAAGTTTTTATATCTTTCTAAATATTCCATAGCCTTATGAAAATAGGCCTGAATAACGGTTCCAACATTCTCAAATTCAAGTGAGAGTTCGTCTAACAGATTGAAGGTTAACTCCAAGTGCTTGAAGTCTTCCATATCAATGTTGACAAACATATCATATTGACTTGCTTGATGGACAATTTCTCTAATATTATTTAAACAAAAGCTATAATCGATATCTAATCCAACTTGTGTTGGTTTTAAAGATATATGTGCATCCACTTGATTTTCATGTATGGCCTCAATCACCTTAAGAATTTGCTCTTTCGCTGCAGCTGCCTCTTCCTCTTTAAAAACGAACTCTCCAAGATTATCAACGGTACAAGATATGCCGTGAGCGTTAAGTTCTTTAATACTTTTGATTACTTCTGGTATATTAGTACCCGCAACAACAGTTTGTGCCCCCAATTTTAAACCATACTTTTTAGCCGCATTATTTAAAAATTGATTTTGTGATAAGCCCATGAAAAGATCCTTCAACATTGTAGTATCCCCTTGTAGATTGTTTTTCCTTCATTATAGCATACGCTTTCATTAATATTTATTTTGCGAATTTTTCGAAATAAAGCGTTTGCATCAGTCAAAAAAAAAATAACAAAAAAGCTCACCTCTATAAAAGAAATGAGCTTAAACATTATGACTATACAGCAAATGGTGTCAGGCACCTTAGTTTTCTGCTAGTTTGGAGGTTATTTTCTTATCAGTCGAGTTCGCTTTTCCTTCTATGTCTTCTGCTTGTTTGGAGCGTTTAATAAAGAAGGCTAATACGAGTGCGACTGCAGCAATGAAAGTTGCGATTAGGAATGCAAAATTGATACCATTTAACATCGATTGCATCATTATTTGCTGTTTCATTTCGGCAAGAGCTGCCTTTGTTGGCGGTGCTGTTAAATGCTGCATGGCTGCATTTCCGAGTTCTTTAGCTTCTGATTCAGCACGGTTTGACATAATCGTTACCATTAATGCAGTTCCTATAGCACCA
The DNA here is from genome assembly GCF_036965645.1 of Neobacillus drentensis. Taxonomy (GTDB): domain Bacteria; phylum Bacillota; class Bacilli; order Bacillales; family Cytobacillaceae; genus Neobacillus; species Neobacillus drentensis_D. Next base: position 53,456 of record NZ_JBALPZ010000043.1, read on the forward strand.
GCGACTTGGTTTAATGTATTGTTCATCGCAGTTCCATGTGGATAAAGACGTTTTGGAAGCTGATTTAGACCATTTGTCGATACCGGCATCATAACCATCGACATCCCTAACATCCTTACAGAATAAATAATAATTAAATGTGTATAAGTTGTATGAAGTGTTAACTTGCTGAAAGCATAGGTCGTCACAACAATAATCGCTAGACCAGTGCAAGCTAAAATTCTTCCGCCAATTTTATCAAATAATTTCCCCGTTAGCGGCGACATAAAGGCCATTAAAATCGCTCCTGGCATGAGCAATAATCCTGCATCCATCGGAGAAATCCCCCGAAGGTTTTGTGTATAGATAGGAAGTAAGATCATCCCGGAAAACAAGGCCATGTTTACAACCATTGAAATGCAAGATGATAGAGCAAACATCGGATACTTATAAACACGGAAATTCAACAATGGTGCTTCTAGCCTTGTTTGACGCCAAATAAATAGGAATAAAGAGATGATACCAATCATAATGGTGCCATAAACTTCAGGGCTGTCCCATCCTTTACTGCCGGCAGAACTAAAGCCATAAAGGATACCGCCAAAACCTATACTTGACAGGATCACAGACAAGAAATCAAGACGTAAATTAACCTTTTCCTTCTTATCTTTAAGTAAGAATAAACCAATTAAGAGAACTACAATAGCAATTGGTGTAATAAAGTGGAAAAGCATTCTCCAGTCATAATGTTCCACAATCCAGCCTGAAAGGGTAGGACCAATCGCTGGAGCAAACATTAGAATTAGTCCAAAAACGCCCATGGCTGCTCCTCTTTTTTCAATTGGGAAGCTGACCAGCATAACGTTCATTAATAGCGGCATTAGAATCGCTGAGCCGGAAGCCTGCAGCATCCGTCCCCCCAACAACAGTGGAAATACATGAGCAAATCCTGCAAGAATCGTCCCTGCAGTAAATAACCCTATCGCTGCTAAAAAAATACGCCGAACAGAGAACTTTTGAATTAGATAAGCACTTATCGGTATTAAGATTCCGTTCACTAACATGAAGCCTGTTGTCAGCCACTGAACAGTGGATGCCTCAATATTTAAATCTTTCATAATAGAAGGCAATGCAATGTTTAGTAATGTATTATTTAAAAATGAGATAAAAGCACCGACCATTAATACAGCAATAATTCCGTATGGTGGACGATTAGCATGTTGTTTGTTTTTTTCCATTTAGTTTCCCCCTAAGACGCATGTATGCCATTAAGTACGTTAATTCGCATAAAGTATATCTTATACCTTAAGTACAATTATTGCAATTGGTAATCACTTATTAATTAAAGGTTTTTTAATTACCATTTATCCTGGCTTAAAAATTTTATACAGGGAGTACAACATTGGGCTACTGTTTATATACCCTCTACCTTGGGTGAAGACGTTTTATTATAACTATTTTTCATCTATTTCCTAATTATTAATCGTTCTTTTTAAAATGGTAAAAAAATATTCCTAAACGGGATCTGTTACGTACTATAAATTAACATCACACTGAACAAAAAACACTCCCAATTCAAATGAGAAATGGGAGTGTTTGCATTAATCTATCGTCGTCTGTTTCGATTACGTAAAAATGTAGGAATATCAAGCGAGTCATCTTGTCCTTGATAAGATCGATCATAATCTTGGATAGGTTCATTGTACTGCTGTCTTTGGCCGCTATGATCCTGCTGTATGGTCTGATCGAATCTCTCTTCTCGATTTGGCTGAGTTACATTTTCCTTTACAGGAGACAATGCTGGTCTTTGTGACGGAGTATTTTCATCTGTAAAACCAGTAGCAATGACTGTAATCATAATTTCATCTTTTAAATTATCATTAATAATCGAACCAAAGATCATATTTAATTCATGGTCAGACGCAGAAGCAACTAGGTCAGCGGCCTCTTGGACTTCAAAAAGACTTAAATTACTTCCGCCTGTGATATTCATTAACACACCTTGAGCACCATCAATCGACGTTTCAAGTAATGGACTTGAAATCGCCTTTTTAGCTGCTTCAACGGCACGGTCTGGACCTTTGGCTACGCCGATTCCCATTAAAGCAGTTCCTTGGTTTGTCATAATGGTTTTGACATCGGCAAAATCCAGGTTAATTAGTCCTGGTACAGCAATTAAGTCAGAGATCCCTTGAACACCCTGACGAAGGACATTGTCCGCTTCACGGAACGCTTCGAGCATTGGCGTTTTTTTGTCGACAATTTGCAGTAAGCGGTCATTTGGAATAATAATTAACGTATCAACCGCTTCTCTCATTAAGTCAATTCCACTGGCAGCATTTACAGCACGCCTTTTACCTTCAAATCCGAACGGACGGGTAACTACCCCAATCGTTAGGGCACCAAGTTCACGGGCAATCTCCGCGATAGCAGGTGCAGCACCTGTTCCAGTGCCGCCACCCATACCAGCGGTGACAAATACCATATCGGCTCCCTCTAATACCTCTTGAAGCTGCTTTCTACTCTCTTCTACTGCTCTTCTACCGACTTCGGGGTTCGCGCCTGCGCCGAGTCCTCTTGTCAAGGTAGCACCAATTTGCATTTTAATCTCCGCTTTTGAAAGATTTAGCGCTTGTGCGTCTGTATTGACAGCAATAAATTCAACACCTTGAATTCCATCCTCAATCATTCGGTTAACAGCGTTATTTCCGCCGCCGCCAACTCCAATAACTTTAATTCTAGCAATTTGATCTATATTCATGTCAAGATCCCACATTCACAATTCCTCCTAAACCAATATTACTTCATAATTCAGAAAATTAACCTTAATTTAAAAGTACTTTTTTCCCAATTATTCTACTTAATATTTTAGCAAAATAATAGGCTGGTTTGTATAGTACGACGTATTCATTTCAACAAAAAATTTTAAAAAAAGCATAAAAATGATGGCATTTTCTAGCTATTTGGAACTTTTTTATACTGCGATCTTTTTAGGTATATTAGACTATCAGCGGATAAGAGGCTATTTATGTCGAATAATGAGACGTTAAAATATGATTTGCTAGAGGGAGAAGGACAGTTGCTATCAATCTGATAGCAATTAGAAAGCTCTTTATTAGCAATTGCTAATGTACTGCTTCTCTCTAGAGAAGATTGAGTTTTACTATCATTTTATCGATGATTCTTCCATTCTTTCCGAACTATACGTCTACTACATAAACCTATCATTATTTATTAAGAACTATTTATTTATGTATTGTTTTAAGAGTTATTGACTGTTTAATCACTTTATGTCAATTTAAAAAGAATAAACATAACTTCCTATTATGAAGAGGTTAAGACCACTTAAAAATCGTCTCCAATAATTCTACAGGTTATAATAACCTCTCCATTAACAAAATGACAAAACGCGGTGTGATGGGAACGCATACGCCCGGCGTTCTCGAGGATACTACGGCAGATGCAATCTTCGGAATTCTCCTAGCTTCTGCCCGAAGGATTGTTGAATTGGATCAATTTGTGAAATCCGGAAACTGGAAAGGACATTTAACCACCGGAGAATATGCGATTGATGTACACCATAAAACTCTCGGAATTATTGGGATGAGAAAAATCGGAACGGCGATTGCCAAACGTGCCCACTTAGGTTTTGATATGGATATCTTGTACCATAACCGAAACAGGAACATAGAGGCTGAAAAAATGTATCATGCTGCCTTCTGTGACCTAGAAACATTGTTAAAAGAATCCGATTTTGTCTGTCTCATGACTCCCCTGACCGAAGAGACGGAAAATTTAATGGGTAAAAGAGAATTTGATCTTATGAAGAAATCCGCGATTTTTGTAAATGGATCACGAGGTAAAACAGTAGATGAAGCGGCGTTAATAAAGGCATTAAAAAATAAAACTATTCATGGGGCTGCATTGGACGTTTATCAAACGGAGCCTGTAAAAATGGACAATCCTTTGCTTAAATTCTCGAACGTTGTCACAACACCACATATCGGCTCGTCAACCTATGAAACTGAACTAAAAATGGCTGAACTTGCCGTTGAAAATTTACTTGCGGGATTATCAGGAAAGTGCCCTAAAAACTTGATTAATCCTGAAGTGCTAAATTAAGATAAAATAAAATATCAATTTAATTTTGATCTTAGGATCGCGAAGGAGTAAATATGATGGCCGCCCAAAAGAGTGTAATTGAGAAATTAAGCTTGCAGAAATATGCTAACAAACTGATCCTCCATAAACCAGAAATACTGGATGAATTTCAAGGACTAGACTATGACTCATCTATAAAAAGAGACAAATATGACCTAATCTTCAGTTTTATTTTTAACTTAGAGGAATTCGCTAATGAACTTCAAAATGTGATTAAGAATCAATTGTTAGAGGACAACGGCTATTTATACTTCGCTTATCCCAAAAAGAATAATAAAGTATATAAAGAATTCATAGACCGTGACAGTTTTATAGGTGCCCTGCCCTCCGATGAGGATGGTTATGTGCTTAACAGCAATATTAAGTTTGCAAGAATGGTAAGCTTAAATGATGTTTTTACGGTGGTAGGTTTAAAATCTACTCCAAAAAAGACGCAAAAATCTACTACCAATAAAAGCAGCCAATGTGTGGATGACTACATTAATAATATTGAAGATATTAAGCAATACTTACAAAAAAATGAAGACCTTTTAA
>NZ_JBALPZ010000044.1:0-70975 GCF_036965645.1 Neobacillus drentensis
ATATGGTATTTAACATAGTATTTAAATTTTTTTATTCTATTCATTTTTTTTATTACTAGTGCTTTAAAACGTATTTTAACATCTGTTGGAAAATGTATAACAAATTAGAAATTTTTGCAACCTTTTTTAGGTTATTTCTCCATTTAATCAAAAATCCCTTCTAAAATAGAGGATATTATTCGTCAATTTTTAATCGTGTAGGGGAATATACTTTAATTCTTCTAAGATGTCCTTTGCACTTGTAATTAGTTTTGCACCTTGCTGGATCAATTCATTCGTACCACCAGAGCAAGGATTAAATATGCTTCCCGGTAATGAAAATACATCTCTTCCTTCATGAACGGCATAATTAGCGGTGATTAGCGAACCACTTTTCCGCTTTGCTTCTATAATAAACGTTCCGGCGGATAAACCGCTAATAATTCGATTGCGGGCAGGAAAGTGCCACCTAAGCGGCTTGGTATCAGGGGGATATTCTGAAAGGACTAGCTGCGTTTGCATCATCTTAACAGCGAGAGGAATATTTTCTTTTGGATAAATATGATACAGACCTCCGGCAATTACGGCGATGGTCCTGCCGCCCAATTTTATTGTCTCTTCATGAGCAATGGCATCAATTCCCATAGCAAGGCCGCTAACAATCAAGATTTCTTGTTCTATCAACTCAGGAAAGATGTGCCTGATCGCATTTTTACCGTATGATGTGGCTTGACGAGATCCAACGACAGCAAGTTTCGGTTCTTTTTCTAAAAGGGACAAATCTCCCTTTGCATACAAGGCCCAAGGTGGTTGATATATTTCTTTTAAAGATTGGGGGTATTCTTTATCGAAAATGGTGATTACAGAAATATCATTGGTTTTATATTGACGAATTTGTTCATGGATCAATTCAGTTGGAATAGTAGGAAAGGTTAATGATGAAGACATTTGGCGAGTATTCGGTAGAGTTGGATTAGGAGGAAAGCTAGAATTTTGTGCTTGGAGTGAGGGGTCTTTTTTTAGTATTTGATAGACGGTATTCCAGGAAATGTTGGGGTAGTGCATTAATTGAATAAATTTTTCTTTAAACTCATCCATATGTTTAAAACCTCCATTTTTTAATTTTATGATAAATAGCCCCTCAAAATTTGAGGGACTATCTGTTCATACTAGTTGTATAAATTAGTTAGTTTTACACTTTTCGTATAAGCCTTTTTCTTTTAATACTTCTATTAAGGTTTCACCCATAACAGAAGGGGTGTCTGCAACTTTAATACCACATTCGTTCATGACGCGAATTTTTTCATCAGCGGTACCTTTTCCACCGGAAATGATGGCACCTGCGTGACCCATTCTTTTGCCAGGAGGAGCAGTACGTCCGCCAATGAAACCAACAACAGGCTTTGTCATGTTTGCTTTTACCCATTCTGCTGCTTCTTCCTCAGCTGTACCACCGATTTCACCAATCATGATGACCGCGTAGGTATCAGGATCTTCATTAAAGGCTTTTAAAACATCAATGAAGTTTGTTCCATTTACTGGGTCTCCGCCGATTCCGACAGCAGTCGTTTGACCGATACCAGCTTGTGTTAATTGATGAACCGCCTCATATGTTAAGGTACCAGAGCGGGAAACTACACCAACATGTCCTTTTGTATGGATATAGCCAGGCATAATTCCAATCTTACATTCATCAGCCGTAATCACACCAGGGCAGTTTGGACCAACTAAACGAGTCTTCTTGCCTTCCATGTAACGCTTAACCTTTACCATATCTAATACAGGGATGTGCTCTGTAATACAAATTACTAGATCTAGTTCAGCATCCACTGCTTCAATAATAGAATCTGCGGCAAACGGAGCAGGAACATAGATAACGGAAGCATTGGCACCTGTATCCGCAACAGCATCTCTTACTGTATTAAAAACAGGTACTCCTTCCACTTCTTGACCTGCCTTACCAGGTGAGGTTCCACCGACAATTTTCGTACCGTATTCTAGCATTTGCTTTGTATGGAAACGGGCAGTTCCGCCTGTAATCCCCTGAACAATAACCTTTGTATCTTTATTAATAAAAACGCTCACGTGAATTCCCCTTTCTTTTGATCCTATTTGACTAATGAAACAATTTTTTGTGCACCGTCAGCCATAGATTCAGCAGCAATAATATCAACGCTTGACTCAGCAAGAATTTTCTTACCCAAGTCAACATTCGTTCCTTCTAAGCGAACAACAAGTGGAACCGATAATCCAACCTGCTTAGCTGCTTCCACAACACCCTCAGCAATGACATCACACTTCATAATTCCACCAAAGATATTTACAAAAATACCTTTTACATTTGGATCTGAAAGGATAATTTTGAATGCTTCTGTAACTTTTTCAGCTGTTGCGCCGCCGCCAACATCAAGGAAGTTAGCCGGATCACCGCCGTAATGCTTAACGATATCCATCGTAGCCATTGCAAGGCCAGCACCATTAACCATACAGCCGATATTACCATCTAAAGCAATATAGCTTAAATCATATTTAGATGCTTCGATTTCTTTCGCATCTTCTTCTTCAAGATCGCGGTATGCCAAGACTTCTTTTTGACGGTATAACGCATTTGAGTCAAAGTTTAATTTTGCATCTAATGCCATAACCTTACCGTCACCGGTAACGACCAATGGATTAATTTCTGCGATTGAGCAATCTTTTTCAATATAAGCATTGTATAAGCCCATCATGAACTTAACAGCTTGATTAACTAACTCATTTGGAATATTAATATTGAAGGCAATACGACGTGCTTGGAAAGGCTGTAAGCCGATCGCTGGGTCGATTTCTTCTTTAAAAATTTTCTCAGGCGTTTTAGCGGCTACTTCTTCTATTTCAGTACCGCCTTCTTCAGATGCCATTAGGACAACACGTGAAGTAGCACGATCTAATACTAAACCAACATAGTATTCTTTTTTAATGTCACAGCCTTCTTCAATTAGGAGGCGTTTTACTTCTTTTCCCTCAGGACCAGTTTGGTGTGTAACAAGGGTTTTTCCTAGAATTTCACTTGCATATGTACGAACCTCTTCAAGGTTTTTCGCCACTTTTACACCACCGGCTTTTCCCCGTCCGCCTGCATGGATTTGTGCTTTTACCACACATACCTGTGTTCCTAGTTCTTTAGCAGCTTCCACCGCTTCTTCAACCGTGAATGCCACTTTTCCGTTTGGAACAGATACCCCAAATTGCTTGAGGATCTCTTTCCCTTGATACTCATGGATATTCATTTCCCATCCTCCTATCAAACTCTTCAAAAAATTGACTCCGTTTTCATTTTATATAATGATACAAACCTTGTCTAGCTTTTAATACTAAAATTATATTCATCTTTAAAATATTCAGAAAAGTAACCGGAATAGTAAGCGGTTTCATGGAGTTTTCTTTATTTTTAGTTTTTTGTACAATAATAAAAAACAGGCCAAGACCTGTTTTCACTTTTACATTATTATGCTGGTATAATCCTTAACAGGTGCAAAACTTTTTCGATGGTACGGAGTAATGCCAAATTTTTGGATTGCTAGTAGATGCTCTTTTGTTCCATATCCCATGTTTTGCTGAAACCCATAGACAGGGTAAGTAAGAGACAGCTTCTTCATGTACTCATCTCTTTCAACCTTCGCAATAATGGAAGCTGCGGCAATTGAGATGCTTTTTGCATCACCCTTAATAATAGATTCGGTCGGATACGGGGTTTCAAGCTTCATGGCATCAATCAATAAAAAATCAGGTTTAGGATTTAGAGAGGCAATGGCTGATTTCATAGCTTTTTTAGTGGCTTCATATATATTAATCTCATCTATTTCATCAGCAGGAATCATCGCCACACTGTACGCCAATGCCTCTTGTTTAATTATGGCCGCAAATTCCTTCCGTTTTTTTTCAGTTAGTTTCTTCGAATCATCAATCCCTGCTAAGAAAAAATCCTCAGGCAATATAACCGCAGCGGCTGTAACCGGGCCTGCAAGCGGTCCTCTGCCTACTTCGTCAACACCGGCAATGAAATGAAATCCTTGGGCACGGACCTTTCGTTCAAATTGATTCATCTCAAAGAACTTTTTTTGAAGGAGTTTTTCTTGCTCTAGTTGTTTTTTCCATTTGACCAAGCATTGCTGTACGCCTTTTCGGTCATCGTTTTCTAATTCAATAATAAAAGAGTCATCTTCTTTTAAAATAGCTGTGAGCTTTTCTTCAATTTGGGCAATCGAAAGCTTTTTCATATGTAGTCACCTTATCTATAAATTGAAAAAATCAAGCCCTCCCAAGGGAGAGCTTATTTTATAAGTTATTTTCCATAGGTACTGATATATCTTTTGGAGTTTCAAAAGACAGTGGTCCAAATTTCTCCGAACGAATTTCTCTGATAACTAATTCAGCTACCTTATCGTAGTCAACCAATCCTCCGCCCATTAAACACCCTCTCAGAGTTCCAATATGGTCGAACAATGCTACAACATCCTCAGGTATCCCTGTTAGCTTGTATCGCTCCTTTAAACGTTCTGGATAGGCCTTTTCTAAAAAGCGCAGTGAGTAAACGGTCAAATCCTGCAGGTTTAATAAGGTATCCTTGATTGCCCCTGTGATTGCCAGTTTCATCCCCACTTCTTGGTCCTCAAATTTAGGCCATAGAATTCCCGGTGTATCGAGCAGTTCTAATTCTTTTCCTACCTTTATCCATTGCTGCGACTTGGTTACTCCAGGAGTGTTTCCCGTTTTTGCAATGTTTTTCTTGGCTAGACGATTAATAAGAGTAGATTTACCTGCATTTGGAATTCCTACGATCATAGCTCGGATCGCTCTTGGTTTAACACCTTTTGCTTTCAGGCGATCAAATTTTTCTTTTAAGATTTCATTAGAAGCCTGGACGATATTTTTCATGCCCTCGCCTGCCTGAGAGTTGATAGCTAGTGCTTTTATTCCCTTCTCAGCAAAGTAAGCAATCCATTCTCTTGTAACTTCTCTATCGGCCATATCTGCTTTATTTAATAAGACTAATCTGGGTTTATGCTGGATAATTTCATCAATCATTGGATTCCTTGAAGAATAGGGAATTCTCGCATCTACCAATTCGAAAATAATATCAACCAGCTTTAATTTTTCCGTGACCTCTCTGCGAGCCTTGGCCATATGGCCTGGAAACCATTGGATCGTCAAAGTGCCACCTCCTTTTAAAAGCTTAAACTATTTCTCATTTACCGTAACAATGTGGGCATCTTTTAATGGCCAATAGACAACACTGGTTTTCCCGATGACCTTACTCATCGGAACAGTTCCAATATGTCTTGAATCCTTACTAAAGCGGCGGTTATCACCCATCACAAACAATTCTCCTTTAGGAACTGTTTTACGGCCAATTTTTTCTTCTAGAGTGAATGAACCTGTTAACGGACCATCTTCTACCTGTTTCTTATATTCATCCAAATAAGGCTCTTTATACGCTTTTCCATTGATATATAAGACGTCATCCTTATACTCCAGCGTATCGCCAGGAAGTCCAATTACCCGCTTTATGTAATCTTTTCCTTCAGGGGCATGAAAAACGATAATATCAAATCGCTTTGGTTCTCCAATTGTATAACTGAATTTATTCACAATCATCCTGTCCTGGTCTTTTAAAGTCGGCATCATGGATAGTCCATCCACTACGATTGGAGCAAAAAGAAAATATCGAATGACTGCAGCTAAGGCTACTGCAATCAATAACGCTTTTGTCCATTCCCAAAGTTCATTTTTCTTTTTCTCTTCCTTTTTTTCCATACTGTCCCCACCAATCACTATTAAAAAATGTCATATATATAGCCTATTTTACATAAGTTAAACTTATTTAACACGATGGGATGATTTTTTTAACCAAACTTTAATATTTAATTAAAGGATAAACGTTCGATACATATCATTTACCATAGAATTCCATGTTATGTATAAAAAAAGAGCCTGCCCGAGCAAGCCCTTTTTCTTTTTTCATATTATCGAATCTCTTTAATTCTAGCTTTTTTACCACGAAGGTTACGCAAGTAGTAAAGCTTAGCACGGCGAACTTTACCGCGGCGAATTACTTCAAGCTTCGCAATTTTTGGTGTGTGTACAGGGAAAGTACGTTCAACGCCTACTCCGTAAGAAACTTTACGTACTGTAAAAGTTTCGCTAATTCCACCACCACGACGCTTAATCACAACACCTTCAAATAACTGAATACGCTCACGAGTACCCTCGACAACCTTTACGTGTACACGTACAGTGTCACCAGGACGGAAGCTAGGAAGATCAGTACGAAGTTGTTCTTGTGTGATTTCTTTAATTAATTGTTGCATCGTTTTCAACTCCTTCCAACAGATGCTCTTACAAATCTACTTTCGATTACCTTGCAGCGGAACATCGTTATAAGACCACAATCTGAAAACCATCAGCTCTGAGTCACAAGAAGTATCATAACATAATTATAACGAGCCTGCAATATTACTCGTAATCTTTTTTTACTTCTTTCAGCCATTTTTCCTGTTCATCTGTTAGGGCAATTTTATCTAATAAATCAGGTCTTCTTAAAAGTGTCCGGCGTAATGCCTCTTTATTGCGCCATTCTTCGATTAGTTTATGATTGCCTGACAGCAGGACATCAGGAACCTTTAATCCCCTGAAATCCGCTGGTCTCGTATAATGGGGATGTTCTAGTAATCCTGTGCTAAAAGAATCTTTCTGATGAGACTCTTCATTCCCTAGTACTTCTGGCAGCAGACGGACAACACTATCCACCACGACCATTGCGCCTAGTTCACCACCAGTTAAAACATAGTCGCCAATCGATATTTCGTCTGTTACGACATGTTCCCTAATCCGTTCATCATATCCCTCATAATGACCGCAAATAAAGATCAAGTGCTCTTCTTTAGCTAACTCCTCGGCTTTTCGCTGCTCGTAGCGTTCCCCTTGCGGACAAAGCAGGATAACCCTTGGATTTTTACTAGCTGCTTGTTCTCTAAGAGATGCTACAGCGTCAAAAATTGGCTGCGGTTTAAGAACCATTCCGGCCCCGCCGCCATATGGGTAATCATCAACAGTAGAGTGTTTATTGTCGGCATAATCACGGAAGTTTACGACATTATACTGAACGGCAGATTTCTCTGCGGCCTTTTGTAAAATAGAATGACCGAAAACTCCGGAAAACATTTCCGGAAATAATGTCAAGATATCGATTTGCATCATGAAAGTAATCCTTCCATTGGATCAATAATGATGACTTGTTCTTTTACATCTACTTTCTTTACTACATCTTGTATATATGGGATTAGAATTTCTTTGCCGCCCTTTCCTTTCACAACCCAAACGTCATTTGCTCCAGGCGAAAGAATTTCAGTTACCTTACCAAGTTCTTCCCCTTTGGTAGTTGCAACCAGGCAGCCAATAATTTCATGATAATAGAATTCGTCTTCTTCTAACTCACCGAGCTGGGATTCAGGTACTTTTAAAATTCCTTCTTTGAATTTCTCTACATCATTAATGTTGTTGTATCCTTCAAATGTAAGCAGCTCAAAATTTTTATGTGTTCTGTGGGTTTTTACCGTTAGTTCAATCGGTGTTTTCGAGTTCGGCATAAATAGATAGAGAACATTCCCCGACTTATAGCGTTTTTCAGGGAAATCTGTTTTCGATACCACTCGAACTTCACCTTTAATCCCCTGAGTATTGACGATTTTACCAACATTAAACCATTTTTCCATATTACTTCACCTTCTATCTTATTTCCTTAATTACTCCGTCCTCGATAATGATGGAAACTTGACCAAACTTGTCGTCCCATAGGTCTCCAACATTTACTTCTACGAGGGCCTGAACTTCTCTTTCCTGTATTTCGCTGCCTAGTGGTAGGTTATGTAATTGTTCGGTTTGGAACTCAAGAAGCTTCATTTTTTCTTTACGAATTTGTATTTCTGTTTCGAACTTTTTCTTTAATGCCTCTGTAGAAAAATTTTTTGTTTTTTCCATTCGCTTTTGCTCGAATAAAAGCTGTTCGCTTTCCTTTTTCAGCTGTAGCATTTTCCCTCGGAACTTTTCGAAAAGCTGTTCCTTGCTTTTTTCCGTTAACACTTGCTTCACCACAACAGTTTGAATCAGCTGCAAAAAATCCGCCTCCCTGATTGAACTTTGAGAAATGTTCAGCTGCAGCGCCCCTAGGAAAAAATGAACTACTTTTTTCCCCGAGCAAGGCGCTTCCGCTTTTCGTATAGCAAAAAAGGGAGGAATGACTCCCTCCCTTTTATCTAGATGCAAAAAGCTATTCACCAATTTCTAGAAAAATTTTCTTTTGTTGTGATGATCCTGCTGCATAAACAACAGTTCTAATGGCCTTTGCAACGCGCCCCTGTTTCCCGATTACTTTTCCCATATCTGTTTTATTAACGGATAATTGATAAGTAATCCTAGAGTCATCTTCTACGACATCCACATGAACATCTTCTGGAAAATCAACAAGAGGCTTAACAATCGTCTCGATTAATTGTTTCATAATCGTTTAACAATTACTTGTTTAATTTTGCATTATGGAATTTTTCCATGATGCCTTGGTTTGAGAAAAGGTTACGAACTGTATCAGATGGCTTCGCACCGTCTTTTAACCATTTAAGAGCTAATTCTTCGTTGATGTCAACTAGTGCTGGCTCAGCAACTGGATTGTAAGTTCCAACTGTTTCAATGAAACGGCCATCACGTGGTGAACGAGAATCTGCTACAACAATACGATAAAAAGGAGTTTTCTTAGCTCCCATACGCTTTAAACGAATTTTTACTGCCATTTTAAATAAGCACCTCCGAATAGTTTCACACAAGATAGTATAATATCAATTCTTTTATAGTTTGTAAAGTGTTTTTTCTTTACAACCATTATTACCATTTTTTTTCAGCTTAAAACTTAAAAGGAAACTTAAATCCGCCCTTTTTCTTGCCTTTTAGCTGCATTCCGGACATTTGTTTCATCATCTTCTTCATGTCCTCGAACTGCTTTAATAGACGGTTAATTTCAGTTACTGGACGGCCGCTTCCTTTAGCAATTCTTTTCTTTCGGCTGGCATTTAGAATTTCCGGATTATTTTTCTCAGCCTTTGTCATGGATTGAATAATTGCTTCTACATGGGCAATTTGCTTTTCATCGATTTGAATATTATTCAAACCCTTGATTTTATTTGCACCAGGCATCATCTTCAACAATTCATCCAGCGGTCCTAAGTTTCGAACCTGGCCAAGCTGATCTAAAAAGTCCTCGAGCGTAAACGAAGCTGTCCGCATTTTCTGCTCTAACTCTTTTGCCTTTTGTTCATCCACATTGGCTTGTGCTTTTTCAATCAGTGTCAGCACATCACCCATGCCTAAGATTCTCGAAGCCATTCGTTCAGGATGAAACGGCTCCAATGCATCCATTTTTTCGCCAAGACCAACAAACTTAATCGGTGTCTGAGTTACCGCCCGAATAGACAAAGCCGCTCCTCCACGGGTATCACCATCAAGCTTAGTTAAGACGACACCAGTTAAACCAAGCTGTTCATTAAAGCTTTGTGCTACATTGACTGCATCTTGACCGGTCATAGCATCGACTACAAGGAAGATTTCGTCCGGTTTGGTTAGTTCTTTTATGTCCTTAAGCTCGTCCATTAAGGCCTCGTCAACGTGGAGTCGACCGGCGGTATCGATCAGAACATAATCATGATGCTCTTCTTTTGCTTTTGCAATGGCTTGCTTAGCAATTTCAACAGGGCTCACCTGATCCCCAAGCGAGAACACAGGCATATCCAACTGTTTACCCAAAGTTTGAAGCTGTTTGATTGCGGCAGGACGATAAATATCAGCTGCAACCAGCAAAGGTTTACGGTTATACTTTTTACGAAGTAATAGTGACAGCTTTCCCGTTGTCGTTGTTTTACCTGCACCTTGCAGCCCAACCATCATAATCACCGTCGGCGGGCGATTTGAAGCAGCAATCTTGCTATGTTCGCCCCCCATTAACTCAGTTAATTCCTCGTTAACGATTTTAATGATCTGCTGTCCCGGAGATAAACTTTGCAGAACCTCTTGCCCTACAGCCCGCTCACTGACCTTTTTAACAAAATCTTTGACAACCTTGAAGTTAACGTCCGCTTCCAGTAAGGCTAGACGTACTTCACGCATCATTTCTTTGACGTCCGCTTCCGAGACCTTTCCTTTTCCGCGGATTTTTTGGATTGTATTTTGCAGTCGGTCGGCTAATCCTTCAAACGCCATTTATGCCGCCTCCTAATCTAATTTCTCAAGCTCAGCAACCGTATTTAACAATACTGCTTTTGATGGGTTCTCCCCATTAAGCAATTCTTTCATGTCTCTGATTAGTCTTGTACGCTCTTGAAATTTCTGAAGTAATAACAGCTTTTCCTCATACTCCTCGAGCATTGCTTCTGTCCGTTTAATATTATCATAAACAGCTTGTCTGCTGACATCATATTCTTCAGCAATTTCTCCCAGAGAATAATCATCTAAATAATAGAGAGACATATAGCTTTGCTGCTTTGGAGTTAACAGCGAATAGTAGAAATCATATAGATAATTCATTCGCGTTGTCTTTTCAAGCATCATGCCAGTATTCCCTCCCATACTAATGTTAAGTGAAAAGCCTTTACAAAAGTAGTTTACAGGGTCATATCATATCTGTCAAGATAATACCTTTACAAGCTATTCTGATTTTTCTACTTGATCGGCAAATAACCCGTACACATATTTTTCTGCATCAAATTCTTGAAGATCATCCATTTTTTCGCCAAGCCCTACAAATTTAACAGGGATTTTTAATTCGTTGCGAATCGCCAGAACGATTCCGCCCTTTGCGGTACCATCCAATTTTGATAGAACAATCCCACTGACATTAGTTGCTTCTTTGAACGTTTTTGCCTGGATGAGTGCATTCTGACCGGTTGTTGCATCAAGAACTAAAATTACTTCATGCGGGGCACCCGGAATCTCCCGCTCAATCACCCTTTTTACCTTTTCTAACTCTTTCATTAAGTTCACTTTGTTTTGCAAACGGCCTGCTGTATCACACAATAAAATATCAGCATGACGTGATTTAGCTGCTTGAATGGCGTCATACATAACCGCAGCCGGGTCAGAGCCCTCTGCCTGTTTAATGACTTCTACTCCAACTCTTTCACCCCACACCTCGAGCTGTTCGATGGCACCAGCACGGAACGTATCTCCTGCTGCCATCAATACTTTTTTACCTTCACTCTTAAACTTATGACCAAGCTTGCCAATGGTAGTCGTTTTTCCAACTCCATTAACCCCGACAAATAATATGACGGTTAAGCCATCCTCCTGGATATTTAATTTCGATGATTGTTCTTCACCTGAATTATAAATATCGACAAGTTTCTCGGAGATAACACTTTGCACCTCTTGCGGGTCTTGAATGTTACGGCGTTTTACTTCCATCTTAAGATCATCAATTAACTGCATAACGGTATCGAAACCGACATCGGCCTGAATTAAAATTTCCTCTAATTCTTCAAAAAAATCTTCATCAACTTTACGATACCTGGCAACTAAATCATTTACTTTCCCTGAAAAACTGTCTCGTGTTTTGGTCAGTCCTTCCCTAAACTTTTCGGTTACAGAATCCGTGGACTTTGAAATTTTTTCTTTTAACTTTTTAAAAAAGCTCATGTTTTCACTTCCTTCAATTAAGATTCAACTAATTCTTTTGTATCCTCCAAACGGACAGATACAAGCTTTGAAACACCCGATTCCTGCATGGTTACTCCATATAGAACATCGGCCTCTTCCATCGTACCTTTTCGGTGCGTTATGACAATGAATTGTGTTTCCTTACTATACCTTTTTAAATATTGGCTGAAGCGGTGTACATTGGCTTCATCTAAAGCTGCCTCTACCTCATCTAGAATACAGAATGGTACCGGCCGTACTTTTAAAATGGAAAATAACAAAGCAATCGCGGTTAGTGCACGTTCTCCTCCTGATAACAGTCCAAGATTCTGCAGTTTTTTACCCGGCGGCTGGGCAACAATTTCTACACCGGTATTCAAGAGATCCTCTGGTTCAGTTAAGACTAAGTCCGCTCTCCCTCCCCCAAAAAGGGTCCGGAATGTCGGTTCAAAATGTTCTCGAATCCCCTCAAATGTTTGTTCGAAGCGTCTCTTCATTTCAGTATCCATTTCCTCAATAACCTTGTAAAGAGTATCTTTTGCTTCCTGAAGGTCCGTTTTTTGTTCATTTAAAAACTCATAGCGTTCAGAAACCCGTTCATATTCTTCAATTGCCCCAAGATTAACATTGCCGAGTTCTTCAATTGCGAGCTTAATTAATTTAACCTTTTTCCTTGCTTCATCTACAGGGATCATTAATGGATACTGTTCCTTCGCTCCCTCAAATGATAGAAGATATTCTTCTCTGAGCTGAGCAAGGCGATTTTCCAGCTCCACATCTAAGCGGTTAATTTTTACTTCTTCATCCTTTAAAACGACGATCATCCCTTTTTGAAGTCGCTTTAACTCTTTTGCTTCTAATTCACTATTTTCAAGTGAGTCCTGCATCGACAACCGCTCTTGTCTTCTTTCCGTAATTAACGTTAAGGTTGCTTCTTTATCCCGTTGCTTTCTTTTTGCGGCTGCTTCTAGTTGTACTTCCCCAGAGGAACTATTCGTCATTTCAGAATTTAGAAGGTTTAGATCCTCTGTAAAAATGAAGAGCTTTTGCTCACTTTCCTTTAAATCATCTTGGAGCAGTGTTAAGCGCTCTTTTGCATGGGTAAACTGTTCATTCTTCGAAGCAAACTCTATCTTCAACTCATTAATTTCATTAGTTAAGGTTTCCTTCGAGCTAAGATCACTTGTTTTTTGTTCTGTTAGTTTCGTAATTTGTGCATCTAACTCGGCAATCGTTATCTTATAAGACTCAAATGCCTCCACTAACTCCATTTTTCTTTTTAACAGTGATTCTCTCTCTTCCGTCAATTGTCCTTTTTCAAGATCATATAGAGCTAAACGGTCATTCAGGTTTTTCTCTTGCAGATCTGCCTCACGAAGGTCACCCTTAACAGTTTGCTCTGTTAATCTTAATGACTCCCCATCCTGTCGAAATTCATCTACTTGCTTTTCAGCCTGTTGAACTTCAGCTTTTAACCCCTTTACCGCTGTTTCCAAGCCTGCTGTTTTTTCTTCCATCATGACGAGCTTATCTTTTAAATTTTCAAGCTCCCCTTTTCTGGTTAACAGAGACGACGTCCTTTGCTTAACAGCTCCACCGGTCATCGAACCGCCAGGGTTCACAATATCGCCATCTAATGTCACCATTCTTGCACGATATTGAAGGATTTTAGCTAACTCATTAGCTCCTTTTAAGTCTTTTGTAATGACGACATTTCCGAGCAGGTTGTTCATAATCTCAGAATACTTCGGATCATGTTTAACGAGATTTACAGCTGGTCCAATCAAAGATGGATGGTTTTGAATGGAAGACAGCTGAGCAGCTGATAATGGCCGTCCCTTTATGACACTCAGCGGTAAAAATGTAGCCCGGCCAAATGAGTTCTGCTTCAAATATTGAATAGCTGTACGTGCATTTTGCTCGTTATCCACCACAATATGCTGAAGCGCCCCCCCAAGGGCTGTTTCAATTGCTGTTTCATAATCTTTTGGAACCTTTACAAGCTCCGCAACTGCCCCTTCAATTCCCTTTAATTTATGACCACGGGCTTTTAAAACCTCTTTAACACCCTGAAAAAAGCCAGCAAAATCTTCTTCCATCTCTTCAAGCATTTCTTTTCGAGACTTTGCTTGCTGAAGCAGCTGATAGGCTTGATACAATGTTTTTTCTTGTTTTTCGTAATTAGATTTAACTGTTTCCAGCTCACGCTTTCCCTCACGATAGCTTACCAACTGACCAGCTAATTTCTTTTGTACCTCTTCTAAGGCAGATTGAATTTCCCGCTTTTTGTTTTGGATGGCAAGTCGCTCTTCAAGATATTTTTCATTTTCTTCATCAAGACGACCTCCTCTTCGCGCTTGTTGCTCCAATTGCTGTTCAATATATTTTATTTCATTCTTCGCACCGGCTTGATCGTTCAATAAGTCGATATATTCACTTTTTAAGGCTTCAATTTTTTCTTCCATATTCTCGGTAAATAAAGGAAGCTTCTCTTGCCGTTCTTTTAATTCAAATTGCAGTTTTTCAACTTGAATCGTTAAATGCCTTACGGTTTCAGCCTGTGTATCTCTATTATCCTTTAACAGACTAATGCGATCTTTTAGTTCTGAGATGTTATTTTTTAGCTGTTCTTTATTTTGTGATGCATTCTTCTTTCGTTCCTTAAGGACTTCTTTCCTGCCCTCCAGCTTTTCCAATTCTTCACTTGCATGTAAAAGGACATTCTGCAAGTCTGTGATTGACTCATCCATGGCAGCCATTTTGTCCCTTGTTTCAACAATCTCCGCTTCTTTGACCTGCAATTTCGAGGAAAGCTTTAGTTCTTCTTGTTGGTGTTCCTCCAGCTGTTTTGAAAGTTGTTCCCATTTTTGGTGAAGGTCTTCTATTTCAAAAACCGTTAACGCCACTTCAATCTTTTCAAGCTCTTCTTTTTTCTCTAAGAAGTCTTTTGCTATTGATGCTTGAATTTTCAGCGGCTCAACTTGACCTTCAAGTTCATGGAGAATATCATACACACGATTTAAATTATCCTGTGTTTCAAACAATTTTACTTCTGCCTTTTTCTTGCGGTTCTTATATTTTAAAACCCCTGCAGCCTCTTCAAAAATCGTTCGGCGGTCCTCCGCCTTGCTATTTAATATTTCTTCTACTTTTCCTTGGCTGATAATCGAAAAAGCTTCCCGGCCAAGACCAGAATCCATAAATAAATCAATAATGTCTTTAAGGCGGCATGACTGTTTATTAATGTAGAAGTCACTATCACCAGAGCGGGAGACCCTTCTAGTCACGCTAACCTCATTAAAATCAATCCCTAATCCTTGATCGGTATTGTCTAATGTTAGTGTCACTTCGGCAAAATTAAGGGCTTTTCTAGAATCACTTCCAGCAAAAATTATATCCTCCATCTTGCTGCCTCTTAAAGACTTGGCTGATTGTTCCCCTAATACCCAGCGAATCGCATCGGTAATATTACTCTTACCACTGCCATTAGGACCAACTACAGCCGTTACTCCAGGAACAAAATCAACTTCAATGCGTTCAGCAAAAGATTTAAAGCCAATAATGTCCAACCGTTTTAAAAACATTTTTTTTATCCTCCCTATGCTGCATGGGGATTTCTCCTGCCACCATTGTCTTTTCTAGGTTGTTTTTGTTTTTAACATCTTTAGGGCCATTTCAGCGGCATGTTGTTCCGCTTCTTTTTTAGATTTTCCTGAACCTACACCAAGTTCGGCCCCATTAAGAGATACTCTTGAAACAAATTCTTTATTATGGGCAGGGCCTTTTTCCTGGAGGACACGATATTCAATGATACCTACTCCATCGCGCTGAACAAGCTCTTGTAATTGACTTTTAAAATCCATCACATGAGAAAAAGCACCGGCATTTATTTTAGGAAAGACCACTCTCTCAAGGAATTCGACCACTTTTTCAATCCCTTGATCTAAATAGAGTGCACCAATGAAAGCTTCAAACACATCAGCTAGCAGAGCTGGGCGTTCACGGCCGCCTGTCATTTCTTCACCTTTGCCTAGCAGTATATGTTTGCCAAACTCTAGTTCATTTGCTAGTGACACTAGTGAAGGTTCACAAACGATGGCTGCACGCAGTTTGGTTAATTCCCCCTCCGTCATCGTAGGGTATTTTTTAAAGAGGAATTGCGAAACCGTTAATTCCAAGACAGCGTCTCCTAAAAATTCAAGTCTTTCATTATCTTCGAATGGCTTTCTGCGATGCTCATTCACATAGGATGAATGAGTAAATGCTTGTTTTAATAATTTTTCGTTTTCAATCGTAACACCGACTGAAATTTGAAAATCCTTAAATGGATTTTCCTTTGCGCGATTTACTTCATTTTCTTTACCGTTCTTGCGCATGAATTTCTCCACCTTGCATCAAATTTACATTCTATCTAATAAGAGTTTAAAAAAGTTTCCATGAAAACGCAAAGAAACTTGGCAGATAGTTTGCCAAGTTCTATCATACAGAATAAAGCTCCGTTTGAAAACGGAGCTTTTGAATAAATCTAACGGGATTATTTACTGCTATTTATGTAATTAACAGCATCACCAACTGTACTGATTTTTTCAGCATCATCGTCAGAAATTTCCATATCGAACTCATCTTCTAATTCCATTACTAGTTCAACTACGTCAAGGGAATCAGCGCCAAGATCATCTTTAAATGAAGCTTCAAGCTTAACTTGAGACTCATCAACACCTAAGCGGTCTACGATGATTTTTGTAACACGTTCTAATACCTCTGCCATACTTGTTCACCTCCCCTCAAGCTATTATAGAGTATTTCATAAAAAAGATAAATCTAAAAAAAAATTATTTTCACATTACCATGCCGCCATCGACATGGAATGTCTGGCCAGTTATATAGGCTGAATCATCTGATGCGATAAAAGCGGTTATTTTAGCAATATCCTTCGGTTCCCCTAAACGTGCAAGCGGGATTTGCTTGAGCATTTCTGCCTTTACTTCTTCCGGTAACTTATCAGTCATATCTGTGGTAATAAAACCAGGGGCAATCGCATTGACTGTAATATTCCGTGATGCCAGTTCTTTAGCCGTTGTTTTAGTTAAACCAATGACACCAGCCTTTGCCGCTACATAGTTTGCCTGACCTGGATTGCCGCTTACACCGACTATAGAAGCAAGATTAATGATCCGGCCAACACGCTGCTTCATCATTTGTCTTGTTACAGCTTTCGTGCAGAGGAACACACCTTTTAGGTTGGTATTGATGACATCATCCCATTCCTCTTCCTTCATTCTCATTAATAAATTATCTCTTGTAATCCCGGCATTATTAACGAGGATGTCTAGTCTTCCGAAACGATCCACTGTGGCTTTTATCATTTCTGACACTTCTTCAGAATTGGCGACATTACATTTTACCGTAAAGGCATCTCGGCCAATGGCCTTAATTTCATCTACAACCTCATTCGCTTTTGCTTCACTGCCTGCAAAATTGACGGCCACCTCGGCACCTTGTCTTGCCAATTCTAGGGCAATTTCTCTGCCGATTCCCCGGGATGCTCCTGTTACAAGAGCAAATTTCCCTGCTAAATTCATAGCTTTTCCTCCTTTAAAGCGTCCAATACGGTTTGAGCGCTCGCTTCATCCGATACCGAATACGTTTTAACTGTCTTATCAATTTTTTTAATTAAGCCTGATAGTACTTTCCCTGGACCAATTTCAATAAATGTATCGACTCCAAGGCTTATCATTTTTTCAACAGAATCTTCCCATAGTACTGGGGAGTATAGCTGTTCAATTAACTTATCTTTAATTTCTAAACTAGAATTAATCGGTTCGGCCGTAACATTTGCGATCACAGGGATATTGGCATCCTTCATTTCAAGTCCGTCTAAAACTTCTCTCAATTGATTAGCTGCAGGTTTCATTAGAGTCGAATGGAATGGTCCGCTTACCTCTAAAGGCAGTACACGTTTTGCACCGGCTTCTTTTGCTTTAGCACTTGCAACTTCTACACCTTCTCTTGAACCAGAAATGACAATCTGACCGGGACAGTTTAAGTTGGCTAATGAAACTGATAAACCAGACTCATTGACCTCATCAGCTACATTTTGAAGAGCATTTCGGTCTAATCCTAAAACAGCCGCCATGGAACCCTCACCATTCGGTACCGCATGCTCCATAAACTCTCCCCGTTTACGCACAGCATACACTCCATCTTCAAAAGATAACACTCCAGCCGCAACAAGAGCCGTATATTCACCTAAGCTGTGCCCAGCAACAAAATCTGCCTTAACCCCGGATTGTTGAAAGAAGTCTAAGATCGCGATACTTGTCGTTAACAATGCTGGCTGGGTATTATAAGTCAATGTCAACTCTTCTTTTGGCCCTTCAAAGATTAGATTACTTAATGGAACGTTCAATCTTTCATCCGCTTTTGAAAAATAGTTCATAATTTGTGGATGTTTTTCCGCTAACTCTTTCCCCATTCCCACTGTTTGTGAACCCTGTCCAGGAAAAACAAAAGCTAGTTTACTCATTTCAACACCTCTATTGTTCTAATTTAGCAGTATCTGATTCTTCTACTGCTTTTTGAATTAATTGGACCACATTGTTGCCTGCCATTTCCCTTGTCTGCCTAATAGCACTAAAGATTGCTTGAGCATTGGAAGAGCCATGCGCCTTAATGACAGGCGCCTTTAAACCGAAAAGGGCTGCACCGCCATACTCAGAATAATCCATTGTATTTTTTAGCGCCATTAGGTTGGGTTTTAGGACTGCTGCAGCTAGTTTGCTTGTAAAGCTGCTCATTAATGCTGTTTTTAGCATTTTAAACATCGATAAAGCAGTCCCTTCAAGTGTTTTCAACACCATATTCCCGGTGAATCCATCTGTCACGACAACGTCTGCAACGCCGTCAAGTAAATCACGTGCCTCGACATTGCCGACAAAATTCAGATTCGTGTTTTTTAATAAAGCAAAGGTATTCTTTGTAAGCTCGTTCCCTTTCTTTTCTTCCGTTCCGATATTTAAGAGCCCTACTCTTGGCCGTTTCAGCCCTCTAACCTTTTCACTATAAATAGAACCCATAATAGCATATTGAACTAAATGTTCAGGCTTAGCATCGGCATTAGCCCCAACATCGAGAAGCAGGAAGCCTTCACCCCCGATGGTTGGTAAGGTCGGTGCAAGGGCAGGACGATCAATTCCTTCTATTCGTCCTACTACAAATAGTCCAGCTGCCATTAATGCCCCTGTATTCCCTGCTGAGATGCAGGCATCGGCCAATCCATCAGTTACTTGTTTTGCTGCCAAAACCATTGAGGCTTCTTTTTTACGACGGACCGCCCTTACTGGTTCATCAGTTCCAAGTATTACTTCCGTTGTATGTAAAACCGAAATCCTCTCGTGATTCGTTAGTGTTTCTTTGATTTTGTTTTCGTCCCCAACAAGGGTAATATGTATATCAGAAAAGGACTGAACAGCCTTCATTGCACCTAATACGATTTCTTTTGGGGCATGATCTCCGCCCATGGCATCGATTGCTATTTTCATGTTTCTCATCCCTTAATAATTTTTCGAACGGTACATTTCAAATTCTCCGGTGAAAACCAGTTCGTTATTAACAAAACTATTTACTTCCACAAATGTTCTCCCTGAATTTTCTATTTTAGCTACCTTAGCTTTGGCAATAACCCGTTCATTCAAATTAACGGAACGTATAAATTGAATATTTGCTTTTGCCGTTAAGGCTAATTCGTCATTAATGACAGCAACCGCAAGAGAATTTGCCTGAGCAAAAACGTGATGTCCTCGTGCAATATTATTGCGCTTGAAAACATGCTCTTTCTTTACATCAAAAATGGATATGGCATTTTGGTCTAACTCTATATGGATTATTTCACCAATTATTTCTTCTAATGGCAAGGATCGGACTTCATCTTCAAATCGTTTCTCAGCGACCGTTTTTATTCGTTCGCGCAATTCCGGTATTGACAACTCTAAACGATCAAGACGGATCGTTTGTACACTTACTTGAAACTTTTCTGCTAATTCCTCATCGGTAATGAAAGGATTTTCTTTAATTGTTGAAGTTAATAATTGTTGTCGTTCTTTTTTACTTCGTCTCATGAATTTTCACACCGTCCGAGCTCTTATGACTAGGTACTAAGAGTAGTATAAAATTTAAAAAAGCAGATTGCAAGATATAATTTTATCACAAATTCCGAAGTGCCCGGTTTCCGACAGGTTGTTCGAGTCACCGGACACTTAGTAGACGGCGCGAAGTTGGTAAGAGTACTTGAATGCTTAATCTAGTTTTTCCCCTTCTAACACTCCTGATTCTTTAATTTTATCCCGCAAATACAGATATTCAGGGTCTTTCCAAAAATACTCTGAATTGATCAGCATGCTGGCATCATTTCTAGCTGTTTCAAGTGCACGATAGTCATGCACCATGTCGGCTACCTTAAACTCTGGGACTCCACTTTGTTTTTTCCCAAAGAAGTCCCCTGGCCCTCTTAGTTCTAAATCTTTTTCACTTAAGACAAAACCATCATTTGTTTCCGTCATAATTCGCATTCTTTCTTGGCCTACTTCTGTTTTTGGACTAGCCAGCAAAATACAATAAGATTGAGCACTGCCACGTCCAACACGGCCCCGCAGCTGATGCAGCTGAGATAGCCCAAACCGCTCCGCATCATAGATCACCATCATTGTCGCATTTGGCACATTTACACCTACCTCGACGACCGTAGTCGAAACCAGGACCTGAACGACATTTTCACTGAATGCCTTCATTACGGTTTCCTTTTCCTCTGATGTTAAACGGCCGTGCATAAGCCCTACTTTAAACCGATTTTGAAAAAATTGGCTTAATGTCATGTGAACATCGATTGCATTTTGTACATCCAGCTTTTCGGACTCCTCAATTAAAGGGCATATCACATAAGCCTGATGTCCTTTCAACAATTCCTTCTCAATAAATCCGAGAACCCGCTCTAGCATCTCCGGCTTTGCCCAATAGGTCTCGATTGATTTTCTTCCCGCCGGCATTTCGTCGATAATGGATACATCCATTTCTCCAAAAACCGTAATGGCAAGCGTTCGAGGAATAGGAGTGGCTGTCATAAACAGGACATCTGGATTCTCGCCTTTTTCACGTAAAATCCTTCGCTGCTCCACCCCAAAACGGTGCTGCTCATCGGTAATAACAAACCCAAGCTTGTTAAATGATACCTCATCTTGGATGAGTGCATGGGTACCGATTAAGATATCCACCTTGCCTTCTTGTAAATCTTTAAGTATTTCACGTCTCTGTTTTCCTTTAATAGAGCTTGTTAAAAGTTCGCATCTGACTTGTACCGGCTCTAACATCTTTTTTAACGATTCCGCATGCTGTTCTGCTAAAATCTCTGTTGGTACCATTAAGGCCCCCTGATAGCCAGCGGTTATAGTCGCGTAAAGACCAATCGCTGCTACAACCGTTTTACCAGAGCCTACATCCCCTTGGAGCAGACGACTCATATGGTAGGGGGATTTTAAATCTGCTAATATCTCATTAACAACCTTTTTTTGGGCATTTGTTAATGGGAAGGGAAGACTATTGATTAGCTCCATTAATTTGTCCAAGTTATATTTTTGCTTGATTCCTGGAGAATGTTCCCTTTCAAATTTCCTTAATGCTTGCATCTTCAATTGAAACAAAAGAAATTCTTCATATACAAAACGCCTTCTTGCTTGCTTAACTTCCTCTGGACTATTTGGAAAATGCATGATTTTTAGAGCATCCCGTTTACCCATCAGGCGATATCTTTTCAAGAAAGGATCTGGAAGGGTCTCGTCTATTTGCTGCCCATATTGTTGGAAGGCAAGATGGATAAACTTCCGCATCCCTTTTGTTGTGACCTTGCCTCTTAGGGAGTAAACAGGTTCGAAGTCGTTTGACTTCGTGTTATTCCCCATTTGCATTTCAGTTGCAGTAATGGTTTGCCGGTGTGCATCCCATTTACCAGTGACGGTAATTGTTTCATTCATGTGGATTTTATTTTTTAAATACGGCTGATTAAAGAACACTACCTTTATCAGATAAGAACCGACAAAAAGCCGAATTGTTAACTTTGATTTCTTTCTGCCAAAATAGTTAAGAGAAGGCTCACTATGAACCTTCCCTTCCACTGTCACTTTCTCATCATGCTGTACCTCGGCTAGATCTTTTAGCGAATAGTCTTCATAACGATACGGAAAGTATTCTAATAAATCACGGATGGTATAAATCCTCATTTCCGCGAAGGATTCTGCTGTTTCTTCCCCAATTCCTTTTAATGCGGTTATTGATTGATTTAGTTCTGTACTCACTTTTCTTTGAGCGGTAAACCGAAGATCTTTGCCTCTAGCTCACGACCTGTCGGTGTAGCCGCCAACCCTCCCTGCCCTGTTTCTTTTAAAGCAGTCGGCATCGATTGGCCGATTCTATACATAGCATCGATTACTTCATCGCATGGAATTCGGCTTGTAATCCCGGCTAGCGCCATATCTGCCGCTACCATCGCATTAGCTGCTCCCATTGCATTACGTTTCACACAAGGAACTTCTACAAGACCGGCAACAGGATCACAGACTAATCCAAGCATATTTTTTAAGGTAATGGCCATAGCCTCTGCACACTGATCTGGAGTTCCACCCGCCATTTCAACGATGGCTGCAGCTGCCATTCCAGATGCGGAGCCAACCTCTGCTTGACAGCCCCCGGCTGCTCCTGATATCGACGCATTATTGGCAACAACAAACCCAAAAGCACCGGCGGTAAACAAAAAGGATATCATTTGCTCTCTAGTTGGATTGAGTTTCTTCTTCACGGCGAACAAGGTACCAGGAACTACTCCTGCTGAGCCTGCGGTTGGCGTTGCACAAATCGTTCCCATTGCTGCATTTACTTCATTTGTCGCCACCGCTTTACTTACTGCATCTAGAATGGTTTCACCTGTTAAAAAGTTACCTTTTTCGATGTATTTTTGAAGAAGGACAGCATCACCCCCAGTTAATCCCGAGTGTGAGGTTACTCCTTTTAAGCCTCTCTCCACCGCTTGCTCCATCACTGTTAAGTTCCTGTCCATAAAGGAAAGGACTTCTTGTCTAGTTCTGCCCGTTACGCTCACTTCTTGCTCAATCATGATCTCAGAAATCTTTTTATTTTGGCTTATGGCTAATTCTACTAATTCAGCGACATTACGAAACACAAACCTTCCCCCTTGCTGTCTAACTGCAGCGCCTAAGGGCTCAGAGTTAAAAGACGAGCCCCTGGTCAGAGCACTGCCGTTTTTAGTATCACTCTACAATCTTTGTTACTTTTAGTATGTTAGGAAGCTGTTCGAGTTCTATAAGAATCTTGTTATCAATATTTTGATCTACTTCGATCGTCATTAGGGCCATCTTGCCTACGTCTTTACGGGCAACTTCCATATGGCCAATATTTAATTCGTATTTGGCTAGGATTTGAGAAACACTGGCTATCGCACCAAAACGGTCATTATGAACAACTAAAATGGCTGGATGATTTCCTGAAAGCTTTAGTTCAAAGCCATTTAGCTCAATAATTTCAATTTTACCGCCACCGATCGAGATACCTACTAATTCCAATTCACCATTAGAATCTCCAATAATGATTCTTGCTGTATTTGGATGATCTGTCACAGCATCTTCTTCAATAAAACGAAGCTTCATCCCTTTTTGTTTGGCGATATCAATCGCATGAATAATTCTTGTATCATCTGTATCAAAATCAAGCAAGCCGCCCACAATGGCTACATCTGTACCATGTCCTTTATACGTCTTTGCAAAAGAGCCATATAAAGAAATATTGGCCCATTTGGGCTCTCTGCCAAACAAGCTTCTAGCCACTCTTCCTATTCTGGCTGCCCCGGCTGTATGGGAACTAGATGGTCCGATCATAACTGGACCAATGATATCGAACACACTTCTATATTTCATTAGGTTCCTCTCCCTTAGTGTTCTTCTATCGTATATATTACGGTCATCCCGCAGGAAAATGATCAACTTTTTTATAAGCAATAAAAAGAAGGGGAAAACCAAAAGCCCCCCTTCTATTTTAGCTGTTTCTTATTCAATTGAAAAGATATATGAATATAATGGCTGACCGCCATTATGAATTTCAATTTCTACATCTTCATAATTTTCTTCAAGGAACGAAGTGAGTTTCGAAACTTCTTCTTCCGTTGCATCTTCACCGTAGATAATGGTAAGAATTTCAGAGTCCTCATCTAGCATCTCTGCTAATAGGTCCTCGGCCGCTTTTCCTTTATCTTTGTTTTTTACTACGATTTTCCCCTCAGAGATTCCCATGAAATCATCTTTTTCAATTTCCAAGCCATCAATAGAGGTATCCCTTACAGCAAATGTGATTTGCCCGGATTTGACATGATGTAACGCTTCTTTCATTGCAGCTTCATTCTCATCTACCGCTGCAGATGGATTAAAGGCAAGGAGAGCTGATAACCCTTGCGGAACCGTCTTAGAAGGAATGACGTAAATCTCGTCATCGGCAACATCTTTTGCTTGTTCTGCCGCCATTATGATGTTTTTATTATTTGGCAAAATGAAGACTTTTTTTGCATGGACATCTTTAACCGCTTTCACAATATCCTCTGTACTTGGGTTCATCGTTTGCCCGCCTTCAATGACAGCATGTGCCCCGATGCTTTTAAATAACTCAGCAATCCCTGCGCCCATTGAAACTGTAACGATCCCATATTCCTGCATTTCTTTTGGTGTCTGGCTGACTTCAGATTTTGCAGCGATGTGAGTTTCACCAACAATATTGGTGTGCTGCTGCCGCATATTTTCAATTTTCATGTTAATCAAATTACCATACCGTTGGCCATATGTTAACACTTCACCTGGCTGTTCTGAATGAATATGAACCTTAACGACATCATCATCGGCAATGACCAATAATGAGTCACCATATTTACTTAGGTCATTGCGGAAGGTACTTTCATCAAACGAATGTTTGGCTACCTTTTCCTGCTCAAAACGAACCATGAATTCGGTACAATAACCAAACACTATATCTTCCGTGTTGATGTGTCCTTGAACACTCTTATGATGTTCTGCACTAACTAACTCCGACATGGACGGAAGCAAGTCTGATGATTCAGGCAGACTTTCGCCCTTTAATTGAGCTAAGAATCCTTCATATACAAAAACAAGTCCCTGTCCGCCGCTATCAACAACACCTACTTCTTTTAAGACAGGAAGCAGATCAGGTGTGCGTTTAAGGGATGCTTTTGCTTCTTTTAAAACTTCTTCCATTATATAGATAATATCTTCTGACTTTTGAGCTGCCGCAAGGGCACTCTTAGCTGAATCTTTGGCAACCGTTAAAATGGTCCCCTCGACAGGCTTCATCACAGCCTTATAAGCTGTTTCTACACCTGCTTCTAGGGCATGAGCAAAATCACTCCCAGAAATAACCGGTTTAGACTCCACTGCCTTCGAGAAACCACGGAATAATTGCGAAAGAATAACACCGGAATTTCCACGTGCTCCCATTAGCAAACCTTTTGAAAGGGCTGCTCCTACTTTCCCAATATGTGCTTGGTTATTATTTTTTACTTCCTTTGCACCGGAGGTCATCGATAAATTCATATTAGTACCGGTATCACCGTCGGGCACTGGAAAAACGTTTAAGGCATCAACCATTTTGGCGTTTGCTGACAAATGATTGGCACCTTGAATCACCATCTCGGCGAAACGTTTTCCATCTAATGCTGTAATTGACACAAACTTTCCTCCTCACTACGGGTTCGTCACGCGAACTCCCTGAACGTAAATATTAACCGAGTCAACGGCAAGTCCAACAGTCTGATCGAGGGTGTATTTAACCTTTGATTGCACGTTGTGGGCAATTTCGGAAATTTTCGTTCCATAGCTGACTATAATGTACATATCAATATGTAAAGCCTCGTTTTCTTGGCGTACTATCACACCACGAGTAAAGTTTTCTTTACGTAGTATTTCCGTGATTCCATCTTTAATTTGATTTTTAGAGGCCATACCGACGATTCCATAGCATTCAATTGCAGCTCCTCCAGCAATTGTTGCAATTACTTCATTTGAAATATCAATTTGTCCGTACTTTGTTTTTAATTCAATGGACATGAATCGTTCCCCCTTTGGAATTTGCTCTCTGACTAAAGCCATTTTACTATAGTCAATCCAATATTGAAAGTCATACTTGCCTGTTACTATAAGAGCATTTAATAAATATCGATGTCAAGGTTTTTTTCTTGAAAGGTTTGTACACAAGTATTGCATTAAGGTACGTTGTGTGATAAATTATTAAGGTATCTCAAGTCTAGAAAATTTTTATACAATTTTCTATATCCAAATGAACATCTAATAGATGCTGTTCTAAGCTTTTGGTAGTTAAGGAGGGAAATCATTATGCCACGTAAATGTGTAGTAACTGGAAGAAAAACAACCACTGGTAACGCACGTTCTCACGCTATGAACGCTAACAAGCGTACATGGGGTGCTAACCTACAAAAAGTACGTATTCTTGTTGACGGAAAGCCTAAGCGTGTTTGGGTTTCTGCAAGAGCGTTAAGATCTGGTAAAGTAGAACGCGTATAAAACATGCGAGCATCCAATTATTGGATGCTTTTTCTTTTGGCAAAATTGTACTTATACATTTTTGTACAAAAAAAGAACAATTTAAACTATGCATTTTAGTATGATCTAAAATGCAAATAAAAAGCACCCAATCGGAAGGGTGCCCATGAATCTAAAGGTCTATTTCTATTCGCCTTTTTTAAATGCACCAATCATCGCCCGGACAAGTCCGCCTAAGAATTTCGGCAGTTTAATTGTATAAAATTTCATACTGTCCCTCCTCACAAATCTACCACAGCTATTTTAAAGCCACTTTTTTCGCACGCCTTACATAGTATTCATACGAACGAAATCAGTACCATGAATTGCATATTAATCGTTACTTCTTATCACTATTAATATGCCTTTGGAAAATGAAAAAGTACCATAATCACTAATAAGTTCATTACTAATACATAGTGTGGATCCGAGGGAAATATGACGGTTTTTAAGCGGATATTTAAAGCCCTCAAGCGTGAGATCAGTAACATCAAGGGTTAAAGGGACAAACGAAATATATTTTTTAGACGCCATTTTTTCAATGGAATAATCTCCTGCCTCTTTTAAAAAAACAATATTTTTTTCGTCAATTAAGTAAACATTGGCAGGGCTATTTACTTTAATCGGATTCAGCAGTAATTGGACATTGGCAAGCAAATGATCAAGTCTGCCACCAGTGGCGCCAAACAGCTGGATCCTTTCAGGCTGTTGTTGAAGGGCCCAATTGAGGGCAAGTTCCATATCGGTTTCATCTTTTTCCGGTTTGTATTTTTTTATGCCGTTTACTTGATGTTCAATCATTAATAATTCTTCTTCACTAACAGAATCAAAGTCACCAAATGCCTTTTCCGGGATAATGTTTCGGTTTAGCAGATGAAAAACCCCCCGGTCAACGCCCACCCAGATTGTCTCATCTCCTTGATAGCGGCTTAAATCAGGGACTAAATCCTCAGGTCCCCCTGCAAGTATATTGATAATCATAAAACATCCCTCTTTACATAAGAAAAGCGCAAGCGCCTTGATCAGCCCCGACAAGCATAAGACGAGCCGGCCGAAAGGTTGCTTTTTAACCTTTTGGACAGATTGGCTGTAGACCATCGAGGGGCTAGGCGCTGAAGCTAGACAATTTTCAAAGTACATTTATCTCATCTATTTAAAGGAAAAAGCCAGCTTTGTAAGCCTGGCTTTACCCTCTTAGTTGTGAAATGGCCTGTTTGTAATCCTCTTGATTATAGACAGCAGAACCAGCCACAAGAACAGTGGCACCCGCCTCGATGCATTGTCTAGCTGTTTCTGGATTAACACCGCCATCAATCTCTATCTCAATTGACAGCCCTTTTTGCTCGGCCATTTCCTTGACTTTCCTTATTTTCGGAAGTACTTCAGGAATAAAGGTTTGTCCCCCAAATCCCGGATTGACAGACATTAGTAACACCATATCAATGTCACCAATAATATGTTGAATAGATTCTACAGGAGTGGCTGGATTCAGGACAACACCTGCTTTAATACCAAATGATTTAATACTTTGAATGGTACGATGCAGATGGCGGGACGCCTCGACATGTACCGTAATAAAATCAGCTCCCGCCTTAGCAAAAGCTTCAATGTACTGATCAGGATTATCAATCATTAAATGTACATCCAATGGAAGCTTGGTAACCGGACGGACAGCCTCTACAATAAGCGGGCCAATTGTTATATTAGGAACAAAGTGGCCATCCATTACATCAATATGGATGTAATCTGCTCCCGCTTGATCAACAGCAATAATTTCTTCCCCCAACTTTGAAAAATCGGCTGAAAGTATAGAAGGTGCAATTTTCACCATGTTAATACCTCGGCTTTCTATCTTTAATTTCCTGTAAAAAATCCCCATAATGCTCATAGCGGTAAGATGGGATTTCTCCAGATTCAACAGCAGCTTTTACACCACATTTTGGCTCAGTCACATGCAGACAGCCGCGAAATTTACAATTTTCACTCGCCCTTTGGATTTCCGGAAAACAAGACGTTAAATCTTCTACTTCAATATTATTGAACTCTAACGAGCTAAAGCCTGGTGTATCAGCAATAAGCCCATTGCCTACCTTTATTAGCTCAACATGCCTGGTCGTATGTTTTCCCCTTCCAAGGTGTGAAGAAATATCATTGGTTTTTAGTTCAAGGTCAGGCCTTAATACATTTAGCAAAGATGATTTTCCGACACCTGATTGTCCGGCAAATACTGAAATCTTATTTTCGATATGAGGATTTAGCAATTCAATCCCTGTTTCTGTTTCTGATGAGGTTAATATTACCTCATACCCTGCAGTCCGGTATTGGTCTGCATATTTTACAATCTTCTCTTTTTCTTCTTTATTAGTTAGGTCCATCTTGGTGATACAAATTAATGGTTCAATACTGTTAAACTCCACCAAGACAAGGAAACGATCTAAAAGCACGGTGCTAAAATCTGGTTCGACCGCTGAAAAAACAAGGATTGCCTGATCCACATTGGCAATAGGCGGACGAACCAATTCATTTTTGCGCGTCTTTACTTCTAAGATATATCCTTCTAAGTCATTTTCAGCTTGAAAAACAACTTCATCACCAACTAGCGGGGTGATCTTGTTCTTCCGAAAAACGCCACGGCCGCGACATTGAATCAGGTTGTCGTCGTAAAGAACATAATAAAAACCGCTTAATGCTTTGACAATTTTCCCTTCAGGCATAGCTACACTCCTTGCCCTTTTACTTACCAAATAATTAATTTTCTCCTTTAAAATCTACACGAATTTTGTCCATCTTATTCAGGCAGAGTAATACTAATTATTTTGTGTTGTGTCAGTCGCTGTGTCAGTCGCTGTGTCAGTCGCTGTGTCAGTAGTTGTTTCTGGTGCTGATTCTGTTGTAGGTTCTGAATCTACATCCGAATAGTTTTTATTTTCATCAATAATCACCTTGTTATCACGAATGACTTTATAACCGGCCTTCTTGCCATATGGAATCATTAATTTAATTTGCTTTTTCGTATTTTCCGTAATATAAAAGGTATCTGCAGGCTCCGTCATACTGTGGTTCATATCCTCGATTAATATGTTCACAAGTTGTTTCTGGCCTGGCTCTCCTGGTATGGCTGGCTCATATGGAATGGATAACTCAATAATCACTTCTTTAGGCGGCTTATCTTCTTTCCCCTTTGATATGACCACCTTTACTTTGTCACCTTTCTCCAATTCCTTCCCCGGTGCTGGATCTTGGGAAATCACCATTCCAGCAGGAACATTTTCATCATATTTTTCCTCTGAAGCATCTATAGTTAGACCTACCAAAGAAGCATAGTCTTGAGCCATTTTTAAATTGTATTGGGTTAAATCTTTTAAAACAATTTTTTCAGGACCTTTACTTACCTCAAATTCGAGGGCCGTTTCGTCTGGAACGACTTTATCTCCAGCGGATAAGTTTTGACTAAGAATAGTCCCAGGTACGCTGTCATCAGTTTGTTCCATTTTTTTTATATCTTTAAATCCTTGCTCTTCGAGTAAACGAATAACATCCTCATATTGCCTTCCCACATAATCGGATAATTCATATTTCTCTTTACCTGTGCTGACATAGATGGTTACCTTTGAATTTTCTTTAACAGTACTACCGCTTTCGGGCACCGTCTTTATTACGTTCCCCTCTTTTATCTCTTCATCGGTTAATTCAACTTTATTTCCGGCTGCTAATCCTTTTAGCTTGAGTTTGGAAATCGCATCGTCTAAGGTCATACCGCTTAAGTCTGGTACCTTTACATCTTTAGGTGCCAACAAAGGAGGTAATAAGGTAAAAGATAATATACCGAGAATGACTAGTACTAAAAAAGTAGATAATAAAACTATCGGCCATTTTTTCCGTTTTTTCGTGTTAGTGTTTCCTTTATTTAACGGATCTTTCTGATTATACGTTGTTTTTTCATTACTATGGACCATTGTTTCATCCAAATTTTTCATTGGTTGATGATTGGTTATAACCGGAATTGCTTTTGTAGCATCATCATCAACTGGAATAGTAAACTTAGGTTCATCCATTCGCTCAGGGCTTAGGGCTGTGCGCAGATCCTCTTCCATTTCATCTACACTATTATAGCGATGAAAAGGGTCCTTTGCGGTAGCCTTTAAGACAATATTCTCAACACTTTGCGGGATGTTTGGATTCCATCTTCTGACAGAAGGTGTTTCCGATTGAAGATGTTTTAACGCAATCGATACTGCTGACTCACCAGAAAACGGCAGCCTGCCTGTCAACAGCTCAAACATGACTATTCCTAATGAATAGATATCGGACTTCCCGTTGGCCATGCCCCCTCTTGCTTGTTCAGGAGATAAGTAGTGCACAGACCCTAAGACAGAATTCGTCTGTGTGATACTTGTCGCACTAAGTGCCATCGCTATACCAAAATCCGTAATCTTAACATTTCCTTCGTGGTCTACCAAAATATTATGCGGCTTGATATCACGATGGATAATACGGTTTTGATGCGCATGCGAAATAGCTGATGTAAGCTGCCTCATGATTTCAATTGAATCCTCGACTCTAAGTGGTGAATTTTGCTGTATGTATTGCTTCAACGTCTGACCATCTACAAATTCCATCACGATATAATATAGGTCATTTTCCTCGCCAACGTCATAGATACTTACAATATTGGGATGTGCAAGACTTGTAGCTGATTGTGCTTCTCTCCGGAATCTGCGGATAAATTCTTCATCATTGGCAAAATCCAGCCGCAGCATCTTCACTGCAACATCACGGTCAAGGATCATATCATGGGCTAGATAGACATTTGCCATGCCTCCTCCGCCAATCATATCCAAAATTTTATAGCGGCCACTTAATCTTTTTCCAATCAACATCTAAACATCATCCTCGCGTGTTTCAGAAAACTCGACAATAGCCAGTGTAATGTTATCCTCTCCACCATTTTCATTTGCAAGTGAGATAAGTGTGTCTGCTTTTTGTTGTAAATTTTCATCATTTTGCAGTATTTCCATCATCTCTGATTCATTGATTTTATTAGAAAGACCATCGGAACAAAGTAAAAGGATGTCTGCTTCTTCAAAAATGATTGTTTTTATATCCATTTCGACTGTTTTTTCCGTCCCTAAGGCACGCAATAGGACATTCTTTCTTGGATGATGTTCAGCATCCTCTTTTGATATTTGTCCAGATCTTACAAGTTCATTGACTAGGGAATGGTCTTCCGTTATTTGTTTATAGCCGGATTCGTTCAACAAATAACCTCTGCTGTCACCAATATTGGCAATCGTCGCAAAAGTGTCCGTAGTTATCGCGGCAACAATTGTTGTCCCCATCCCGTCACATTCAGAATTATTGGTTGCATGGTCAAGTAATAATAGATTAACTTTGTTAATTTGCTTCTTAAGCCAGCTCTCAGCATCACCAGCCGTTTTAATCCCGCTGGATGCTTCCCATTCTGCTTTTAATGCATCGATTGTCATTTCACTCGCTACGTCACCAGCACGGTGGCCGCCCATCCCATCAGCTACAATGGCAAGGCGGTAACCGTCCTTATTTTTAAATACACCACCTGCATCTTCATTATGAAGTCGCACTTTCCCTCTATCTGTCTGAAATACTGCTTTCATCCTTTCACCTCGTCTCTTCCTTCCGCTCCTTTGCACGAAGTTGTCCACATGCTGCAGCAATATCTGATCCCTGCTCTCGGCGGATTGTTACATTAATTCCTAAGTCTTTTAAGGTTTTTTCAAAAGCAAAAATTTTATCCCTTGGTGTACGAACATAATCTCTTTCTGGTACATAATTAACAGGAATTAAATTTACGTGACATTTTAAACCTTTTAAGAGGGCTGCTAGTTCTTCAGCATGCTCGGTTGAATCATTTACACCGCCAAAAAGGCCATATTCAAAACTAATCCGTCTACCTGTCTTATCGATATAATACCGTACTGCCTTCATTAAGTCATTAAGTTTGTATGCCTTATTAATCGGCATTAATCTAGAACGAAGTTCGGTGTTTGGTGCATGAAGTGAAATGGCAAAATTTATTTGTGTGTTTTCATCTGCAAATTGATAGATTTTTGGAACGATTCCACTGGTCGAAACGGTAATATGACGCGCCCCAATATTCAAAGATTTGTCGTGATTAATGATTTTTAAAAAGGCTAACATGTTATCGTAATTATCAAACGGCTCGCCAATCCCCATGATGACCACAGAGTCCACCCGCTCGTCTGTTTCATCCAAGGCCTGTTGGACTTTGACAACTTGAGCAACAATTTCGCCTGCTTCTAAGTGTCTTTTCAAACCGCCAAGGGTCGAAGCACAAAAGGTACAACCGATTCGGCATCCTACCTGTGTAGTAACGCAAACAGAATTACCATAATCATGGCGCATAAGCACCGTTTCAATTGAGTAGCCATCATGAAGTTCAAATAAGAATTTAATGGTTCCATCTGTAGAAGTTTGCTGAATGATGGTATTCAGTGTGGTAATCTGAAAATGACCATCAAGCTTATCTCGCAAGCCCTTTGATAGATTGCTCATATCTTCGAAAGAAGTAATTCTCTTTTTATAGAGCCAATCGAAAATTTGTTCGGCCCGGAATGACTTTTCGCCATTCTCTGACAACCAGTTTTTTAATTCTTCAAGCTGAAGAGAGTAGATTGATTTCTTCTTCATGTCCATTGTTGTTTTTGTCTCAGTTGTATTTAATTGTTCCAACTGTAACACCTTCTTTCTAATGTCTAGCTTCAGCGCCCAGGGGCCTACGCTTTTTTTAAAACTGCGATATAAAACCCATCGGAGCCAATATCTTGCGGGAAAATTTGTAGGTCGTAACCTGTAATTAATGGTTGAATGGCTTCAGGCATCCTGCTTTTAAAAGTGGTATCACCTTCAAACTCCGGATGATTTTCTAAGAATGTTTTAACGGTATGTTCATTTTCACCTTTATCTACTGTACAGGTACTATAAACAAGAATACCGCCTTTTTTTAGAAGCGGAGTAACCGACTCTAAAAGGGTTTGTTGAATACTGCTTAAACGTTCTATGTCTTGTTCCGTTTTTGTATATTTCATGTCAGGTTTTCTTCTCATTACCCCAAGTCCAGAACATGGGGCATCGAGGAGAATTCGATCGAATGATTCAAGCTTGAACTTTTCCTGTAGATGTCTAGAATCCGCAACACTTGTAATAATATTTGTTAACCCTAATCGCTTGGCATTATCATTGATTAATCTTACTTTGTGCTGATGAAGGTCAACCGATATCACTTCACCCGTATTATTCATTTTTTCAGCAATATGGGTACTTTTCCCGCCCGGCGCAGCACATGCATCGAGAATATATTCATCTTCCCTTGCACCCAATGCATAAGCAGCAAGCATCGAACTCTCATCTTGGATTGTGAACATTCCATAGTTAAACGCGATCGTAGAGGCGAGGTTCCCTTTTAGCGCCCTAATCGCTTCAGGGATAACTGGACTTTTTTCAATCTGGAATCCATCCTCTTCCAAAAGGGCAACACATTCATCTCTAGAAATTTTCGTAAGGTTAATCCTTGCAGTTTGCATTGGAGCGGTTAAATTAATCTCACACATTTCTCTCGTCTTATCATAACCAAATTGGTTTACCCATCTTGAAACCAGCCAAAGCGGGTGGCTGGTTTCAAGCGCTAATCTTTCAATAGGGTCGGACACATCATTTAAGGAAGGGAGTCCTTGCCGCTGGATATTTCTTAGCACGCCATTCACTAAACTGGCAATCCCTTTATGTCCGCGTTCTTTTGCAATTTCTACTGCTTCATAAATAGCAGCCCGATCTGGAATTCGATCGAGATAAATCATTTGATAGAGCGTTAATCTAAGTAAATGATGGATCCAGTTGGCTAATTTTTTATTGTCTTTAATAAAAGGTGTTAAGTAAAAGTCAAGTGCCATTCGACGCTGCAAAGTTCCATACGTCAGCTCGGTTAATAGCCCAACATCCACAGCGGACAATTGGTTCTTTTCAATTGTGCTGTTTAGAAGTAAATTGCTATATGATTGGTTTTTCTCAATGGTCACTAAAAGATCCATAGCGATTGCACGTACATTTTTTTTCGTAGAGGTCATCTTATTCTCCCAGCTTGCTGCCCAATGTAATTTTTGAACCAGCACCTCTTAAAAATTGTTCACTTAGCATTTTTGTTTTACCCGAGGGCTGTAGTTCAATTATTTTAATGGCTGTTTCATTTCCAGTTCCAACGGTAAAGCCATCTGATTCTATTTTTAAAATCGTTCCGGGGTCACCCTTTATGCCAGTAACTTTTTCGGACTTCCAAATCTTTAAAACCTGACCCTCCATGGTCGTAAAAGCGACTGGCCACGGGTTTAAACCACGGATATGGTTGTATATTTCCTCTCCCGATTTCTCCCACTCAATCTTTTCCTGTTCACGTTTAATGTTGGTGGCAAAAGTAGCCTCCGCCTCATTTTGGGGCTTGGGTGTAAGTCGGCCCGCCAGTAAAAGAGGCAGAGTTTCCGATAACAATTTAGCCCCCGCTTCACTTAACTTTTCAAAAAGTGTCCCAACATTATCATTTTCACTAATCGGTACTTCTACGCTAGTTAAGATATCACCAGCATCTAATTTTTCGACCATATACATAATGGTGACGCCGGTCTTCTTTTTCCCTTGCATAATAGCATAATGGATAGGCGCGCCGCCGCGAAGTTCAGGCAGTAATGAAGCATGTACATTTATGCAGCCGAATTTTGGAGCCTCTAATAACTCCTTAGGTAAAATTTGCCCAAAAGCAGCCGTAACAATTAAATCCGGCTCTAGAGCTAGAATTTTTCTGAGTTCCTCTTCCTGGCGGATTTTTTCTGGTTGATAGACAGGGATTCCATGTTTGACTGCTTCTACCTTTACAGGTGGAGGTGTTAAAACTTTCTTTCGCCCTACTGGCCGGTCAGGCTGGGTTACTACCCCAATCACTTCATAACCATCCTTAATGATTTGCTGTAAAACATTCACTGAAAAATCCGGGGTACCCATAAAAACGATTTTGGTCATTCACTTTCTACTCCTTTTAACTCATCTTCCTCAAGATATCGGGAAACCTTTGTGGTAAAAAGAATACCGTCTAGATGATCAATTTCATGCTGAACGGCTCTGGCTAAGAAACCTTCAGCCTCAAGTGTATATTCTCTTCCTTTTCGATCAAGTGCTTCGATCTTCACATAATTTGGCCGAGTCACCTCGCCATACAATCCGGGAAAACTAAGACAGCCTTCTGGATCTGTTTGTTCTCCAGATGTTTCGATAATGCGCGGATTAATCATTTCTATTGTGCCGAGTTCATCATCTATATCTACAATTGCTATTCTGGCATCAAGTCCAATTTGCGGCGCAGCAAGTCCTACCCCATCATATTCAATCATCGTATCATACATATCATCTAAAATACGTGTTAATTTTTTATCAAATTTCACTACTGCTTGGCATGATTTCTCCAGAATCTCAGCAGGGTGAAACACTATTTTTCTTATTGCCAATTTTGTTCCTCCATTATTTCAAAGCTGGTTAAGCTGTATATTTTTATATTATTAATCTTCGAGAAATGTCCAGCTGCAGCGGCTGGGTGCGGGAGGCGCTCAGCTTTTTTTGTTTGTCTAGCTACAGCGCCTATGGTTGTAGCTTTTTTGTTATCATTTTCACCCAAAAACAAATTTCATAACCTATTCCAAACGTATTTTGAGAAATGGCTACATTAAAATAACCGGATTGACATCTATTGAAACCAGCAAACCGCTTCTCGCATCTTTCTGATATTGATCGAGAATCGTTTTAAGCGTTTTAGTAAGGTTCGGTTCCCGCTTGTATTTTATCAAACATTGATAACGATATCTATTATTTATCCTAGGAATGGATGAGGCCGCTGGCCCTAAAACAACGGCTTTATCTGAAATTTGTGAGCGTACATAGTTGACCATTTTCTCTGTTGCCGAAACGACTTTAATCAGGTTTTCATGACTTACCGTTATTAGGGCCAGATAATAGAATGGGGGATAATGATGAAGCTTTCGAATTAACATTTCCCTCTGATAAAATAAATCATAGTCTTGACGACCCGCTAGCTCAATACTATAGTGTTCCGGTGTATAGGTTTGAATGACGACTTCACCGGGCAGCTGATGTCTTCCCGCCCTGCCGCTAACCTGTGTCAATAATTGAAATGTTTTTTCTGAAGCGCGGAAATCAGGTAAATGGAGCATCGTATCTGCTGAAAGGACGCCAACTAGGGTGATATTGGGAAAATCCAAGCCTTTGGCAATCATTTGTGTCCCTAGTAAAATATCGGCTTTTCCATCTTTAAAATCACTGAGAAGCCTCTCATGTGCCCCTTTACGGCCTGTGGTATCAACGTCCATGCGAATGACTCTTGCTTCCG
The DNA here is from genome assembly GCF_036965645.1 of Neobacillus drentensis. Taxonomy (GTDB): domain Bacteria; phylum Bacillota; class Bacilli; order Bacillales; family Cytobacillaceae; genus Neobacillus; species Neobacillus drentensis_D. The sequence goes on from NZ_JBALPZ010000044.1 coordinate 36,793, forward strand.
GAAGAATCTTCCCTAATTCTTCTTCCACTTTTTGTGTTCCTGTGCCAAAATAACGGATGTATTCACTATTACATTCAGGACAATTCTTTGGTACAGTGCTTTCATAGCCGCAGTAATGACATTTCATCTGTTCATTTACACGATGATAGGTAAGGGAAATATCACAATTTGGACAGTTCACCACATAACCGCAGTCTCTGCACATCACAAATGATGAGTGTCCCCGCTTATTTAAAAATAAAACAGATTGCTGTTTCTTTTCGAGCCGATCCTGAAGCAGTTCAAAAAGTTTTCGGGAGAACATGGACCGATTGCCGTCCCGAAGCTCTTCACGCATATCAATGATCTCAACAGCAGGAAGCTCCTGGTTGTTCATTCGGTTCGGTAATGATAATAGTTGATATACCTTCTTTTGGGCTCTTGCAAAAGACTCTAGCGAAGGGGTAGCACTTCCAAGAACGACTGGACAGTTATACGTTTTTGCTCTCTTAATTGCCACATCTCTAGCATGATATCGGGGCATCTCTTCCTGCTTATAGCTGGTTTCGTGCTCTTCATCAATAATGATGATACCAATATCTTCAAAAGGGGCAAAAATGGCCGATCGTGCTCCGACAACTACTTTTACTTCCTTGCGTTGGATTTTACGCCATTCATCATACTTTTCCCCTGCCGATAAACCGCTGTGTAAAACAGCCACTAAATTACCAAATCTTCCTTTAAAACGATGGACCATTTGCGGTGTGAGAGCAATTTCTGGTACTAGAACAATCGCTTCTTGCCCTTTTTCAATCACTTCTTGGATGGATTGCAAGTAAATTTCCGTTTTTCCGCTCCCAGTCACTCCATATAATAAAAACACCTCATGCCGATCTTGTTCAATAGAATGTAGAATTGGCCCGATCGCCTGCGCTTGCGCATCTGTTAATGGCAGCGGTTTAGTCCGCTCAAACGTTCGATGGGCAAAGGGGTCACGGTATACTTCCTTGTCAAACTCCACCAATAATTTTTTTTCAATTAGGGCTTTGATGGTCGATCCTGAAGTATTCAGCTCATCAATCAAAATTTTTAATTCAACTTCATCACTATGCTCTAGAAAATACTGCAAAATTTGCCTTTGCTTTTCAGCCTTAGCGGGAATGGTTTGGAGCGCCTCTTCTAATTCACAATGACTGACAGTTGGCCGAACAAACTTCCGGAGTTTTTTCTTTACTCGTTCTTTCACCATATAAATAACTTCTAAATGGCCGTTTGCCGCCTCACGCTGCAATAAAGGACCCAAGCCCATTTTTAAGGCTTCATCCCAGTCAAGTTCACCGTCATTCTCAAAGAAAGCTTGCAACTTTGAGGGTAAATCCATGACAGCCCCCTTGTTTGCAAGCCTGACTTTTTTTTCATATTTGGCTTTTAATGCTGCCGGCAGCATGACCTGAAAGGCAAAAATTTTAAAACAAAGAGTGTACTCCGTAAGCCAATTACCAAGTTCTATTAATTCCTGATTTAATACAGGCTTTAAATCCATTGGTTCATTAATCTCTCTTAGCTTATTAACATCTGTTTCGGTTTTCAAACCAACCACAAAGCCTTGTATTTGCCTCGGACCAAATGGGACAATAACCCGCATTCCGGGCTTTATGGTCCCGCTCCACTGTTCAGGGATTAAATAATCGAAAGCCCGGTCTGTTTGTTTTGTCGGTACATCGACTATTACGCTAGCTATTTCCATTTGTTTTCAGATCCTTCAAAAGTGAAGTAATTTCTTCAATAATTTTTACAGAGACTTCTTTTTTTGACATAAGGGGCAAGTTAATGATCTCCCCAGAACGCTTAAACAAGGTAACAATGTTTGTATCAGTGCCAAATCCTGCACCTTCCTCTTTTACATTGTTCGCCACGATCATATCTGCATTTTTCTTTATTAATTTATTTTTCGCGTATTCTTCAACTTGATCCGTCTCTGCCGCGAAGCCAACTAGAAGTTGTTTGGTTTTACGCTGTCCTAGTTCAAAAAGAATATCTTTTGTTCTTTCCAACTCAATGCTTGAATCGCCTGCTTGCTTTTTTACTTTATGATCAAAAATCACTTTTGGACGGTAATCAGCCACGGCTGCCGTCTTGATAACCACATCAGCAGCTTCATAGTGTCTCATTACCGCTTGGTACATTTCCTCTGCACTCTCTACCTTGACGAGTTCTACCCCTTGAGGAGCAGATAGTGAAACAGGACCTGAAACCAATATAACATGGGCTCCTTGTTTAACAGACTCTTCAGCCAGCGCGTACCCCATCTTTCCTGATGAATGATTGGATATAAAACGAACTGGATCAATCTTTTCTCGTGTTGGCCCGGCCGTAACAATGACTGTTTTCCCCTGTAATGTTTTCCGGTCCTGTTGATTAAAATAGTTATGAATTAGCGACACTATTTTTTCTGGTTCTTCCAGGCGCCCTTTGCCAACATAGCCGCAGGCAAGATACCCTTCACTTGGCTCAATAAATTGACAGCCGTAATCAGCCAATACCTCAAGATTCTTTTTAACGGCTGGATGACCATACATATGTACATTCATAGCAGGGGCAATCCACACAGGGGAAGTGGCTGCAAGCAATGTAGTGGTAATCATATTATCGGCAATTCCATTGGCTAATTTGCCAATTGTATTTGCTGTAGCAGGGGCAACCAAAATTAAATCGGCCCAGTCTGCCAAATCAATGTGAGCAATCACTTGGGGATTTTTCTCATCAAAAGTGTCGGTATACACATCATTTCGCGATAAAGCCTGAAAGGTTAAGGAAGTAACAAATTTTTCTGCCGATTCACTTAAGATGACCTTCACGTTAAATCTTGCTTGTACAAGCTTACTCGTAAGCGCTGCAGCTTTATAAACAGCAATCCCTCCTGTGACACACAATAGGATGTTCCGTTCCTTACTCATTTTTAAAGCCCCCACTCTTGTCCATTACTTTTTACTTTTATTATGCTAGAAAATATCCTTTTTTTCATCTATTTCCTAATTAAAAATGATATGAATCACTTAGAATAAGGCTGTGTTAATCTTAAATGTTGATTTCCGCTCCAGTCGCTCAGCAAACCCGCGGGCGTGCCGGGGAGNNACTCCCGCAGGAGTCGAGCTTATCCGATCCAATCAACATCGTCTCAAAATCAACAGTAACCTTTAACACAGCCTAAAGCAAAATAAAAAGGCTGACATACAGGTGATTTCCCTTTTGTCAGACCTTCTTTCATTTTATATTGTGACTGTGGGCTGGGTCCTTACTCAGCTGATGTTTCTGCCTTTTTTGAAATCCGATAAGTTAGTTCACCGCTATAAATTTCCTCTAATGCTTTTCCTACATATTTATAAGAAACATATTTAGGGAGCCTTTCATCTTTTAGCTGTGACATGACGCGGGCGCGCTTAGCAGCAACAGATACAAGTGAATATTTAGAATCAATTTTTTCTAATAAAGAATCAATAGATGGATATAACATATTATTCAACCTCCAGCAGTTTTTTATAACGATGTTCTACTCTTTCTCTGCGGCAGTGCTCTGCCGTGACAATGGCTTTAACTCGTTTGCAGGCGAGCTCTACCTGATCATTTTCCACTACATAATCATATAATTCCATCATTTCGATTTCCTCACGCGCAGTTAACATTCGATTATGAATGATATCTTCTGTTTCTGTTCCTCTTGTTACAATTCTGTTCTTGAGTTCAGTTAAGCTTGGCGGCATGAGGAAAATAAACAATCCCTCTGGAAACTTTTCTCGTACCTGACGGGCACCCTTCACCTCAATTTCCAGGAAAACATCTTTACCCGAATCTAGAGTTTCACGGACATAATCTACAGGCGTTCCATAATAGTTGCCAACAAATTCGGCATACTCCAATAACTTGCCTTGTTCAATTAACTGTTCAAATTCGCCGCGTGTTTTAAAGAAGTAATCTACCCCATCGACTTCCCCTTCACGCGGAAGCCGGGTTGTCATAGAAATGGAATATTCAAAAGCGGTATCAGGATGTGAAAAAATCTCTTTTCGGACAGTTCCTTTCCCAACACCGGATGGTCCAGACAATACAATCAGTAACCCTTTTTCCTGCATATTATGAAAATCCTACCCTTCATCAATAATATCATCACGGTCTGTCAAGCGATTGGCAACCGTCTCCGGCTGTACAGCTGAAAGAATGACATGGTCACTATCCATTACAATTACAGCACGTGTCCGTCTGCCATATGTAGCGTCAATTAACGATCCCCGATCCCTGGCATCTTGAATAATTCGTTTAATTGGCGCTGATTCCGGGCTGACAATGGAAATAATGCGATTGGCAGATACGATATTACCAAATCCAATATTGATTAATTTAATCGACATGGTTCCTCATCCAATCATTAATAATATATTTTGACCGTGTTAAACAGTTTCTAAACAAATCCTATTCGATATTCTGGACCTGTTCCTTCAGCTTTTCAAGCAAACTTTTGATTTCAACTACTTTTTTAGCAATATTGGAATCATTTGCTTTTGAGCCGATGGTATTCGCCTCTCTGTTCATTTCCTGAACCAGAAAGTCCAGCTTTCTACCGATAGGCTCGTACTCAGTCATAGTTTGCAAAAATTGCTGGATATGACTTCTTAACCGAGTAATTTCTTCATTAATATCTGCTTTGTCGGCAAAAACAGCTACCTCTGTTAAAATTCTCGTTTCATCTAATTGCCCATTCACAAACTCTTGCATTCTTTTTGTTAAGCGCTCCTTAAAGGCTTGAACAACGAGAGGGGCAAATTTTTGAAGCTCCGTTACATAGGTTTCAATTTGGGCAGTAATCGCAAGTAAATCTTTTTTTAATTCTTCTCCTTCAGCCATCCGCATTTGCTTTAACAGTATTACTGCCTCTTCTGTGGCGGTAAGGACAAGCTTTTCGATTTCTTCATTGCCTGCTTCATTTTCTTCAATATGTAAAAGATCGGTACGACCCAGTAAATCCTGAATGGAAATGGTTCCTTCAATTGCGTATTTACTTTTCGCTTCATTAATAAATTGAAAATATTCCTCAATCAGCTTCCAATCCGCCTGAATTTTTCTCAAGACGGTTCCTTCACCATCCACACTTACATATACCTCTACCCGCCCGCGGCGGATATGCTGGCTTAAGATCTTTTTCAATTTATCTTCTATTTTTAAAAGTTGTCTTGGCATGCGGATATTCATTTCAGAGAATCGGTGGTTGACAGTCTTGATTTCAACATTCACTGAAAATGCCCCTGACTCTGTCTTGCTCCTGCCAAAGCCTGTCATACTAATAACCATCACTTACACATCCAATCTTAAATAATGATCGGCTTTATTTTTTAAAAATAACAAAAGGTAATAGAATGAATCTATCACCTTTTGGATTATAACATACTTTATTTTGTTTTTCTTAACAAAAATGATCCTGCTAGTAAAAAAGTTGGAACAGCTGATAATCCTAAAATTAACAGCCAATCTTTTGCTGCGATAGGAAGTGTGTGGAAAATTGGTTGTAAAGGCGGATAGTAAATAGCTACTAGCATCAGTAATAAAGATGAAATGACGGCCCAAACCAAATACTGATTTCCAAACGGATTTCTCGACAGCACCGATCTTTCACTGCGGCAGTCAAATACATGAATCAACTGTGCCATAACAAGGGTTGCGAATGCAACTGTCTGTGCATAAGGCAATTGCCTTGGATCGTTATGGTATACGATCATGAACGCCAAGAGCGTAACGAGTCCAATGAGGAACCCACGCGAGACAACCTTCCAGCCAAGTCCGCGTGAAAATACCCCTTCATTTGGACTGCGCGGCCCTCGCTTCATTACATTTTCCTCAGGTTGATCTAGTCCCAAAGCCATCGCCGGCAAACCGTCAGTCACTAAGTTCACCCAAAGAATCTGAATTGGTACGAGTGGCAGCGGCAATGCCAATAACATCGCAAAAAGCATGACTAATATCTCCCCGACATTTGAAGCTAATAAGTATCGGACAAACTTACGGATATTTTCGTAGATGTTTCTACCTTCTTTAATAGCTGCTTTAATGGTAGCAAAATTATCATCCAATAAAATGAGTGCCGAAGCTTCTTTTGCAACGTCCGTACCGGTGATCCCCATCGCGACACCGATATCAGCAGCCTTAATGGCTGGAGCATCATTCACGCCATCTCCTGTCATGGCAACAATATGCCCTCTATTTTGTAAAGCTTTCACAATTTTTAATTTATGTTCTGGTGACACCCTTGCAAACACCGAGACATCTTCCACCACATCTTCGAGTTCTTCTACCGACATTTCAGCTAGTGCCTTTCCCTCGAGAACCTTACTTTTCTTGGTCAATATTCCAAGCTGCGATGCAATTGCTTTAGCAGTAATTACATGGTCACCCGTAATCATCACGGTTTTTATGCCTGCTTCTTTACATTCTTTTACTGCCGCCTTAACTTCAGGTCTTGGCGGATCGATCATTCCCTGGACGCCGATGAAGGTTAACTTTTTCTCTGCCTCATGGTCGCTTAAGATAACGGTATTGGCCGAGATTGGCTTATAAGCAATGGCTATCGTTCTTAATGCCTGTGACGCAAGTCCATTAATCGCATCCTGAACCTTGCTTTGTGTTTCTTTACTTAAGTATTGTGTTCTCTCATCCCATAAAATGGACTCACATATACCTAACACAACATCCGGAGCACCTTTGGTGACAATAAAGTGCCGGCCCTGTTTGTCCTGCACATGGATACTCATCATTTTTCTGGTGGAGTCAAACGGGAATTCATTGACGATTGTAAAATCTTCTAAGAGTTTGGTCCGGTCAAAGCCTGCTTTCATCGCACTAACCAGCAATGCACCTTCCGTTGGGTCTCCGTCAAGGATATAATCGTCATCTATCCTGGCCAGTTCTGAATGGTTACACAGCATACCAAAGATCAGCATTTGCTGTAACGACTTTTCATCCCTAGGCTGAACATTTTTTTCGTCCCGGTAAAAATTCCCTTGTGGCTGGTAGCCGACCCCGTCGACCGTCCACGTATCCCCGCCGCTCCATAGATGAGTAACGGTCATTTTGTTTTGTGTCATGGTCCCCGTCTTGTCCGAACAGATGACCGAAGCACAGCCTAGTGTTTCAACTGCTGGCAGTTTCCTGACGATGGCATTTTTCTTAATCATTTTTTGAACACCTAATGATAAAGCCACTGTTACAATAGCCGGCAGCCCTTCTGGTATTGCTGCCACTGCTAGGGAAACACCTGCCAAGAACATTTCATATAATTCATGGCCTTGTAATACTCCGACAATCACCACTAAGACCGTCAGTAACAAGGCCACAGTAATTAATATTTTCCCAAGCTGCTCTAAACGCCGCTGCAGGGGTGTATCCTGTGCTTCGGCATTTTGCAGCAAATCGGCAATCTGCCCCATCGCTGTTTTCATACCGGTAGCAATAACCACACCTAAGCCGCTTCCCCTTGTGATCATCGTCCCCATAAAAGCAATATTTTCCATATCACCAATACCGGGGTTAGGGTTACTTAATGGATCGATATGTTTAGCAACGGGCACAGACTCACCCGTCAACGCTGATTCTTCAATTTCTAAGCTCTTCGAATCAATAATTCGGACATCTGCCCCAATTCGATCCCCGCTTGCAAATTTGATCACATCTCCAACGACAATTTCTTTCGATGGGATTTTAACCCACTCGCCCCCGCGAAGGACAGACACCTGTGGTGCCGATAACTCTTTTAAAGCTTGGAGTGACTTTTCTGCCCGTCTTTCCTGGTAGAAGCCGAGACATCCGTTAATAATGACAATGGCAATAATCGCAATTGCATCAATATACTCACCCAGCAAGCCTGAAATCAAGGTTGCAGCTAACAATACTAACACCATAAAATCTTTAAACTGGCTGAAGAATAAGAGTAAAGCCGATTGCTTTTCACCCTCATCTAATTCATTTAAGCCGTACTGCTTTACCCTTTTCTTTACTTCTTCTTGTGATAATCCAGAAGAAAAGTCGGTTTCTAGAGCCTTTTCTACTTGTTCTAGCTTCATTTCATGGAATTTCATCCGACCATCTCACTTCCCCCTTTTATAGACTTGCTCTAAGGAAAGCTTATTCAGGGTCGTCCAAAAAAATGCTAGATGAAAATATGAATGATGGGTAAATTAAGACAGATTTTAGCCAGATAGGATATAATTGAATCATAGCTTTTAGAAAAGGATGTTTTCCATGTCATTTGATGGTTTATTTACAAAAGCAATGGTCGATGAACTAGTTCGTTCCCTCAAAGGTGGACGGATTAACAAAGTCCATCAGCCTTATAAAAATGAAGTCATTCTGACGATCCGCGCAAACGGAGTCAATCAAAAACTATTATTATCGGCTCACCCAAGCTACGCAAGGGTCCAATTCACCAATGAAGCCTACGATAATCCAAGTGAGCCGCCAATGTTCTGTATGCTGCTTAGAAAGCATATTGAAGGACATATATTAGAGGATATGTATCAGGTTGATAATGACCGGATCATTGTGTTTGAAATTAAAGGCCGCAATGAAATTGGTGATATCAGCTATAAACAATTAATTATCGAAATTATGGGGCGCCATAGCAATATTGTTTTAGTTGATAAGACACGTAATATCATTCTCGATAGCATTAAGCACGTTTCATTTGCTGTGAACAGCCATAGAGCCATTCTTCCTGGACAACCTTATATTAACCCGCCAGAACAACATAAGGTCAATCCGTTTACAGCAGATGAAGAGGATGTATTAAAGAAGTTAGATTTTATGGGTGGTAAACTGGACCGCCAGCTCGTTGAACACTTCGGCGGTATTTCACCGCTTTTGGCAAAGGAAGTTATTTTTCAGAGCGGGTTAGCCAATCGTTCAACAGTGCCAGCAACATTTGTTAGACTGATGAAAAAAATAGGCTCCGGTGATATTGCTCCCTCTATCATGACTTCTAATGGAAAAGAATTATTTTATTTATTCCCGCTTGAACATGTAAAAGGAGAAGTAAAAACCTTTTCATCTCTTAGTGAAATGCTTGACCGATTCTATTTCGGCAAAGCAGAACGTGACCGAGTGAAACAGCAGGGAAATGATATTGAGAGATTTATCACAAATGAAAAAGAAAAGAATGAAAAGAAAATTGACAAACTCCAACGTACATTGGAAGATGCGGAGAAAGCAGAAGAGTTTCAACTTTACGGAGAGTTGTTAACTGCTAATCTATATGCGGCAAAAAAAGGAATGAAAGAAATCGAAGTTCTTAATTATTATGATGAAAACGGCGGAATGCTTGTCATTCCACTCGATCCAAGAAAGACACCATCTGAAAATGCCCAAAAGTATTTTTCCAAATATCAAAAAGCAAAGAATTCCATCTCGATTGTCATCGAACAAATTGACAAGGCCCGTGAGGAAGCAGAGTATTTTGATAATTTACTCCAGCAAGTGCAAACAGCATCGCCAAAGGATCTACAAGAAATCCGGGACGAACTTGTCGAGGGCGGATATATCCGTGAACGACAAAAAAGGAATGGGAAAAAACCTCACAATGGCAAGCCGGTACTGGATTATTTTGTTGCGTCTGATGGAACAGAAATCATAGTTGGAAAAAACAATAAACAAAATGATTACCTAACGAATAAACTCGCAGCGCGAGATGAAATTTGGCTTCATACAAAGGATATTCCAGGATCACACGTAGTTATCCGCAGTAAGGAGCCTTCAGATGAAACCATTCTTGAAGCTTCAAATTTAGCGGCCTATTATAGTAAGGCACGTAATTCCGGATCGGTACCCGTGGATTATACAAAAGTGCGTCATGTAAAAAAACCAAGTGGAGCAAAGCCTGGGTTCGTTATTTATGATAATCAACAAACCGTTTATGTGACTCCAGATGAGGAAATGGTTTTAAAATTGAAGAAATAACAAGTAAAAGAGGGGAGCCTATTTACGATTGGGCTCCCCTCTTTGGTTTATCGGTGGTTTTTCAGTACTTTTCGGCGTTTTTTTGATATTTATCGGCGGTTTTCCGGTACTTATCGGCGGTTTCTCGATATTTATCGATTTCTTGTAACTTAGCCAAAATTTTATTTTATCAGGGATTCTGCTTCCTCAAACTTTTGGCTCCATGCTGCTGTGTCTTTACTCCATTGTAGAAGGCTTTCTTGATTTTCCGCACTTACATATCCCTTATCAATGGCTACATCAATTAAGGAAGCAAAATCGGTTAATGAATAACTCTTAATATTTTCTTCTGCAAATACTTGTTTTCCTTTTTCAAGACCGTATGTAAAGATGGATACGACCCCAAGTACGTCACAGCCTGCTTCCTTTAATGCATTCACTGCCGTGACCACACTGCCTCCAGTAGAAATCAAGTCTTCGACAACCACTACCTTTTGGCCGGCCTCGGCTTTTCCTTCAATTTGATTCCCTTTACCGTGGCCTTTTGCTTTAGAACGGACGTAGCACATTGGAAGTTCCATAAGGTCACTGACCCATGCGGCATGAGGAATACCTGCCGTTGCGGTTCCAGCGATAACTTCAGTCCCTGGAAAATTTTCTTCAATCAGCTGCTTCAATCCTGCAGCAATTGCTTTTCTAACCTCAGGGTATGAAAGTGTTAGGCGATTATCACAATAGATCGGGGAACGAAGTCCCGATGTCCAGGTAAACGGCTCCTCTGGTTTTAAGGCAACCGCATTGATTTCTAGTAATTTTTCGGCAATTAATTGTTTCATTGTGTTACTCCCTTCCATGCTTCCATCCATTGTTGATAACTTGTTAACGGGTCGTGTGAGCGGGTAATTGAGCGGCCTACAACAATCGCACTTACCCCCATGGTCCGTGCTGATTCAGGAGTTGTGACACGTTTTTGGTCACCAACCTGATCGGTCGCCATACGAATTCCTGGACAAACCGTTAAAAAGGAATGTCCAGTTTTCTCTTTAATTAAAGACGCTTCCCACGCAGAGCAAACAACCCCATCTAAGCCTGCTTGTTTGGTTATGGAGGCATAATGAAGCACCGATTCCTTTAAGGAGACCGGAATAAGTTGTTCCTTTTGCATTTGTTCCTCAGATGTACTTGTTAATTGTGTTACAGCGATACAGTTAGGCCGCATCCTTCCTGCAGTGGTACCTGCTTCAAGACCTTCAAGTGCCGCCTGCATCATCTCAATACCTCCGGCAGCATGAACATTAACCAAATCACACTCTAAACGGGCTAGACCTTTCATTGCACTTTTCACGGTGTTTGGAATGTCATGAAGCTTTAAATCCAGGAAAATCCGGTGGCCTTGTTCTTTTAATTGATGAATAATCGAGGGGCCTTCCTGGTAGAACAACTCCATTCCTACTTTTACAAAAAGCTCTTTGCCAGCAAACGGCTCTAGAAATTGATTTACTTCGTTTATGCCGGGAAAATCAAGCGCGATGATAAGCGAGTTGTCCATGTTCCTTCCAGCTCCTTCCTGTACATTCACTAATATGTTCAAATCCTAATTTTTCAAGCAGTTCAGGCAGTTCTTGAATGATCGTCGGACAAACAAATGGGTCTACGAAATTAGCGGTTCCAACTGCGACTGCACTTGCGCCAGCATAGAAATACTCAATCACGTCACTAGCCGTCTCGACGCCGCCCATACCAATAATAGGTATCTTAACAGCTTGGCTGACTTCGTGAATCATCCGAATCGCCACAGGCTTTATCGCTGGGCCTGACAACCCGCCAGTTCGATTGGCAAGGATTGGTTTTCCTGTTTTTAAATCAAGCCGCATCCCAATAAGGGTATTAATCATGGTCAACCCATCCGCACCACCATCTTCAACGGCCCTTGCCATTTCTACAATGTTTGTTACATTGGGCGACAGCTTCACATATACAGGTACCTCTGATACCTCTTTAACCTTACGGGTTAATTGCTTCGCTGTTTCCGGAATGGTTCCAAAAGCAATCCCGCCTGTTTTTACATTTGGGCAAGAAATATTCAATTCCAGTGCATGAACATTAGGTGCTTTAGAAATCTCACGGGCAACCTCCACATAATCTTCCTCAAGTGATCCAGCCACATTCGCAATAATGGGTACATCATATTGAGATAGAAATGGCAGTTCCTCGCTAAGGACCTTTTGAAGTCCTGGATTTTGCAGGCCAATGGCATTTAACATTCCCGCGGAGGTTTCTGCCACACGCGGTGTTGCGTTTCCGAACCTAGGTTCAACTGTTGTGGCTTTAATCATAATGGCACCAAGTACGCTCAAATCATAGAATTGACTGTACTCTCTGCCAAACCCAAAGCAGCCGGAAGCAGGCATGATTGGGTTTTTTAAATTTAATCCTGGTAATTCAATGTTTAAGCGACTCATATCAATACCTCCCCTGCTCGGAATACAGGACCATCACTGCAGACTTTTTTATAGGAAACTCCTGTTGGATCATCTTTCTTTTTACATACACAAGCAAAGCAGGCACCGATGCCGCAGCCCATCCGCTCTTCTAACGATAAAAATACTTTTTTATCTTGATAATTTTGCTCAATTGCTCTTAACATTGGTGTTGGCCCGCAAGTATAGATACAATCAAACTGTAATTCTTTCATCACATCTGTCACAAAGCCCTTTCTCCCATAAGAACCATCAACAGTCGTCACATAGGTTTCCCCATTTTTCAAAAATTCCTCTTCGTAGAAGACGGCTGAAGCTGTTTGAAAGCCAAGCACATGGATGACTTTAACACCTTTTTCAACTAACTGATTCGATAATTCATATAGAGGAGGGACGCCAATTCCGCCCCCAACAAGTAGTACCGTGTCACCGATGCTAACCTCGTCTGCAGGAAAACCATTACCTAGTGGACCAAGGATGTCAACAAACATCCCTGGTCTTAATTCTGCTAGCATGGAAGTTCCTCTTCCATCTTTACGATAAATCATGGTTAAACTTTTCTGTTCATAATTGTACGAGGAAATACTAATTGGTCTTCGCAACAGTGGATCCAAGCCATTGGATACTTTAATATGGACAAATTGACCTGGTGACGTAATTTGCATAACTAATTCGCCATTTATAGTCAGCTCATAAATATCTGAAGCTATTTCTTTTTGGCTTAGAATTTTGCATAACTCTTTTTGGATCATGCAAACACTGCCTCCTTTTTCATCGCTGCCATCGGTTCTGCTGAGAAATTCATTGATTCAATCACTTTTAGGATTGCATCAGCTGTGTCAAGTGAGGTTAAGCATGGTACTCCATTTTCGACAGCTTCTCGGCGGATTCTAAACCCGTCACGTTCCGGCTGTTTGCCTTTTGTTAGTGTATTGATAATGAACTGTGCTTCTCCATGATGGATTACATCTAAAAGTGTTTTTCCATCCGACCCAATTTTTCCTACTACTTTCACTCGAAGGCCGGCTGATTCTAAAACAGCTGCTGTTCCACTTGTTGCCATTAAACGATATCCGTTTGCAGAGAAACGCTTTGCAAGCTTTAATGCTTCTTCTTTATCTTTATCAGATACCGTAAACAATACCGTACCGAATTGCTGAATTTTCATGCCTGAGGCAACTAAACCTTTGTATAGTGCTTTTTCAAGTGTAATATCCTTGCCCATTACTTCCCCAGTTGACTTCATTTCAGGTCCAAGCGTGATATCGACGCTCTTAAGTTTTGCAAAGGAGAAGACCGGTACTTTAACATAGACGCCTTCTTTCTCAGTGACAAGACCTGGGATGTAGCCTTGGTCAAGAATAGAAACCCCAAGGATCGCTTTTGTCGCAATTTTTGCCATTGGAACATTCGTAATTTTACTTAAGAATGGAACGGTACGGCTCGATCTTGGGTTTACCTCTAAAACATACACTTGGTCTCCCGCAAGCACATATTGAATGTTTAGTAATCCAATAATATTTAACCCTTTCGCTAATTTCTCGGTGTACTCCACAAGTGTTTGTTTTACTTTTTCACTTAGGGTTTGCGGAGGGTATACGGCAATCGAGTCACCTGAGTGGACTCCAGCTCGTTCGATATGTTCCATAATACCTGGGATTATAACATTGGTGCCGTCACAGATGGCATCAACTTCAATTTCTTTTCCTGTTAAATATCGGTCAATCAAGACTGGATGCTCTGGATTTACTTTTACAGCGTTTTTCATATAGTAAAGAAGTTCTTCTTCATAATAAACAATTTCCATTGCTCTTCCGCCAAGCACATAGGAAGGTCGGACAAGGACCGGATAACCAATTTCGCCTGCAATAACTAGTGCCTGTTCTACTGACATAGCTGTTTTTCCTAATGGTTGTGGGATATTTAACTGCTCAAGCGCTTGTTCAAACTTATCACGATTTTCAGCACGGTCTAAATCTTCTAAGCTTGTTCCAAGAATTTTCACGCCGTTTTCTTCAAGTTTAGCAGCCAAGTTGATCGCGGTTTGTCCGCCAAACTGAACGACAACTCCCATTGGTTTCTCTAAATCGATAATACTCATTACATCTTCGATCGTAAGCGGCTCAAAGTATAGCTTGTCGGAAATACTGAAATCCGTTGATACTGTTTCTGGATTATTATTAATGATGATCGCTTCATAGCCTGCCTCTTTAATGGCTTTTACAGAGTGTACAGTCGCATAATCAAATTCAATTCCCTGGCCGATGCGGATTGGACCGGACCCTAGAACGATAACACTCTTTTTCGCTGTTACAATCGATTCGTTTTCGTCTTCATATGTGCCATAGTAGTATGGTGTTGCAGATTCAAATTCGGCTGCACAAGTATCAACCATTTTATAGACTGGGATAAGGCCGTGATTTTTTCTAGTATGATAAATTTCTTTTTCAGATGTGTTCCAAAGCTCGGCAATTTTTTTATCAGTAAATCCTTTTTGTTTTGCTTCCATTAAGATTTCAGTTTCAAACGGATTTTCAGCAATTGCTTTTTCCAGTTCGATAATTCCTTCCATCTTTTTTAAGAAGTATAAGTCGATTTTACTCCATTCATGAATCGTCTCAATAGTTAATCCACGTTTTAACCCTTCTGCGATGTAAAAGAGTCGTTCGTCTCCAGCTTTGCGAATCCGTTTTTCGAGTAGTTCATCAGTGATTTCTAAAGCGTCGTTTAATTCAAAATGATAAACACCTGCTTCAAGGGATCGGATTGCTTTCAATAAGGACTCCTCAAATGTTCGGCCAATTGCCATAATCTCTCCCGTGGCTTTCATTTGTGTCCCAAGTGAACGGTTACCCGATTCAAACTTGTCAAACGGCCATCTTGGAATTTTGGTAACGATATAATCTAGTGCTGGTTCAAAGCTAGCATACGTTTTACCGGTTACTGGGTTTAACATTTCATCAAGAGTCAAGCCGACCGCAATCTTTGCTGCAAGCTTAGCAATTGGATAACCTGTTGCTTTTGATGCTAATGCCGAAGAACGGCTAACACGTGGATTTACTTCGATAATATAGTAATTGAAACTGTCAGGATCCAAAGCTAGCTGAACATTACAGCCTCCTTCAATTCCTAAGGCACGAATAATCTTTAGAGAAACATTTCGAAGCAGCTGATATTCACGATCACTTAATGTCTGGCTTGGAGCAACGACGATGGAATCCCCGGTATGTACCCCGACCGGGTCGATGTTTTCCATATTACAAACAACAATCGCATTGTCATTTCTATCTCTCATTACTTCATATTCAATTTCCTTGTAACCAGCAATACTTTTTTCTAGAAGACATTGAGTTACAGGGCTGTGCTTTAGTCCGCTTGTGACGATTTCTTCTAGTTCCCCATCGTTATGGCAAATACCTCCGCCTGTTCCACCAAGGGTAAACGCAGGGCGGACAATTACAGGATAACCAATTTTTTCAACAAATGCCTTTGCTTCCGGTAACTCATGGATAATTTCGCTGTCCGGTACAGGCTCATTAAGCTCATTCATCAAGCTTCGGAACAGATCGCGGTCCTCCGCTTGATTAATCGCAGAAAGTTTTGTTCCTAGGATTTCAACCTCGCATTCATCTAAAACGCCGGATTTTGTTAATTCAACAGCTAGGTTTAGACCTGTTTGCCCACCAAGTGTTGCAAGTAATGCATCTGGACGTTCTTTACGAATGATTCTGCTGACAAATTCAACTGTTAATGGTTCGATATAAACAGCATCTGCAACCTCAGTATCTGTCATAATTGTAGCAGGGTTCGAGTTTACTAGAATAACCCGATAGCCCTCTTCTTTCAAAGCGATACATGCTTGTGTACCTGCATAGTCAAACTCTGCAGCCTGCCCAATGACAATTGGTCCTGAACCGATTACTAGAATGGATTTAATATCTGTACGTTTAGGCATTTGCTGTTACCTCCTGTTTGTGCTTTTCCATCATGTCAATAAATTGGTTAAATAATCCGTTCGCATCTTCTGGCCCCGGTGATGCTTCTGGATGGTATTGAACCGTAAAAGCTGGATAATCTAGATGTTTTAGTCCTTCAACTGTACCGTCGTTAACTGCAATATGAGTGACTTCTAATCTTGTATTTTTAACAGACTCTTCTTCCACTGTATAGCCGTGATTTTGCGAAGTAATCGCTACTTTACCTGTAGCTAAGTCTTTTACAGGATGGTTGGAACCGCGATGACCGAACTTCATTTTTTCCGTATTGGCTCCACACGCTAGTGCGAATAACTGATGGCCTAAGCAAATGCCAAATAGCGGAACTCTGCCTAATACACCTTTTAGCATATCAATCGCTTCTGGAACATCCTTTGGATCCCCAGGTCCATTCGATAACATAATCCCGTCCGGACGTAACTGAAGGATTTCGTTAGCTGTTGTATGATAAGGAACAACCACCACATCACAATCCCGATGGTTAAGTTCACGTAAAATTCCATGCTTCATACCAAAATCCACAAGGACCACTCTTTTACCTCGCCCTGGGCTTGGATAAGCATTTTTAGTGGATACTTGTTTCACTTGATTTGTTGAAAGTGGTGTTTTTCTTAATTGTTCCAAAACCTCATTTGGATTTTTCTCAATGCTGCAGATGGCACCTTTAAGTGTTCCATATTGTCGGATGATCCGTGTCAATTTACGTGTATCAATTCCTGCAATCCCCGGTATTTTTTTCATGTCAAAATATTCATCCAAGGTATACTCGTTTCTCCAGTTAGAAGGGAAGTCCGCTGCTTCTTTCACAACTAAACCCTTTATTGCCGGATTGATTGATTCGAAATCATCCCTGTTGATTCCGTAATTTCCGATCAGCGGGTATGTTAATGTGACAATTTGTCCGCAATAAGATGGGTCGGATATGATTTCTTGATAACCTGTCATCCCTGTATTAAAAACAACTTCACCGATTGTTTCTGTATCACTTCCAAAGCCTTTACCAATAAAGATTGTTCCATCTTCTAAAATTAGTTGTTTTTTCATACCAACACACATCCTTTTTCCCAAGCGATTTCTCCTCCAGCGATTGTCATTTCTGGCCATCCCTTACATGCCCAACCGCCGAATGGTGTATTTTTTCCTTTTGATAAGAATTCTTCTGTGTTAATTTCTCGTTCTTCTTCTAAGTTCAACAGAACTAAATCTGCAGGAGATCCAACTTCTATTTTTCCGTATGGCAGGTCAAACGCTTCTGCTGGTTTGACTGTCAGGTATTCAATTAATTGCTCAAGCGTCATGACATTCTTTAAGACAAGGTGAGTATATAGAAGCGGGAACGCTGTTTCTAGCCCAACGATACCGAATGGAGCAAGCGTCATACCCTCCGCTTTTTCTGCTGCCGTATGCGGTGCGTGATCAGTTGCAATGAAATCAATTGTGCCATCTAGGAGCCCTTCGATTAAAGCCTTGCGATCTACTGCATCACGAAGCGGCGGGTTCATTTTAAAGTTTGAATCCAAGCCAGGGATATCATCTTGAGATAACAATAAATGGTGAGGCGTAACCTCTGCCGTTACCTTAATCCCTGCGCGTTTTGCATCTCTGACCACCCGGACTGATTCCTTTGTACTGATATGGCAGACATGATAGTGACAGTCCGCTGCTTCGGCTAACAGAACATCTCTGGCGATCTGAACAGATTCACATACAGATGGGATTCCATTTAACCCATGTTCCTTCGCAAAAGAGCCATCGTGAACTGAACCTTTATTGATCAATGTGTCTTCTTCGCAATGTGCAACAATGGCCATATCAAGAGAGGCCGCTTTCCGCATCGCTTCAAGCATCATCGCTGCAGATTGTACGCCAACCCCGTCATCTGTAAAGGCAAACGCACCTTTAGCTTTCAATCCCTCAAAATCCGTTAACTCCTGACCCAACTGGCGGATTGTGATAGACGCATACGGCAGTACTCTAACCTTTGCAGTATCCTTAATCCGTTTTTGCAAGTCCTCCATGTTAGTAATGGTGTCAGGCACCGGTCTTGTGTTTGGCATGTTGGCTATGGTGGTAAATCCGCCTCTTGCGGCAGCTGCTGTTCCGGTTGCGATGGTTTCCTTTTTTTCTCCGCCTGGCTCACGAAGGTGTACATGCAGGTCGATAAATCCAGGTGAAACTAATTTACCCTCCGCGTTAATTGTGCGGTCCACAATTGCGTCGATTTTTGTTTCAATCTTTGTTATGATGCCATCTTCTATTAATATATCAGCTTGTTTCTTTTCTCCTTTAGATGCTATGTAGCACGCGTTCTGAATAAGTAGTTTCATTTTGGTTTCCTCCTTCAAGACTTTCGATTGATCTCTTAAGTGCCGCCATTCTGACGTACACACCGTTTTCCATTTGCTTGAATATCCTTGATCGCTTGCATTCTACAAGACTATCAGCTATTTCTACATTTCTATTAACAGGTGCAGGATGCATGATAATGCTGTCCTGCTTCATCATCTTTTCTCTTTCGAGCGTAAGACCATATTGCTTATGGTACTCATTTGCCGTGAAGCTGCTTTTTTGTTGATGCCGCTCATGCTGCACCCGCAGCAGCATCACAACATCCGCCTCTTGAATGGCCTGGTCAATGGGTCTGTATTTGGACATATCTGCACTGCGGGAATCAAACCATTCGACAGGACCTGAAAAAATCACTTCTGCGCCCAGCCTTGTCAATACGTCTGCATTAGAGCGGGCCACTCGGCTATGGCGTATGTCTCCAATAATGGCAATCTTCAATCCCGCAAATTGGCCAAATTCTTGGTGAATCGTCATTAAATCCAGCAGTGACTGGGTAGGATGATGACCGCATCCATCTCCACCATTGATAATTGGTATATTCACTTTTCCTACTAACTCATCAAAGTAGCGGTCCTGATCGTGGCGAATTACCACTGCTTTTACACCAATCGATTCTAATGTTTTTACGGTATCGTAGAGTGTTTCCCCTTTTTGTACACTTGAAGTCAACACTTCAAAGTGAATTACATCAAGACCTAACCTTTTTTGAGCAACTTCAAAGCTGCTTTTTGTTCTTGTACTTGGTTCAAAAAATAGGTTGGCAGCGAATATTTTTCCCTTTGGATGCCACTCCATACCTTTTTTAAAGTTGTGAGCATCGTTTAAGATTTGATAAATCTCATCCACCTTTAATTCATTCGTGGTTAATAAATGTTGTAACATCCAATTCCCGCCTTTCGATGATAATAAAAACACCCTGACCTTTTGATCAGGGTGTAATGACTTACTTTCTCAAGGATGCGAGATTCTATCCCGCCTCATTGATCAAGTTTTACACCCTTCTAAGCCTCTCTGGACTTCCTTTAAAAGGTTTCTTTGTATTTATGCAGTTCTTTTATTTTCTTCGTCCACTTCAAACATATTCTCATCTGCCTCTTGTCTTCCCGGCAGAATTAGGTTTAACAATACACCGATAATAGCTGCTAATGCCATCCCTTGGATTTGAATATTAAAAGGTAGTTTCACAATCGCTCCGCCAATCCCTAGGACTAGGATTACAGATGAGATAACAAGATTACGTTTATCGCCAAAGTCTATTTTACTATCTACAAGCATTCTCAACCCTGAGGAAGCTATAATACCGAAAAGTAAGATTGATACACCACCCATAACAGGTGTTGGGATCGTTTGGATTAACGCTGTTATTTTTCCTATAAACCCGAAGATTATTGCGAATATGGCTGCACCTGCAATAACATATACACTGTATACTCGAGTAATCGCCAGGACTCCAATGTTTTCACCATAGGTAGTTTTTGGCGGACCTCCAATTAAAGCGGAAATGATGGTTGCTGTACCATCACCTAAAATGGAGCGATGTAAACCAGGATTTTTAATATAGTCACGTCCGACAACCTTACTAAGAACAAGCTGGTGACCGATGTGTTCCGACAAAGTAACAATCGCAATTGGGACAACCAAAGCGACAATGTCCCATGAAAACTTCAGTTTATACGTGACAAACGGGATAACAAATTCCGGCATTTCAAACCAGTTTGCATCTAAGACTGGTTTAAAATCGACTATCCCAACTATTAGCGCATAAATATATCCAATGACAATCCCAGCCAAGATCGGAATTACACTTAATATCTTTTTAGCGAAAATCGAGAAAATGATGGTGGCTGCCAAGGTTACTAGAGCAACCGAGAAATGAAGCATGCTATACTTTCCTGCAGCGTCGTTCATCGCGTTACCAACGGCATTTCCAGAAAGAGCTAGACCGATTACCATAATGACCGGCCCTACAACAATTGGCGGCAGTAAATTCATGATCCAACGGTGACCGGACTTACTAATCACGATTGCGACAATCCCATAAACCAAACCGGCAATGAAGGTTCCAACCATCGCTGCACCAGCACCGCCTGTTTCATAAAGAATTTTTATCGGAGCTATATAAGCGAAAGATGAGCCCAGGTATGCTGGTACTTTTCCTTTTGTAATTAAGAGAAAGGCTAGTGTTCCTAATCCGCTTGAGATTAAGGCAAGGGCAGGACTTAGGCCTATAAGATAGGGTACAAGGATAGTCGCCCCAAACATCGAGAATAGGTGTTGTAAACTTAAGGTAAACCACTGACCTGGTTTTGGAATTTCCTCTACATTTAAAATTGGTTTATTATTCATTGTTGTTTCTCCCCCATTTATATATGGTTTATCTTTATTGTCTGCTTTTCGCCATAAAAAAACCCTCATTGTATACATGAGGGTACAAAGAGGGTATAGAATCGCCAATACTATATTGGCTTTTCCCCTTTGTCAGCCTCACTGGACTGCCTTTTAAAAGGGCTGCTATTTATTTGTCAAAGATACTTACTTGATCAATGTTATCAACTTCTGTTAGTTGAACTACAATTTTTTCATCACTGGATGTTGGTACATTTTTACCTACATAATCAGCTCTTACTGGAAGTTCACGATGCCCTCGGTCAACCAGGACAGCCAGCTGGATGGACGCCGGACGGCCTATATCCATCAGCGCATCGAGCCCTGCTCTAACAGTTCTGCCAGTATATAGCACATCATCAACAAGGATTACTTTTTTATCACTGATTTCAACCGGTATATCTGAACCCTTCACAAGCGGCTCTAGAGTTTCCGTTTTTTTTGTTAAATCATCCCGATAAAGAGTAATATCAATCTCACCCACTGGGATTGGATTTCCTTCAATTTCTTCTATTCTTGAGGCTAGGCGTTTGGCCAAATAGATTCCCCTTGTACGAATACCTACAAGTACACATTCCTCAATACCTTTATTTTTCTCGATAATTTGATGGGCAATCCTTGTAAGCGCCCGATTGATGGCTTGTTCATCAAGGACAAGAGCTTTTTGGGTCATGTTACACCTACTTTATTATATTAAAATAAAAAACCTCTCACCGGTTTTGGCGAGAGGTAACAAGTTAATTTTAGTTACAGGCCAAGTAGAGCCTATAACATAACCGTTCCTTCTCAGCCTCACAGGACCGAATTAAAGGCTTATTAAACTATACTCATATTACCCCATAACTGGGTGTACGTCAATCATTATTTACGCAGTTGTTCAAGAAGATGGTTAAAATCTTCTGGCAGCGGCGCTTCAAACTCTACATACTCTTTGGTTCTTGGATGTGTAAAACCAAGAATGCCCGCATGTAAGGCCTGTCCGTCAATATCTAATGTTTTTCTCGGACCATACTTTGGGTCGCCAGCAAGCGGATAACCAATATATTTCATGTGTACACGGATTTGATGGGTCCTGCCTGTCTCTAATTGACATTCAATAAAACTAAAATCCTTAAAACGTTCGATCACATGAAAATGAGTAACCGCATGTTTGCCGTTATCGACAACAGCCATACTTTGTCTATCCTTCGTATCTCTGGCAAGCGGCGCATCAATTGTACCAAAATCATGAGGGATAACTCCATGAACAATGGCTTTATATTTACGCGTAACTGTCTTCTCAACTAATTGATTTACAAGGCTTTCATGAGCCAGATCATTTTTTGCCACCATTAGTAGTCCAGATGTATCCTTATCAATCCGGTGAACAATGCCCGGTCTTAACACTCCATTTATACCAGATAAATCCTTACAGTGAGCCATTAATCCATTAACAAGTGTTCCCGTCATGTGCCCTGGAGCAGGATGAACCACCATTCCACGCGGCTTATTAACAACCAACACATCTTTATCTTCATAATAGATATCTAAATCCATTTCTTCGGGAATGACATCTAATTCTTCTGGTTCCGGGATATTTATTTCAATTACATCATTTTTACTGCATTTATAATTCGTTTTAACAGGTTGTCCGTTTACTAAGACATTTCCATCTTTAATCCATTGCTGAACCTGTGTACGTGACCATTCTTCATCTAACCCGGAAATAACCTTATCAATTCGGTCCCCTTTTTGATCTTCAAGAATGGTGTGTTCCATTTTCTCCATATGATTTCTCCTTTGATCCCCGCTCATCTAGCAGCATTTGAATCATTAACAAAATGACGCCGATTACTAGTGAAGAATCGGCAATATTAAACACTGGAAAGTTATAGTTAAAAATATACGTATGGATAAAATCAACTACTTCTTTTCTCAAAACACGATCAATAAAATTACCAATCGCGCCCCCAAGCATCAATGCTAAAGAAACTCCTAATAGCATTTTACCTCTCGCGGCTTTTTGCAGATAAAAGATTATTCCTACAATAACCACAATGGTAATAACATAAAAAAGCCACATTTGACCTTGGAGGATTCCCCATGCAGCTCCACGATTGCGGTGAGAAGTAATATACAAAACATTATTAATGATTGGTATACTCTCGCCTAATAACATGTTGTTTACAATTAACCATTTTGTAAATTGGTCTAATAAAATTACAAAAATTGCGATTAAGTAATAAAACACTTAGAAATACCTCCACACTAAGCTGACTAGAGTCAGCCATACGCTTTTCTAATCTCTTTTGCATTTTAGCATACTTAATCGCAAAACGACAATGTAACATTATAAAAAAGCAGATGAAAGGGGCTTTTTGTAATAGTATTCTAAATCCTCACTGTCCTTAATAGACTTGATCGTTGGAATCATTTTTAGTAAATCTTCCGGGATAAATTCACCCGAAATCTCACATTGGCCAAATTTTCCATCCTCGAACTTTTGTATAGCCGAATTAATGTCTGCAAGTTCAGCCTTTAAAATGGAAATGAGCCAAGATTGCTTTTGTTTCTTCTTAAGAGAATTCTCAATTTCTTCCTTCGTTTGACGGAGTTCTAAAAACAGCTTTTCCTGCATGGCATTCATAGTTGTTACCTCCGTGATTTGTCATTTGTAATATTATCTCCGTACATTCATTCCTGACACGGACAAACAATTGACAACGACAACAACTATTAGAGAAAAAGGTAAAATTTAAAAGTAATGTATTTTGAAAAAGCAAAAAAAGCCCCCTGCATTTACAGGGGGCTATCTCTTATGCTAGATGTGAATAGTTTTCTTTTACCACTTCAGCACAGCGCGGGCATAGAGCGCTATGCTCTGGATCTTGCCCCACCTCTGGTGTAACAATCCAGCAGCGGTCACATGTTTCACCTTCTGCTTTTGTTACCACAATCGCCGCTGTTTCTAATTTTACGGCATGTTCAGGTGCCTGATCATACAATCCAGCCACTTCAAAACCGGAAACAATAAACAACTGCTTCAAGTCTTCACTGATGGAATCCAATAGCGCTTTTGATTTGTCATTAACATATAAAGTTACCTTCGCCGTTAAAGACTTACCGATTACCTTTTGATTACGGGCTTCTTCAAGAGCTTTTAACACATCATTGCGGAGTGTCATAAATGCAGACCATTTTTCTTCTAGAGCATCTGCTCCTTGTAACTCTAGGTATTCTGGAAGATCTGTTAATTGTACACTTTCTTCTTTAACAGCCGGGATAAACTTCCAAACCTCATCTGCTGTATGAGAAAGAATTGGCGAAACCAATTTAGTTAAAGCTACCAATGATTCATAAAGGACGGTTTGAATAGCACGGCGCTCATGGTTATCAGCTGCCTCAATATAAAGAACATCTTTTGCAAAATCAAGATAGAATGCACTTAAATCAAGCGTACAAAAGTTATTAATAGCATGATAAATACCGGCAAACTCGTAGTTCTCATAAGCATTACGAACATATTTGATTAATTTATTAAGTTTCACCAGCATAAATTGATCCACTTCACGTAAGTTTGTATATTCAACCTTATTTACAGCTGGATCAAAGTCTGCCAAGTTCCCTAACAAGAAACGGAAAGTGTTGCGAATTTTACGGTAAACCTCTGCCACTTGTTTTAGGATGGCATCAGATACACGAACATCAGCCTGATAGTCAACAGAAGCAACCCAGAGGCGTAAAATATCGGCACCTAATTGATTCATAACCTTAGCTGGTACGACCACATTCCCAATTGATTTACTCATTTTTCTGCCTTCACCGTCAAGCGCAAAGCCGTGGCTTAATACACCTTTGTATGGTGCCTTGCCGGTTACAGCAACTGCGGTTGATAACGATGAGTTAAACCAGCCGCGGTATTGGTCTGAACCTTCAAGATAAAGGTCTGCTGGGCGGACTAAATCTTCTCTCTCAAGCAATACCGCCTGGTGAGAAGAACCAGAATCGAACCAAACGTCCATAATATCCGTTTCTTTTGTAAACGTACCATTTGGACTGCCAGGATGTGTAAAGCCTTCTGGGAGTAAATCCTTTGCTTCTCGCTCGAACCAAACATTTGAACCATGATTACGGAAAAGATTTGAAACATGTTCGATCGTTTCATCTGTGATAATTTCTTCACCATTTTCCGCATAGAATACAGGGATTGGAACACCCCAGACACGTTGACGGGAGATACACCAGTCGCCGCGGTCACGAACCATATTAAATAATCTTGTTTCCCCCCAGGCAGGAACCCATTTTGTTTCCTTTACTGCTTCTAATAGATCATTGCGGAAATCTTTAATCGATGCAAACCATTGGGCAGTAGCACGGTAAATTACCGGTTTTTTTGTTCTCCAGTCATGTGGATAGGAGTGTGTAATAAATGAGAGCTTTAACAGTGCACCAGCGTCTTCCAAAGCTTGAACAATCGGTTTATTGGCCGTATCATAAAATAAACCTTCAAACCCCGCTGCTTCAGCCGTCATTACACCTTTATCATCGACTGGACACAACACATCTAGGCCATATTTCTGTCCGACATAGAAGTCATCTTCACCATGACCTGGAGCAGTATGAACACATCCAGTACCAGCATCTGTAGTTACGTGTTCTCCTAACATTACTAAAGAATCACGGCCATATAATGGATGAGCTGCAGTGATATATTCTAATTCCGAACCTTTAACTTTTTGAACAACTTCCGATTCTTCCCAGCCCACTTCTTTAGTGACAGCTTCTAATAATGCCTCAGCAACGAGATATTTTTCACCGTTTACGGAAACAACCACATAAGTTAAATCAGGATGGACAGAAATACCAAGGTTGGCAGGCATGGTCCAAGGAGTTGTCGTCCAGATGACAATTTGTGTATCTGTATCTAAGACACCCTTACCATCTTTGACTTTAAAGCCCACATAGATAGATGGAGACTTTTTATCTTGATATTCAATTTCAGCCTCTGCTAGCGCTGATTCACTTGATGGGGACCAATATACTGGCTTTAGACCTTTATAAATATAGCCTTTTTTCGCCATTTCCCCAAACACTTTAATTTGCTGTGCTTCATATTCAGGCTTAAGAGTAATATATGGGTTTTCCCAATCTCCCCTAACACCGAGACGCTTAAATTGAGTACGCTGATTATCAATTTGTTCAAGTGCATACTTAGCACAAAGCTCCCTGAATTCAGCAACTGTCATTTCCTTCCGTTTAACACCTTTATTGGTTAATGCCTGTTCAATCGGCAAACCATGTGTATCCCAGCCAGGAACATATGGTGCATGAAAGCCGCTCATTGATTTATAACGGACAATCATATCTTTTAAAATCTTATTAAGGGCATGCCCCATATGGATATCGCCATTAGCGTATGGAGGTCCATCATGCAGGACAAACATAGGCCGTCCCTTTGTCCGTTCTTGTACTTTTTGATAAATATTCATTTCTTCCCATTTTGCCTGAATTTCAGGTTCTCTTTGAGGCAGGTTGCCACGCATCGGAAATTCCGTTTTGGGCATTAATAGTGTATCTTTATATTCCATTTTCTCTTTCCTCCTGTAATCATCCATATATACAGAATAGCCATTAGACAATAAAAAAAACCTTCTCATCCCAAATAGGGACGAGAAGGTTTTATTCCCGCGGTACCACCCTGATAAATAATACCATTTGTATGTGGCATTATCCTCTTTACCATTCGTAACGTGAATAACACGCCTAAGCCTACTATTCCCATTGGGGGTTCAACTTGGAACTCGAGGGTGATTTTCCAATTTTTCAACTTTACCGGGCTTGCACCGTCCCCGACTCGCTAAAAAGCTTTAGAAAAATTGTACTGTCCCTTTCATCGTCAATTTTCATTCTATTTACTCTGTTTAAAAATTATATGCTAATAAAATGTATTTCGTCAAGCTAAGGAATCTTCTTCTTCATGAATCTTTAGTTCTGTAGCATCAACTTCATACTCTAATAAATGATCCCAATCATCTGTATTCAGCATATCAAGTTGTGCTTCAATCAACATTTTAAATCTTGTACGGAAAACTTTTGATTGTTTCTTTAAATCTTCAATTTCAAGGGCAATTTTTCGGGCTTTTGAAAGGGATTCATTCACAATCCGATCCGCATTTTTTTCTGCTTCTTTTATAATAAGTTTGGCTTCCTTCTGAGCATTGCGCTTTACTTCTTCGCCTGCTTCCTGGGCGATGATGATTGATTTGTTAAGTGTTTCTTCAATATTAACAAAATGACCTAGACGATCATTCATCTCATTGAGGCGCTCTTCTAATTCTCTTTTTTCTCTAAGTACTAGTTCATAATCCTTGATAACTTGGTCTAGAAATTCATTCACTTCATCTTCATCATATCCACGAAAACCCTTATTAAATTCTTTATTATGGATATCTAACGGCGTTAACGGCATTAATGCCACCTCCATGCGATCTGTGCTTCTGTATGTATAAGCAAATATTCGACAGTTTTTTCTTAATTCCTGCTTAATTTGCAATTATTTTTGTTTTCCAATTGTAATTCGCCATTTTTCCTTTTTGGTTCTTCCACCCATACCGATAATCTTTGCCCGACCGTATCCTCTGACTGAAAGCATATCTCCCTCTTCACATGAAAAGGAAGGATTCTCGATTATAGTCCAGTTCACCTTGACGAGACCATGCTGAATTAAGGATAGCGATTTTTGCCGGGAAAGATGATAAATTCCTGATATAACCGTATCGAGCCGTAAGGACGATAATGTTAATTCATTCTCATCCCACAGCTCAGCAGCGGCAACGGCATTTTCAATGCCCATTTCGACCAATTTAACTCCAGCCCTGCCAATTGATTCAACATTGCCTTTTATATACTGGCTTATTTCTTTGGCAGCAAAAAATTGGACACGCCCTTCACTTATCAGAATGTCGCCGAATTTGCCCCGTTTCAAGCCTAAAGACATCAGCGTTCCTAAAACCTGCCGATGTTCAATTGTAACAAACTTACGGGAATATTGAATTTCGAATAAGCTGATTTGAAAGTCTGCCTCAGTAGGGACCAAATAATCTGGATAAAGGAGTGCTCTGTTCCTTTCTAAACCAGAAATCCCTCCAAAGAGCTGGTATTTTACCTCACCATACTCACCGATCAGCATCCTGAGTATATGCTGTTCTCTAGGATCAAGAAAATCCGTTAGTTTAGGGGCGTATTGCTGCTCCACATTGCTTTTCCATTGTAAAACCTGATCAATAAATTCCCGTTCTTCAGGCCGAAAATGTTGATAAATATTCATCTGTAGTAACACAACCTATTTTCATTCTTAAGTAAGCCACAAATAGACACGTGCTAATCCACTGCTGGCAAAATTTAAAACAAGAAATGCCACTATTGGCGAAATATCCATCATTCCGATAGGAGGAATGATTCTTCTAAATGGCTCTAGATAGGGTTCACAAATCCTAGCCATAATTTGTCCTATTGAAGATTCTCTAGCATTTGGAAACCATGACATCAATATATAAATAATTAACGCCCATGAATAAATTTCAATTAAATGTTGTAATAGACTAAAAACTAAAGCCATCCACATTACCACCTTGTATTAGGGTTATTGTGCTCAGGAAGGAAATCGGTTATATTCCCAGTGACTTCCACATTATCAGGAGTACATAAAAAAATACTTGAGCCAATTTTTTGAATATCTCCCCCAATGGCATAGACTACTCCGCTTAAAAAATCAATAATCTGACGGCCTTGTTCATGATCAATGCTTTGCAGATTGACAACTACAGCACGACGATTCTTTAGGTGATCAGCAATCACAGTTGATTCAGAATAGGTTACCGGCTCTAGTAAGATAACCTTTGCAGGTTTAGTTGTATTGGACGTATTAACTGGCTTTGGTACGCTTTGGAAATTAACTACATTTTGAGTCTTGACAGTTGTTGGCTGCTTTTGCTTGACAGGAACCGATTTCTCCTCATATTCATCATTGTTATCATCATATTCATCATTTAAAAAGAAAAATGTTTTTAATTTTGATTTAATCGTCATTTTCTTCTCTCCTTAACCGTCTTCACCGACAAGTGCTGTTCCAATTCTAATCATAGTTGCTCCTTCTTCAATGGCGATGACAAAATCGTTAGACATTCCCATTGAAAGGTTTGAACAAGGTGCAAACTCCAACTGTATGCTCTGTACTTGATCTCGAAGCTCTCTTAATTTCCGAAAACAATCACGAAGAATTTGTTCATTATCTGTTAATGGTGCCATTGTCATGAGTCCATCAACAACAATGTGCTCAAAGTTTGAAAGTGACTTAATAAAAGGAATGACCTCTTCAATCGATAGTCCGTGTTTCGACTCTTCCCCTGAAACATTTACTTGGACAAGACATTTTATTTTATCGCTTGCACGCTTATTAATTTCTTCTGCAAGTGATAAGCGGTCTAATGAATGGATATAATCTACCTTACCTATGATGTTTTTTACCTTGCGTGTTTGCAGTGTCCCAATATAATGCCATGCAGGCCTGTCCTTTATTACTTCCCATTTTTTTAAAAGGCTGTCATCCCGGTTTTCACCCAGATTATTTATACCTGCATCAAGTGCTTCCTGAGCTCGTTCAATGCTGACATATTTCGTGACTGCAATCAAAGTCACTTCATCGCTGTTCCTATCAACTTTTTGGCAGGCTTCATTTATTTGTTGATGAATTCTCTTTAAATTTTCAACTACTTTCATGGTGACCTACTACTCCTTCCAGCCAATAAAACTCATCATTCTTCCTGTTTTGCCTTTGTCACGGCGGTGTGAGAAAAATTCCTCTTGGTCGCAGCTGGAACATAGATTTGTTTGAAGAATATTTTTCTCCGGAACACCAGATGCCAGCAGAATCCGCCTATTTAGTTCTTGTAAATTAAGGGAAAA
Source organism: Neobacillus drentensis (assembly GCF_036965645.1). GTDB lineage: Bacteria > Bacillota > Bacilli > Bacillales > Cytobacillaceae > Neobacillus > Neobacillus drentensis_D. The sequence continues at coordinate 66,896 of NZ_JBALPZ010000044.1, forward strand.
TTGTCCCTCCGTAATTAAATTATAGGTTAATGCGGCGCCTTCTACTAGTGATTTTTCTACAAAATTAATAACATGTTGATCAACAATGTAACAATTTTCGCAAATAGATGGTCCAATTGCGACATGAATTTCAACTGGTTTAATTCCCTCTTGTCCCCAAGCATCTATCATCTTCTTGGCGATTTGACCAACGCTCCCTTTCCAGCCCGCGTGAGCAATTCCTATCATCCTCTTCTCGGGGGCAATAAAAAAAAGAGGGACACAGTCAGCGAAACAAAGTGTTAACAGGATTCCCTCTTCATCCGTATAAAAGCCATCTGTACCTTTAAATGAATCTTCGTATGAATTGGATCCAGTTCCACGATCTGCTTTTGTTATTTTCTTGATGACGATATCGTGTGTTTGTTCTGCTCCAACCCAGTTGTTTAACGGGAACTGCAGCAATTCAGCCACTTTTTCTTTATTTGAACAAACATTGGTTACATCATCACCTACATGAAAACCAAGGTTAAGGGTTTTATAGTATCCCTTGCTTGTCCCTCCATTCTTGGTTGTGAAGCCAGCCTCCAATGTTGGGTAGTTTCTTATCCAGCTATCGATGGATAAATAGGAAAAGTTCTTTTTAACAAAGGGTTCCATCAAAAATACCTCATTTGTTTTTTCTATAGTTTACCATGAAAAGAAAATTTGGTCACCAAAATGGGAAAATCAAACTTCCGTCTGCTCTCCGATCAATTCATTACTGCCTTTATACCTAACTAATATGACGTCTTGGCCTATCTTAATGATATTTTTCCATGGAATGATTATTTCTTCCTCTTTACCAAAAAATCCAAGAACTCTTCCGCTGCCTGATATAATAACAGCTTCAATTTTCCCGGTTGTTAGGTTAATGTCGATATCACCAACATTTCCGAGTCTTTTCCCATCCGATACATTTACAACATCTTTTATTTGAAATTCTGATATTTTCACCACATCACCACTCCCACTAACATACTATTATCACTATATGTCGGCACAGGCTTTTTTATCTATAAAAAATAGGTTGTGATAAATGACAATGTTAACCTATAACGATGTTGATTGGAGCGGAAGGCGGGAGTACGGAACAGGGGGAGACCCCTCGGACCGCCCGCGAACCGCCCGCGCCTGAAGCGGAAATCAACATCCCAATTTATCTCACAAAAAATAAGCTGTCCGGCTGGACAGCTTTAACTTTGAATATTTTTATTCATTTGTCTAATGGCTGCTTTCTCAAGGCGAGAGACTTGTGCCTGAGAAATACCAATTTCATCGGCCACTTCCATTTGCGTCTTCCCTTGGAAAAACCGCTTTCTAAGTATCAGCTTTTCACGATCATTTAGCCTGCGCATGCCTTCTTTAAGGGCAATCTCTTCAATCCAATGAATATCTTTATTTTTTTCATCACTTAGCTGGTCCATAACATAAATTGGGTCACCGCCATCATTATAGATGGGTTCAAATAAAGAGACCGGGTCTTGGATTGCATCCAGGGCAAAGACGATTTCCTCATGTGGTACCTCTAAGACCTTGGCGATTTCCTCAGCAGTTGGTTCACGTGACGTCTCGCTCATCAATCGTTCCCTTACTTGAAGTGCCTTATAGGCAATATCTCTTAAGGAACGCGACACACGAATTGGATTATTATCACGCAAATATCTTCGAATTTCTCCTATGATCATTGGTACGGCATAAGTGGAAAACTTTACGTTTTGACCTAAATCGAAGTTATCAATTGATTTCATAAGTCCAATACAGCCAACCTGAAATAAGTCATCGACAAACTCGCCACGATTGTTAAACCGCTGAATGACGCTTAGGACAAGTCGTAAATTACCGTTGACAAGCTTTTCACGAGCAAAAATATCGCCCTCTTGCATTTGCTTGAAGAGTATTCTCATTTCTTCGTTCTTTAAAACAGGAAGTTTTGATGTATCTACACCGCAAATTTCAACTTTATTTCGAGTCAATCCTTTTCCCTCCTCACAGGAGCTGCTGTACAAAAAACAGTATCTCCCCGAGAAGGAAAAATATGCACCTGTCCTCAGCAGGGGGCAGGTGCATAAATGTCGAAAAATGCGATTACATCATGAATTAAATAGGTTTTTAAGGTGGAAAAATTTTTCTTTTAGCAAAATATACTTACTTTAATAACTTGAAAATTTTGGGTGCAACACTTATACTTACACCATTTTATTAAATTCTTTCCGCAGCCTTTTAATAATTCTTTTTTCTAGTCTGGATATATAGGATTGGGAAATCCCAAGCATGTCTGCAACATCCTTTTGGGTTTTTTCTTCACCATTTGTTAGGCCAAATCTTAGCTCCATAATTTGCTTTTCACGGTCTGTCAGCTGGTGCAATGCCTTCGTAAGCAGCTTTCGATCAACACTAGCCTCTAAGTCCTTTGTAATAATATCATCGTCTGTTCCTAAAACATCCGATAATAATAACTCATTTCCATCCCAATCAATGTTTAAAGGTTCATCAAACGAAACTTCTGATCTTATTTTGTTATTACGTCTTAAGTACATTAGAATCTCATTTTCAATACACCTTGAAGCATATGTAGCAAGTTTGATCTTCTTTTCAGGATTAAACGTATTTACGGCTTTTATTAATCCTATTGTTCCAATACTAATCAGGTCCTCAATATTAATGCCGGTATTCTCAAATTTTCTAGCAATGTAAACAACTAGCCGAAGATTTCGTTCAATTAGAATTGATCTTGCTGCCTTGTCGCCTCCGGGAAGCTTTTTCAATAAAACCTCTTCTTCATCCTTACTCAAAGGAGGCGGTAATGCTTCGCTTCCACCAATGTAATACACTTCATCCGTTTTAAGTCCTAGTTTAATCAGTAATTTATACCAAAAATAAGTTATACGAAATCTCCATTTTTTCATGCTTGTTCCTCCTTCTAAAATATATTTCGAATGAGTATAGTTATATTAACTTACCTTCACAGCCCCTCCTTGCCGCTTAGGTCCGGTGAGCATTTTAGGATGAACAATACATTCAAAGGCACCATCTGCCGAGAGACGCTGCATCGTAAACGAGGCAAGACCTTTTTCACAAACATATTGATCGCCATTATGTTCAATTAAAATCAGATCGGGTTTGATAGCCAGAATTACCTGATGCTCTTGTCCAACGACCTTATATGGGATGATTCTCAGCCTATGCTGCCATTCATTCATGTTTTCTTGATTCCCCATAATGAATTGTTCTGGGTCCGCTGCCGCGAGCTTAGTAATAGATTCAGGAACAGTTTCAACCAGGTCTTTAACAGATACAAACATAACAGGGAGTTTAGACAACGGATCATACAATTGATTCCCACTGTCGACCAGTCCCTTGAAATGCAATATTTCATTTTCGATATGGAGTTCAATATTGACAATTTGCTCAAATTGAATTTTGGTCATTTCCATGCCCTCTACATTTTTTCTCGCAAAGTGCCAGGCTAAGGGAAAACCAATAAGAACAAACAGCCAGCTAATCGGGTCACCAAATCCCTTTCCACTCGATGCTAGAACTTTTACGGATAGTTCCAAATCAGTTTGAATAAAATAATGGGCTCCCATTATTGCTCCGCCAATTAAAAAAGTAGAAACATATAGCGTCATTAAAGCTTTGAAGAAAAAAGTGACCCTCTTAAATCCAAATGCTATTAATACCATTAACATTGAACAAATAAGTTTTGAGATGGGATGGCTGGTATAGGCATTTAGTGGTGTAAATGATAATAGAATGATCAATGAACCTATAAATCCACCGGCAAGTAATCTCCAAATTTGTATTTTTCTTTTAAGAAATATAGCCGTTAAGTAAAGGAGAAGGCTATCGAATAACAAATTAAGAGCCCAAATCACATCAAGATAAACCGTCAAGCAAGCTTCCTCCTTCATTCAGCTTTTGGCTATTTGAGCTTTATTCTTCTGTTTACGAAAAAGTATAACGTACTTTCCTAGCTGAAGTGTGTCACTTTCTGTAATCAAAAAATCAGAAATTTTCACTATAACCAACGGATTTTGTCATATTCATATAGTTGAAAAT
>NZ_JBALPZ010000045.1:0-2871 GCF_036965645.1 Neobacillus drentensis
GGCAAATGCAACTCCCATTAAGAACGCTCCAACAGATGAAATCAGGTTGAGCGGAGCCCACCCCATATCCCAGCCCTCGGTTTGGTTATAAATATAAATCCGCCGAGTCATCCCCATAAAGCCCAGCGCATATTGTGGCATAAAGCAAACATAGAAACCGATTTGCCATAACCAAAAGCCCCATTTTCCTAGTGTATAATTTAATTCAAACCCAAAAATTTTAGGGAACCAATAATACATACCAGCCAGATAAGCGAACACGACACCACCGATTAAAACTTGGTGGAAGTGGGCAATCAAGAAATAGCTATTATGGTATTGATAGTCTGCTGGTGCTGCGGCAAGCATGACACCGGTTGCACCGCCAATGACAAAGGTTGGAACAAACGCTAAAAACCAAAGCATGGGCTGCGAAATCTCGATCCGTCCGCGATACATGGTAAAGAGCCAGTTGAAAACTTTCACACCCGTTGGAATCCCGATAATCATGGTACAAATGGCAAAAGTAATATTCACATCCACGCCAGCGCCCATGGTAAAGAAGTGATGAGCCCATGTGTAGTACGAAACGACGGCAATTGCAATCATAGAGTAGACCATTGAACTGTATCCAAAGGTTCGTTTCTTGGAAAAGGTCGCCACTACTTCAGAGAATACTCCAAACGCAGGTAAGACAACGATGTACACTTCAGGGTGACCCCACATCCAAATCAGGTTGACATACATCATGGGGTTACCGCCTTTAGTCATTGTGAAGAAGTGTCCGTCAAGCAAACGGTCGATCGTTAACATCCCCAATGTACCAGTAAGAATTGGGAATACCCCTAAAATAGCAATGGATGATGCTAAAACAGACCAAGTAAACAAAGGCATATCCCTTAAACGCATGGATGGTGTCCGCATTTTTAAAATGGTAACGGCAAAGTTGATTCCGGATGCCAAACTTCCTATCCCGGAAATTTGAATTCCCCAAATCCAAAAGTTCTGCCCCGGCCCCGGGCTAAAGGTTGTCTCTGATAGAGGGGGATAAGATAACCACCCCGAACTGGCAGATCCGCCAATTACAAACGAGATATTAAAGAGCATGGCTCCAATAAAGAACACCCAAAAACTAATGGCATTTAGTAATGGGTAAGCAACATCACGAGCTCCTATTTGTAAGGGAACAACGATATTAAACAATGCAAACATAAAAGGCATGGCCATAAATAAGATCATGATGGTACCATGAGTGGTAAAAATCTCATTATAGTGGTCTGAAGCTAAAAATTGACTATTGGGAAACGCCAGCTGTATCCGCATTAAAATCGCATCTACCCCGCCACGAAAGAGCATTAGCAAGGCTGCCAATAGATACATAATCCCGATTTTCTTATGGTCAACCGTTGTAATCCATTCTCGCCATAGCCAGCCCCATTTTTTTAGCATGGTGAGAGAGACGAGAATACCGATCGTGACTAAAACGATGGAAACGTCTGCACCATATATCATTGGATCGCCTGTAACAAAAAAATGCGAAGTATTCATGAAATGGTTTCCTCCTGTTTAATGATGAGTAGAAGTGGTTTGCATCGGCCTGTCATCACCCATATGGTGTGGATGGTCGAAATAGATTCCGCCATTTTTATTGACGATGTCTTCAAATAAATTCTTAGGATAGGAAGAAAAGCTTAATTCTTTCACCGTATTTGGTCTAACCAAATCCTCATATCCGTCGCTTGTCAGAGCAGGTGAGTTTTTCTTAAGATTAGCGGCCCATTTATTGAAATTAGCTTGACTAACCGCTTTTACTCTAAATTTCATATGGGCAAAACCTGTTCCAGTAAAGTTAGCTCCGGAACCGTAATAATTTCCTGTTTTATTAGCCTGAAGCCACAAACCCATTGCCATGCCAGGCATGGTATATTCCTGACCTCCTAACTGCGGTACCCAGAATGAATTCATCGGCGCATCAGAGGTTAAGACAAATTGAACGGGAACCCCAGCGGGAATTTCTGCATAGTTAACAGTGGCTACCTTTTGCCCGGGGTAGGTAAACAGCCATTTCCAATCCAATGAAGTTACTTGAACTACAACAGGTGTAACATCCTTTACAGGCGGCTTTGATACATTAATCGCTGTTCTTGCCGTGTAAAACCCTAAAATCCCAATAATAACGATAGGAATTCCCCACCAAATCACTTCGAGCACTTTGCTATCATCCCATTCAGGCTGATAAGGTGCATTGTTTCCAGGCTTATTACGATATCGAACGACGATATAAACAAATATGGCCAAAACAGGAATGATAACAACCGCACAAAGAATGGCAGAAATAATGATTAATCGCAGCTCTTCATGACCGACGGGTCCTTTTGGATTAAGGACAAGATATTGACTACGATCACAACTTGATAGAAGCATAGCGCCCAATAAACCCAAAATAGAAGTTTTACTAAATCGAATCCATTTTCTCACTTCAAAATTCCCCTTCGTTTTATTAAATGAGGTTCTTGAACTTAAATTTTTGTGATTAGCAGTTAATAGGTTACCCAACTTCTTTGGGATAATTCCAAAACATGGAATGATATCAAAATTTATGTAAAAAACGCACTAAGTTAATTTCACTATTACCTGAGTATGAAACTTTTGACCTCTTAGATAAGGGGAAGGAATATTTGTTGTTAATGTATTCTACTGAAGAAAATTACCAACTGGAGCAATATGAGGATTTATTGGATATTGAATTGAAAAGGTTTACATTTTCGGACATACAGGAAGCGGTAACGCTTTTCGCTATTTCTTTATTTTAATCAGTTACTTGAACAAGGTAAAGTAAGTGTTTGAACGCGTTTTTTTAAAAGAAGTTTTAAAAACTCTTGAAATATTATA
>NZ_JBALPZ010000045.1:2940-27203 GCF_036965645.1 Neobacillus drentensis
CTTAATAGGGAATCTGGTGCAATACCAGAACTGTCCCCGCAACTGTAAGTGTGGACGAAATAGACAAACCACCGAAACGTATTTATGGACGATACGGGAAGGGTCTAAAGTAGGAAGATACACAAGTCAGGAGACCTGTCTTAGCTTTTTAAGTTTCGATTTCTTCGGGGGTTGAGAAGATGGAACGTTTGGACAAAAAGGATTATTTATTAACTTTTTTTGTGCTGACGTTTTATCCGTTCAACTAATGTTGAACGGATTTTTTCGTTTTGATGATTCTAAATCATTTTTAATTCTCATAGTTTAGCTTTAGAAGAAACAAGCCTTCATAACAACTAAATAGATTAGGATAGGTGCGCATTAAAAATATGTGCTTAATTAGGGAAGTACGGTTTAAATCCGTCACGGTACCCGCCACTGTATGGGGAGTTCATTGCAAATGTCACTGAAGGAATTCGGGAAGACGCAATGGAATGATGAACCTAAGTCAGGAGACCTGCCTATACCTAAAAAGCTTCAATCAACCTACGGGAACATAGGTAGAAGTGCTGAACATACATCGCTATTTTTTTGTGTGTATATATTCTGCACCCCTATGTCCATAGGGGTGCTTTTTTTACGTAAAAAACGAAAAGGAGAGTGTGACATGACTACTTGGAATTTACAAGGGACAAAACACCATGTTTTCATTTGCAACGGAAGCAGCTGTATGAGAAAGGGTGGGGAGGAAGCGACACAAGCGATTCGGAATGAAATCACCAATTTAAACTTAGATTCACACATACATACAACAAGAACGAGATGTAATGGGAGATGTAAGGACGCTCCCGTTGCCATCGTATATCCGTCAGGGACTTGGTATAAAAACGTAACCCCAGAAGTGGGAACTACGATTGTAAAGCGTCATCTGGCGGAAGGTCATTGCCTTCAGGAACATGCGATCTATCAATATGCTGAAGAAGGATTCATACAGCCAGAAGGGTCGGAATGCATCGAAGGAATACAAAAAGCGGTTAAAGAAAAGATGTAACAGCGGATAGTAGCTGAATTCTAGTTGGAAATTTTGGAAGGTGGCGTATTAGTGTGAAAGGAAAATTATTGGTTATTGGTTTTGGCCCTGGTGATGAAAAACATATCACTGGACGGGCAAAAGAAGCCATCCAAGAAAGTGATATCATCATCGGCTACAAAACCTACGTTGATTTAATCAAGGGATTAATAGCTGGAAAGCAAATCATCAGCACAGGAATGACAGAAGAAGTGAGCCGTGCCCAGGAGGCAGTGAAACAGGCCGAACTCGGTTACACGGTAGCCGTCATTTCGAGCGGTGATGCCGGTGTATATGGAATGGCAGGACTGGTTTACGAAGTGTTAATTGAAAAAGGCTGGAAAAAAGACTCAGGGGTAGAAGTGGAGGTGGTCCCTGGCATTTCCGCCATCAACTCCTGTGCTGCTTTATTAGGCGCGCCGGTCATGCATGATGCCTGTACGATCAGCTTAAGTGACCATTTGACACCTTGGAGCTTGATTGAGAAACGTATAGAAGCGGCCGCTTCAGCTGATTTTGTGATTGCCTTATACAATCCAAAAAGCGGGCGAAGAACACGGCAGATTATGGAAGCACAAAAAATTCTATTAAAATATCGCTCACCAGAAACCCCTGTAGGATTGGTAAAGAGTGCTTACCGTGATAGTCAAAAGATCGTCTTAACCAATTTACAAGAGATGCTCGAACATGAAATTGGCATGTTAACCACCGTCTTAATTGGCAACTCTTCCACATTTTTTTACGAAGGCTTGATTATCACTCCGCGCGGTTATCAGCGGAAGTATACATTAAATCAGGCAATTCAGCCGTTGAAACCGCATCAGCGTCTGCAAAAGGAAGCCGAACCATGGGCACTGGAGCAAACGGATGAAGTAATACCGGTGAACAAGAAATTAGTCACCCCAACCTCAGTGAAAGAGTCGCCAAGAGAGCTGGCTGAGGAAGCCTTGCAAATGATCCTTGGTGAGAACGATGGACCATTCCAAGGTTTAATGGTGAAGCAAGACTTTCAATCTATTTTTGAGGTGGCGGTCAGCCCTGGTGTCGCCAATAAAAAATTTACCGCGACTCAGATGGTCATTCTTTCCGAAATTGTCGGAGAAGAAGGTGTCATGGAATACACACAAGACCATTATATGAAGCTGCAAATTTTAACCTCTAAGCCTGATGAGATTGTTGAAAAACTAACGGCGGCCAACTTTTTGATTGCTCCTGTTGGCGACGTATTAACCGTAAAAGCCTGTGATTTTTGTGACGGAGAAAAGAAGGATTCCATCCCTTATGCCGATGAGCTGCAGGAAAGATTTGGCGGCATGGAACTCCCCAAAGAATTGAAACTTGGTGTGAATGGCTGCGGTATGGCCTGTTATGGAGCCGTAAAAGAGGATATTGGCATTGTCTACCGCAAGGGAGCGTTTGATTTATTTCTAGGAGCCAAGACAGCCGGAAGAACGGCACATCCAGGTCAAATCGCAGCGGAAGGAATCGCACCGGACCAAATTGTCGGAGTCATAGAGGGGATTATTCGAGAATACAAACAAAAGGCCTATCCAAATGAACGTTTCTATAAATTTTTTAAACGGGTCAAAGAGGTTCAAGGTTTTGTCTACCAGGATATCACTCCAAACCTTAAAATCGAAGCGGCTGTTTGCGGGGAGTAAAGGGGGAGAAGTTTAGAGGTCAATTGGCAGGTTAGGCATTTACAAACAAAGGGGAGGAACTATTTTGAAAGCAATTTTATTTGTGGGGCATGGGAGCAGAGATCAAGAGGGAAATCAACAGGTTCGCGAGTTCATCCAGGAGATGAGAAAGACTTGGGACGATTCTTTCCTGGTTGAGACGTGTTTTCTAGAATTTGAACGACCAACCATTAATCAAGGAATCGATCTGTGTGTGGAGAAAGGGGCCGACCATATTGTCGTGATTCCAATCATGCTCTTACAGGCCGGACACTCCAAAATTCATATTCCAGCAGCTATTGATGAGGCAAAGAATAAATATCCATTTGTTCAATTTACTTATGGCCGGCCAATTGGCGTTCATGAGGAAACATTTGAAATTCTAAAAACGAGATTAATGGAAATTGGCGAGAATTTAGAATCCATCGAAGATGATACTGCTGTTCTTTTGTTAGGACGGGGCGGAAGCGATCCCGATGCGAATAGTGATTTATATAAAATTGCTAGATTACTATGGGAAAAAACAAACTATAAAATCGTCGAACCTGCTTTTATGGGGGTGACCAATCCCCTTGTGAACGAAGGGATTGAGCGCTGTATTAAGCTTGGAGCAAAAAAAGTCGTAATCCTGCCTTACTTTCTATTCACCGGCATCCTGATTAAACGGTTAGAGGATATGATGACTCCTATTCAAAATCAATATTCCGCGATTGAATTTCAATTGGCTGACTATTTTGGGTATCATCCAAAATTACAGACGATTTTAATCGATCGGGTGGAAGAAGCCCTCCGTGATGAGGTGAAGATGAACTGCGATACCTGCCAATACCGTCTCAATGTAATGGAACATATCGATCATCACCACCACCATGATCATGACCACGATCATCATCACGGCCATGAGCATCACCATCATGACCACGACCATCATCATGACCACGACCATCATCATGATCACGAACATGAAGTGCAAAAGGCAGGAGATAGAGGATGATTTTCGTATTAGCCGGTACAAGTGATGCACGAGCCCTTGCTTTAGAAATAAAAAAGGAGGGCTTCGATCTCCTGGCCTCCGTTGTCACAGAAAATGCAGCGGTTGAATTAAGGGAGTCAGGGATACCTGTTCAAGCAGGAAGATTAACGGATGAAAACATGGTGGGGGTGATAGAAACAAAAGGGATTCGAGCCGTTGTCGATGCCAGTCATCCGTTTGCGGAAGAAGCCTCGAAAAACGCAATAATGGCGGCCCAAACGGCGGGAATCCCGTATATCCGGTATGAACGGGAGTCACAAACCTTCCAATATGACAACATGACAGTCGTCGAAAGCTACGAGGAAGCAGCGGAGCTTGCAATGGCCAAAAAAGGCGTGGTGATGCTGACTACCGGCAGCAAGACGCTTCAAATTTTCACTGAAAAACTATTAGGTAAACCGGACATCCGCTTGATCGCCAGGATGCTGCCTCGTGTGGATAATATGGAAAAATGTGAGCAGCTAGGGCTGCCGCAGAAAAATATTGTGGCAATCCAGGGACCTTTCTCAAAAGAGTTCGACAAAGCCCTATATAAGCAATATGGCGTGACCTTAATGGTGACGAAAGAGAGCGGGAAAGTCGGATCAGTCGATGAAAAGGTGGAAGCCGCCAAGGAACTGGGGATTGAGGTCATCCTTATTGGCCGCCCAAAACTGAATTATGGCACCGTCTATGCTCATTTTGTCGATGTCATCGCAGAATTACATAAAAAGATTGGTTTCACAATAACCGTTACAACAGAACAATCATTTTAATACAGGAGTGAGAGAAATGGATTTTCGTACCGAATTTAAACCGTTAACCGTTCAACCGGAACAGATTGAAGGCAGAAGTTTTGAAATGATTAATGAAGAAATTGGGGAGCACCCGTTTACCGAGGAGCAGTATCCGATTGTCCAGCGCATCATCCATGCATCCGCTGATTTTGAACTTGGGAAAAGCGTTCTCTTCCATCCTGACGCTATCCAGTCCGGTATTCGGGCAATTCGGAGCGGGAAAATGGTAGTTGCCGATGTTCAAATGATTCAAAGCGGGGCTAATAAAGCGCGAATTGAAAAATTCGGCGGAGAAATCAAAGTTTATATTTCCGACCCGGATGTCATCCAGGAAGCCAAACGGCTGAATACCACACGGGCGATTATTTCGATGCGAAAAGCGATTAAAGAAGCGGACGGCGGCATTTTTGCCATCGGGAATGCCCCAACCGCCTTACTCGAACTCATCCGTCTGATTAAAGAAGGAGAAGCGAAACCAGGTCTTGTCATTGGTCTGCCAGTTGGGTTTGTTTCTGCGGCTGAGTCAAAAGAGGAATTAGCCAAGCTCGATATCCCGTTCATCACCAATATTGGCAGAAAAGGCGGCAGTACCGTGACCGTCGCTGCATTAAACGCCATTTCCATTATGGCCGATCGGGGATAACCCATGCAGGAAGTACCAAAAGGAAAGCTGCGGGAAGGATATACGACAGGGGCCTGCGCAACGGCAACGACCAAAGCAGCGTTGACAGCATTAATAACCGGAGAGCCGCAAACGGAATCAACGATTTACTTGCCCGTCAAGCGGTTTGCAACCTTTCAGATAGAAAGCTGTGAGGTAACGGAACAAACTGCTTCCGCCAGTACGATTAAAGACGCGGGGGATGACCCAGATGCCACCCACGGGGCCTTGATTTTTTCTACCGTGTCATGGCTCGCTGAACCAGGCATCGTGCTTGATGGGGGAATTGGAGTTGGCCGCGTCACAAAGGACGGCTTGCCTGTTCCTGTCGGCGAGGCCGCGATTAACCCTGTTCCTCGCAGAATGATCAGCGAGACGGCCGAAGGTGTTTTAAAAGAATTTGGGATTACGAGAGGCATAAAAATTGTCATTTCCGTACCAGCCGGTGAAGAAATCGCCAAAAAAACACTCAACGGACGCTTAGGAATCATTGGCGGGATTTCTATCCTCGGAACCCGCGGGATTGTCGTTCCTTTTTCCACAGCCGCCTATAAGGCCAGCATCATCCAGGCTATTAGTGTTGCCCGGGCCAGTGGCTGCGAGCACGTTGTCATTACAACAGGCGGGCGGAGCGAGAAAAATGCCATGAAGCAATTCCCCGGGCTGTCTGAGGAAGCTTTTATCGAAATGGGTGACTTTGTCGGATTTACCCTTAAACAATGCAAGAAGCAAGGGGTAAAAAGAGTGTCGATGGTCGGCATGATGGGGAAATTCTCAAAGGTGGCAATGGGGATCATGATGGTCCACTCAAAAAGTGCCCCCGTAGATTTTGATTTTTTAGCGGAGGTAGCAAGCAGTACCGGTGCGGATGCCGTTCTGGTCGAAGAAATTCGAACGGCCAATACGGCATCACAGGTTGGCGATATGATGACAGCACAAGGCCATCTCTCCTTTTTCGAAATGCTAAGCGACCATTGCTGCCTTGCTGCGTTAAAGGAAGTCGATGGTGGGATCGATATAGATACGACCCTTTATACCATGAAGGGGGAATTGTTAGGAAGGGCGGTGCGAAAGAGTGGCATCAATTAAAATGATCGGCATTGGGGACGAAGGCAAAGTGAGCCTGCTCCCGATGTACGAAAAGTGGATTAATGAAAGTGAACTATTAGTAGGAGGAAAGAGACAGCTTTCCTTTTTTCCTGAATTCGCCGGCGAAAAAATCGCGATTGAAGGCGGGCTCTCTTCACTTGTCGAACGGCTGCGGTCGGAGACGAGAAACATAGTGATTCTAGCATCTGGAGACCCGCTGTTCTATGGAATTGGAAGCTATTTATCTTCTAAAATCGATTTGGACATTTATCCTTATTTAAGCTCGATCCAGCTTGCTTTTGCCAGAATGAGAGAAAGATGGCAGGATGCGTATTTCACTAGCGTTCACGGCAGAAGTATAAAAGGGCTGGCACAGCGAGTAGATGGAAAAAAAACGGTCGCAATCTTAACCGATACGGAAAATTCCCCAAATAAAATCGCTCAGTATTTGCTTTCCTTTGGCATGACTGAATTTGAGGCGTTTGTGGGAGAGAACCTTGGCAGTGACAAGGAACGATGCCGCTGGTTTACCCTTGCTGAAATGAAGGATGAAGAGTTTTCACCGCTCAATGTGGTAATTCTCAAGAAAAAAGCGGAAAGCCCGCATTGGCCGATTGGCATTGACGATACGGAGTTTATTCAGCGAAAACCGGATAAGGGTTTAATTACCAAAAAGGAAATTCGGACCCTAAGCATTAGTGCGCTAAGGTTAAAGGAAGACAGTACGGTTTGGGATATTGGCACATGCACTGGTTCTGTTGCGATTGAGGCAGCGAAAATCGCCAGGGAAGGACAAGTGTTTGCGATCGAAAAGAACGAGGGGGACCTGGAAAACTGTAAGCAAAATTTAGCCAAGTTCCGTGTGGATGCCACACTCGTTCACGGGAAAGCACCAGAGGGATTAGATACCTTCCCAGATCCGGATGCGGTTTTTATTGGCGGGACGGCAGGCGGGATGGTAGACATTTTGGATATTTGCTGCAGCCGCTTGAAAGCGTGTGGACGCATTGTCTTGAATGCCGTCACGATTGAAAATCTTTCCGAAGCGATGCTTGCGTTTAAAGAACGGGGATATGAGACGAACATTACTCTTGCACAAATATCCAGAAGTAAGCCCATTTTGAATCTGACAAGATTTGATGCATTAAATCCAATTTACATAATTGAAGCATGGCGAAAGGAAGGGGAGTAAACATGTTAGGTACATTATATGGCCTTGGGGTTGGCCCGGGGGATCCAGAGCTCATTACCGTTAAGGCGTTTCGTAAATTAAAGGAATCACCCGTGATTGCCTATCCGAAAAAACAAAAGGGCAGCAAAAGCTATGCCCATCGAATCATTGATGTCTATTTTCAGCCGAACGAAAAAGAAATGCTCGGCCTTGTCTTTCCGATGACAAAGGATCCAGCCACATTGGAAAGAAAATGGACGGAAACAGTGGAAAATGTATGGGCGAAGCTGCAGGAAGGAAAGGATGTCGCTTTTGTAACGGAAGGGGATCCTCTTTTATACAGCACGTTTATTCATATGATGCGTTTGATGCAAGAAAAGTATCCACAGGTTCCGATTGAAGTCGTTCCGGGGATTTCGTCCATCAATGGGGCGGCGTCTAGGCTGGGAATTCCCTTGGCAGATGGGGATGAGCATGTGGCGATTGTTCCAGCACGGAATGACTATGAAACCATGAAAAAAGTCATTCAAGACAATGATTGTGTCATTTTTATAAAAGTAGCGAAGGTTATTGATTTAATGCTGGAAGTATTACGTGATTTAGACTTGCTTGACAAGGCTTCAGTCGTCACAAAGGTAACATCGGATGAGGAGATTATTTGGCGGGCAGATGAGCTCGAAGGAGTCGAGCTTGAATACTTAACATTAATGGTGGTGAGAAAATGAAGCTTTATATCATTGGTGCCGGACCAGGCGATCCTGATTTAATTACGGTAAAAGGTCTTCAGCATCTTCAGGAGGCAGATGTCGTTCTTTATGCAGATTCTCTTGTAAACGAAGACTTAATTGCTAAAGCAAAACCTTCTGCCGAAATAATGAAAACCGCTGGGATGCACTTAGAAGAAATGGTTGACGTCATGGCTGACCGAATCCAGCAAGGGAAAAAGGTCGTTCGTGTCCACACGGGCGATCCGGCTGTCTATGGGGCGATTATGGAACAAATCGTCTTGTTAAAGCAGAAAGGAATTGAAGTGGAGATTGTTCCGGGTGTGAGCTCTGTGTTTGCAGCCGCCGCGGCCGCGCAAGCTGAACTGACGATTCCTGATTTAACGCAAACCGTAATCCTGACAAGAGCCGAGGGCAGGACACCTGTGCCAGAATTTGAAAAGCTGGCGGATTTAGCCAAACATCATTGCACGATTGCGCTTTTCTTAAGTGCGACGTTAACGAAGAAACTGGTCAAGGAATTGACCGGGGCAGGCTGGAGCAAGGATACCCCTGTTGCGGTCGTTTATAAAGCGTCGTGGCCGGATCAAAAAATTGTCCGGTCGACACTGGAACGGTTGGACGAAGATATGCGGGTGAACGGGATTCGTAAACAGGCGATGATCTTAGCTGGCTGGGCGCTAGATGAAAACATCCACGAACAAGATTATCGTTCCAAGCTGTATGACAAAACATTTACACATGGATTCCGCCGGGGGGTGGAGTCGTAATGATCGAGCTTCACGAAGCGCAAAAGGCGGTCATTCAGCAAAAGGGTGACTATGCCGTTGTTGCAATTACAAAGCATGGGGTCGAACTGGCCCGCAAGCTGGGACATTCGTTTCATAATGCCGATGTGTACTATATGGCGAAGTTTGAAAAGGGAGATGAGAGGGACAAGGACATCCAGTTATTCACCGGAAGCGTCCGCCTTCTTCTGCCCTCTCTTTTTGAGGCCTATAAGGGGCTGATCATCATCATTTCCCTTGGAGCCGTGGTCCGAATGATTGCGCCTATTTTAAAGGATAAAAAAACGGATCCTGCCGTTGTCGTTATCGACGATAAGGGCGAACATGTGATCAGTGTGCTGTCAGGCCATATCGGCGGTGCCAATGAACTAACGAAAGAAGTGGCGGCCGCCCTAAAGGCCCGCCCCATTATTACCACCGCTTCAGATGTACAGGAAACGATTGCGGTTGATTTGTTCGGAAAAAGGTTTGGCTGGATATGGGACTCGGCTGAAAAGCTGACGCCCGTCAGCGCTTCGGTTGTGAATGAAGAAAAAATCGCCGTGGTCCAGGAGTCAGGCGAAAAAGACTGGTGGCCATATGGACGGCCACTCCCGGAAAATATTCGGCCCTATTCATCGATTCAAGAAGCGCTGGCACAAAAGCCGGATGCAGCCCTAGTCGTAACCCATCGGATTTTATCCGAAGACGAAACGGAGATTTTACATAATGGTGTTTTATATCGACCAAAGGTGATTGTCCTTGGAATGGGCTGCAACCGTGGGACCACTCGTGCTGAAATCGAAGCAGTAATCGACGCAACGCTTGAGGAATTAAGGTTTTCGAAAAAAAGTGTCAAAGCGATTTGCACGATTGATCTAAAAAAGGATGAAGCGGGGTTGCTCGAAGTGGCGAATATTAACCGTTGGGAGTTTATTTATTACACACCAGCTGAATTGAATAGCATTGAAATTCAGAACCCTTCTGAAACGGTCTTTAAATATACCGGTGCGTACGGCGTCAGTGAGCCGGCTGCCTTGTTGTACAGCGGTGCGGAACAGTTAGCGCTTATGAAGAAGAAATCAGGTAATGTCACCATTTCAGTAGCGGTCATTCCCCATTGATGGAGGAGGGAAAAGAAGATGTCAAATCGCAGACTTGTGATTGCAGGAACAGGCAGCGGTGTCGGAAAAACGACTCTGACCATTGGGCTGATGTCTGCTTTAAGGAAAAAAGGTTATACCGTCCAGGGCTTTAAATGCGGTCCAGATTATATCGACCCGACCTACCATACGGCCGTCACGGGTAGAAAGTCTAGAAACATTGACAGCTGGATGCTCAATCACGAGATGGTCAAAGAGATTGTCAACCGTGCAAATGTTGGGGCGGATATTTCCGTTATCGAGGGGGTAATGGGATTCTTTGATGGGAAAAATCCGCTTAACAATACCGGCTCCACTGCCGAAATCAGTCTCATCACCGAAAGTCCGGTCATTTTGGTCGTCAATTGTGCCAGCATGGCCCGCAGTGCGGCGGCCATCGTCAAGGGATTTCAAACGTTTCTAAAAGAGGCCAATATTGTCGGGGTAATTGCCAATCGGGTAGGGAGCGAAGGACATTTTAAAATCGTCCAAACCGCGATCGAGCAAGAGTGCGGGATTCCTGTACTTGGCTATTTAAAAAGAAACGCGGAACTTTCGATTCCTGAACGGCATTTAGGGTTGATTCCCTCTGTTGAGCGGGGAGAATTGGATCCATTTTTTGAGCAGCTTGGTGATTTAGTGCTTGAAACCATCGATGTAGATTCTTTATATGAGCTGGCGAAAGCTTCTCCGTTAAAGGTAAAAGAATCCCAGTTTAAGAGAGCGGAGCAGGTAACTGTAAAAATTGCAGTCGCACGAGATGCCGCTTTTAATTTTTACTATCAGGAAAACCTTGACATGTTAGCAGCCGCCGGAGCCGAGCTGATTGAATTTTCTCCATTAAAGGGTGAATGCCTGCCGGAACTAGTCGATGGCTTGTATATCGGCGGCGGCTTCCCAGAGGAATTTGCCGAGGAGCTGACCAAACAGACAGAGGTAAAGGACTCGATTCGATCGGCCATTGAAAAAGGACTGCCAACCTTGGCGGAATGCGGCGGGTTTATGTACTTAACCGAATCGTTGGAAACAACAGATGAAACGAGTTACAAAATGGTCGGGATCATTCCCGGAAAGGTGAAAATGCAGACAAAACTAGCGGCTTTGGGATACCGGGAAATCACTGCTGAAGGAGAGAATTTCTTGTTAACGGGTAATTTGAATGCAAGAGGCCATGAATTTCACTACTCTACCTTTCATCCAAGAACGGATTTTGACCCGGCCTACCAAACGAATGGAATGCGCGGGTTTAAGCAGGAGGGCTATCGGAAAGGGAATTTAATTGCAGGTTATACCCATTTTCATTTTGGCTCATGCCCCGAGCTTGTGGAAAATTGGGTGAAGAAATGTAAGGAGTTCAAAGAAAATGGTTAAAGCTCTTCCACTCATGTTTCAAGGTACCAATTCGGATGTCGGCAAAAGTGTCGTCGTGACAGCCTTTTGTAGGATATTCGCCCAGGACGGATATAAAACGGTTCCGTTTAAATCACAAAATATGGCGTTAAATTCCTATATCACCGTGGATGGAAAAGAAATCGGCAGAGCACAGGGAGTTCAGGCCGAAGCCGCAGGGATTCAGGCAACCACCGATATGAACCCGATTCTACTAAAGCCGAACCGGGATAACCAATCCCAAATTGTCGTCCATGGTAAACCATATAAGAATATGGAAGCAGGAAGGTACCGCCAGGAATTCTTTCAAACGGGATTAGAACTGATTCAACAATCACTCTCCACCTTGTCCCAACATTATGAACGGATTGTCATTGAAGGGGCAGGCAGTCCGGCCGAGATTAATCTGAATGACCGGGAAATGGTCAATATGCGGGTCGCCAAAATGGCGGATGCCCCTGTGATCCTGATTGGGGATATCGAAAAAGGCGGAGTGTTTGCTAGTTTAGTAGGCACCCTTCAACTGATGGAACGAGCGGACCGCGACCGAGTGATAGGCGTGATCATCAATAAATTCCGCGGCGATATCCGCCTGCTGGAATCCGGATTAACGTGGTTTGAGGAGTATTCAGGTAAACCCGTTCTCGGCGTGATTCCATACTTGCATAATCTAAATATTGATGCCGAGGATTCCGTAATTTTAAATCAATATACCTCCACTCAAAATACCGAAAAAGAATTGGATATCGCGGTGATTCAGTATCCGAAAATCTCCAATTTTACCGATGTCGACCCGTTTTTTGCCGAGCCCGATTGTCATGTCCGTTTTATAACGAGAGCGGATCAATTACACGGCTCAGATTTAGTGATTCTCCCAGGCAGCAAGAATACAATTGAAGATTTACTGTTTTTAAGAAAGAGCGGCATCGCTCAAAAAATAGCAGAATTACAGAAAAAGAAACACACCGTTCTTTTCGGAATCTGTGGCGGCTATCAAATGCTCGGTGACAAAATTGAGGATCCGTTGGCGATCGAGTCGCTTCATCAAGAAATCGAAGGTCTGCAGTTACTGCCAATTGAAACGACCATTACAAAAGAAAAGACGACAATCCTATCAAATGGGATGTTGCATCTTTTCAGAAAAACCTTTGATGTGACAGGTTACGAGATTCATATGGGGGAAACCTTGAGGACAGGAGCGTCCCAAGGGCTTATTTTTACGAATGAAAAATGGGATGGCTGTCATTCTTTAGACGAAACCATCATTGGCACTTATTTTCATGGGATATTTCATAATGATGAATTTCGCGAGGAATTGCTTAATCAAATCCGCCGCAAAAAAGGGCTGGAGCCCATCCACAACCGTCCATCTTTTAACCTATTGAGGGAAGAAGCGTTTGATCGCCTGGCAGAACATGTTAGGGAACATGTAAAACTGGATATCATTGAACAATTAATGAAGGATTATCAGAAAAGGGGGATATCCCATTGAATAGCGTAAAAACAGCAATCCAGCCACTCGATAAAGAAAAGGGGCAGCAAGTTCGTGAGTATATCGATACGTTAACCAAGCCTCCGGGCAGTTTGGGGAGATTGGAGGAATTAGCGATTCAGCTGGCGGAAATGACATCTGAAGCCTTTCCGGTCGTGTCACCGCCTGGAGTAATCGTGTTTGCCGCAGATCATGGCGTGGTTGAAGAAGGGGTGTCCGCTTTCCCGCAGGAAGTAACCGTGCAAATGGTCATGAACTTTTTAAACAACGGTGCGGCCATCAATGTCTTTAGCCGGCAAATCGGGGCTATGTTTGAAGTGGTCGATATTGGTGTGGCAGCAGATATTGAGGCTGAAGGGTTTGTGAATCGGAAAATCGGCTATGGAACGAATAATTTTTGCCAGCAGGATGCAATGACAAGAGAAGAGGCCGAACAAGCCATCGCCGTTGGCTATGAACGGGCGGAACAGATGATTCAACAGGGAATCAAATGCTTAATTGTTGGTGAAATGGGGATTGGGAATACGACGCCAAGCAGTGCGATTGCAGCGGTTCTAAGCGGACAGGACATCAGTGCCCTTGTCGGCCGGGGAACAGGGATTGCGACAGAAAAAATCCGACATAAGCAAGAAGTCATCACACGGGCACTAAAGGAAAGAAACCCTGACCGGAAGGATCCAATCGATATCTTAGCTAAACTTGGCGGTTTGGAAATAGCCGGAATGACCGGTGCAATGCTCTCCGCCGCTCGGAACCGGATCCCGATATTGGTAGATGGATTTATTTGCACGATAGCAGCTCTTATGGCAAGGGAAATCTGTAAGACAGCAGCGGATTATATGATGGTCGGTCATCGTTCCGTCGAGCCAGGACATGAAATTGCGCTGCAGTTACTAGGCAAGAAACCACTACTTGATTTAGATTTGCGGCTCGGCGAAGGCAGCGGGGCAGCAGTGGCCTTTCCTATCTTACAATCAGCGACTTTAATGCTGAAAGAAATGGCCACTTTTGCATCAGCCGGAATTTCAAATGAATAACGTAGGAAAGGAGCGAGAAGATGAAAAATGGAAAAGTGTTTCTTGTTGGTGCTGGACCGGGAGACCCTAAGCTGATCACGGTTTACGGGATGGAGTGTATCCAAGAGGCGGATGTGATTTTATATGACCGCTTAGTAAATGAGGAACTGCTGAAATATGCAAAGGCGGATGCAGAGCTGATATTTTGCGGCAAACAGCCAGGAAGACATCAGATCATTCAAGATCAAATTCACGAGCTGTTAATTGAAAAAGCGAGTCAGGGCAGGACTGTCACCAGATTAAAAGGAGGCGATCCCTGTATTTTCGGCCGGGTCGGTGAAGAAGCGGAAATCCTCGCCGAACATGGAATCCGCTATGAAATGGTGCCGGGGATTACAGCTGGGATTGCAGCTCCTGCCTATGCCGGAATTCCGGTGACCCACCGCGATTATGCGTCCTCCTTCGCGATCGTCACTGGCCACAGCCGAGCGGAACAGGATGAGGATCAATTAAATTGGCCAGCCCTCGCTCAAGGAATCGATACGATTGCCTTTTATATGGGGATTGGGAATTTACCCTATATTGTTTCGAGATTAATCGAGAACGGAAAAAGCCCTGATACGAAAGCCGCCATTATCCAATGGGGGACGACGGCCAAGCAGAAGACGGTGACCGGAAGTTTAAAAGATATCGAAGTCCGGGTCCTTGAGGCCGGGATTACTCATCCAGCGATTGTTCTTGTGGGCGATGTGGTCGGTCTGCGCGAGAAATTACGCTGGTTTCAAGAAGCAGAAGAAAACCAAATAGTTGGAATAGGGAGGGACTAAGATGTCGATTATAGCGGAAATCAAAAATCGAAGAGCAATCCGTGATTATGCAGCGCGAGAAGTCGAAGACGAAAAGATTCACAGCTTATTAGAAGCAGCGACATGGGCGCCGAATGACCGGATGCGGGAACCATGGAGCTTTTATGTGATTAAAGGCGAAGCGAAAAAACGCTATGAGGCGTTGGCCTATGACTATTTACAGGAACGCTTTCCAACCAAACCAAATTTAATCGAAAGTTCCTTAAAAGTGCTGAAAACCACACCGGTTCATATTGTCGTTACAGCCGACATCGTTCAAGGCGATGAAGAGGCATCTGCCGATAATGAATATGCCGTATGCTGTGCAATCCATTCGATGTGGCTTGCCGCCAAAGAATTGGGATTAGGGCTGGTCTGGCGTACAAGGGGCGTCGGACTTGTTCGCGACCAACGAATGGTTGAGTTTATTGGATCACCTGAAAACAAGAAAATTATTGGAAATTTGTTTATCGGCTATCCCGATCCAGAAGTATTAAAAAAGGCGAAAGTGCCGGCTCGGACATCCTTTGAAGAAAAAACAGTCTGGCTGTAATGAGGAGTGAAGCGGTTGGAAGAGGTAACAGCAAACAAAGCAAAGTGCGGCCTTACATTAGTTTATACCGGTGATGGAAAAGGGAAAACGACAGCAGCCCTTGGGCTCGCTGTCCGTGCCGCCGGCCGGGGAAAACGGGTGCTCATGATTCAATTTATCAAATCGCCTGATCGAACGTATGGAGAAAAAATTACGTTCGAGAAATTGGGGATTGAAATCGTGCAGACAGGAGTCGGCTTTACGTGGACGAAAACACCGGAGGAACATCGGGAAGCCCTAAAAACAGCGTGGGCGTTTACGAAAGAAAAGGTACAGTTTGGCGGCTACGATGTTGTCATTTTAGATGAACTGAATAATGCACTCGCGATTGATAAATTTCCGATTGACGATGTCCTTCCGTTGACAGAAGTATTGGAGTTGATTCAGCAGCGCCCCAAGGGGATTCATCTGGTCATCACAGGACGGTCTGCAAAAGAGGAGATCATCGAATGCGCGGATTTAGTAACCGAAATGAAGCCCGTTAAGCACTATTATAATGAAGGAATTCCTGCCGTGAAGGGAATTGAGTTTTAATGGTATACATTGAAAAATTTGGACATGGCGGCGATTTATTGACCGCCAGGCAACTGTTTGGGAAAGATTCTACTCAGATGTTAGATTTCAGTGCGAATATCAATCCACTTGGTCCTCCACCTAATCTAATGGAGTTGATCAAGGAGCAGCTGGAGTCAATCGTTCATTATCCGGATCCTGACCAACGTGTCCTTAAACAAAAGCTGGCAGAAAAGCATTCTGTTTCACCAGAACAGATTTTGATTGGAAATGGGGCAGCCGAGTGTATCGCCCTTGCGATTTTAGGCTTGCAGCCTGAAACGGTGGGTGTCATCTATCCTTGCTTTTCGGAATATGAACAGCTTGCTAGAGCTTATGGGGCAAACATTAAACCATTGGTTGGCAGGGAAGAAAATGATTTTAAGCCGGATCGATCAGAAATTCTTCAATTAATCGCGATAACCGATCTTGTTTTTGTTGGACATCCCAACAATCCTACTGGTGTCACGTATTCAAAGGCAGAACTTGTCGAGATGGCAGAACAGGCAGTGAGGACGAATACATATTTGTTAATAGACGAGGCGTTTATTGATTTTCTTCCGCTCGAAACACAAATCACACTGCTTGAGGATTTGCAACGGTGGAAACAGGTAATCCTGGTTCGCTCGATGACAAAATTCTATGCAATCCCTGGTCTCAGGCTGGGGTATATGGTGGCCGATCCAAACCTGATTTTAAACCTGCAGGTGAAACAAGTAACTTGGAGTGTCAACCAAATGGCCCTAATGGCTGGTGAAGCAGTTCTGAACGAAAAGGAATACGAGGAAGCAACGATCAGCTTGATTCAGGAGCAAAGAAGTTATGTCAAACGCGCGATTGAAGAGAAGTTAGGATGGCAGGTTTTTCCAGGACAAGCGAATTTTCTGTTAGTAAGGATAACAGCTGACATCACGGCGGCTGATTTACAGTGGCGCATGGGTCATAAAGGAATCTTAATACGCTCTTGTGCCATGTACCCGGGGTTAACGGATCAGGATTTTCGGATTGCGATTCGAACCGAGAAAGAAAATCAATGTTTGATCCAAGCATTAATTGAAGTATGCAAAGAGGGGAATCTATTATGACCTTAACCTATGTCACAGGTGGAATTCGCTCCGGTAAGAGCGAATTTGCGGAAAGCTTGGCTTTCAGTCAAGCAGGCCGAGTCCTTTATGTCGCGTTTGGTGTTCAAACCGATCAAGAAATGGAAAAGAGAATTGATATCCATAAAAAGCGGCGCCCAAGCGAATGGAGCGTATTAGAAGAGCCCAATGAACTCACCACCGTTCAAACCGTCTATCAGGACTACGATGTCATTTTAGTTGATTGTATTTCTTCGTGGCTGGCCAATCATTGCATGTGGTTAACAGAGCAGGAACTGAAGGAAGACAACAAGAAAACCAGTTTGATAGAGGAAGTGGAACTCTGGCTTAGACGGATACAAGAAAATCAACAGCATGTGATTGTCGTTTCGAACGAGGTCGGTCAGGGCGGGGTCGCGTTATCGTCGTTGGGGCGTTTTTTTCAGGATGTTCTCGGAAAAATCAATCAATTAATTGCAGCCAAAGCAGATGAAGCTTACGCCGTCTTTTCCGGTCTGCCATTGAGGCTGAAATAATGAAGGCGTTCCTAGCAGCCCTGATGTTCCTTACGCGCATCCCCGTTCCGAAGATTGAGGTTTCAAAAACTGATTGGAAAAAAAGCCCCGTTTATTTTCCGTTGATTGGATTGTTGATTGGCGGCTTGTTATGGGCGGTTATGTTCGGATTAGGAAAGTTGTTTCTGGCTCCTGTCAGTGCATTTTTAATTGTTCTTGCCTGGATATGGATTACAGGTGGTTTGCATATCGATGGCTGGATGGATTTAGCGGATGGATTGGGCAGCAATCGAAGCCGTGAGCAAATGCTTGAAATCATGAAGGATAGCCGCGTGGGTGCGATGGGTGTGATTGCCGCGATCTGCCTAATTGCAGGGAAAATCGTTGCGGTATATGAACTAGTTGAACTTCATGTGCCGCTGATTCTTGTTTTAAGTCCATGGATGGCCCGATTTTTGCTGATTTGTGCAATAAAATTCTGGCCTTATCGAAATGAATCGGGACTAGGATCCGGTCTATCTGCATTTTTAACATACCCTGTGATTTTGATCCATCTGCTTTTGATTTTGGTGATTAGCTATTGGGTAATAGGATTAAACGGGATTGTGCTCTTATTTACGACGAGCCTTCTGACCTTCCTGTTTATTTTCAACATTTATCGGAAATTAAGTATGCTAACAGGGGATTGCTATGGTGCGATTGTGGAATGGAGCGAATGTGTATCTTTATTTCTGGCATTGGCGATTGGGAGGCTGATGGGATGAGAATCATTATAGTCAGGCACGGTGAAACCGATGAAAATGTGGCAAGACGTTATCTGGGACGTTATGATGCATCTTTAAATCTACAGGGACGGAAGCAGCTAAAGCGCTTGAGCGAGATGTTAAAAAGGACGGAAACTGAACCGATTTCTGCCATCTATTCTAGTGATCTAATAAGGGCAGTCGAAAGTGCTCAAGTGATTGGAAATGAGTTTCAGTTAAGACCCATACCGATATTTGCCCTAAGAGAATTACACTTCGGTGATTTTGACTGCAAGACCTATGAAGAAATTAGGCAGAAAGATCCAGAAAGACTTGAGAAGTGGATCCTCGATCCCTATATGGTCGCTCCTCCTAACGGAGAGACATTGCTGCAGTTGGGGAAACGGGTCGATGATTGGTTGGAGAGCATATTAACCACTGAACAACCGACTGGAACGATTGTCATCGTCAGTCATGGGGGGCCAATTCGATGGTTTCTAAGTAAATGGGTCAAAGGTAATTCAAACGAATTTTGGAACGTCGAAGGACTCGAACACGGAAAAGCTATGGTGATAGAGTGGAATGAACAAACGAGAATATTTACGTTAGGAAAAAAGCTAGAAGAGTGGGGAGAAAAAGGTGCAGCCATTTCGCATTCAGAATCAGATCACATCAAGGATATGGCCTGAATTAATGATCGTTAAAAAAGAGGACCATCTCTTATTTCAATTCCCACGCCGATTGGCCGCCTTCAGTAGTGCTGTTCATGGCGGGGGCTTCCAACAGGTCAGTCATTTTGTCAATTGGCAGGTACCCTTGGATTATGCCTCCAATGACCCCATCTTACTAATGAAACAAAAAATCACCGAATGGGAATATCCGTTGGAGCAGACCGCAGGCTTACAAACAGCGGCTAAAATTCATTGTGCTTCCATCCAAGAGGAACATGGCGATGAATTTCGAATCGTCTGCTGTGTGACGGCAGGGGTAGGAAATCGTGAAAGGGCAGGAAGAAAGCGAAAGACGTATTCTGCCTACCAATGCGGGACCATTAATACCTTTCTGTTTATTGATGGAAGACTGACAGAGGCGGCCATGATTAACGGGATTATCACAGCGACGGAAGCAAAGGCCGCAGCGATGCAAGATTTACAGATAAAAGTGGGTTCCGGAGAGTTTGCGACTGGAACGACCACCGATTCGGTTGTTCTGGCAGCTAGTCAAGCCGAAGATCTTCCTACCCATCTATTTGCCGGAACCGCCACAACCATCGGGAATACGATTGGCTGCCTTGTTTATGAGGCCACATGTGAAGCCGTAAGGAATCAGGAGGGCTGAGAATTCGATGTTAGTTCATGCTATTTATATTATTATTGCTTATCTTATTGATAGAATCATCGGTGACCCTCGCTCACTGCCTCATCCGGTGGTCATCATTGGGAAGTCTATTAGTCTGCTGGAAAAAGCGATTCGTTCTTTTATCGTAAAGGAAATGTATTTGAAACTGGCAGGACTCTTATTGCCATTGCTGATTGCTGGCGGCAGCTATTTAATCGTTGCGTTGCTGCTTTACGGCCTCAATCAGCTGAATCACGTTCTTGCTGTCCTTGCGGAAATCTGGTTAATTTCAACGACCATTGCGACAAAAGGATTGGCTGATGCAGGGTTGGAAGTATTCCGCCACTTGAAAAATCAGGATCTAAGGGCTGCACGAAAAAGTCTGGGAATGATTGTCGGAAGAGATACAGAAAACCTTGAGGAAAGTGAAATTTCGCGGGGGGCTGTGGAAACCGTGGCGGAAAACATTGTCGATGCCATCATTTCACCGTTATGCTTTGCCCTGATCGGGGGTGCCCCGCTTGCAATGTTGTACCGAGCGGTTAATACGTTAGATTCGATGGTTGGATATAAGAATGACAAATATCAAAACTTAGGCTGGGCCTCGGCCCGACTAGATGATCTATTAAACTATCTGCCTGCAAGGTTAACGGTTGGAATGATGCTGCTCGCTTCTTGGATGAAGCGACTGGATATAGCGGGGGCATGGAAAATGATGAAACGGGATGCCAGGCTTCACCCGAGTCCAAATAGCGGTTATCCTGAAGCAACCATTGCAGGGGCACTTCAAATTCAACTGGGGGGAACGAATTATTATTTCGGTGAACCTTCTGAGCGGGCAAGGATGGGCGAACCGTTGCGGCACATTGAAGCAAATGATATTTTCCGAACCGTAACGATCATGAAAACAACATCCAATATCTGTGTGATTTTATTTATAGTCATTTCGATAGTAGTGGAAATGGGTTTAAAGTAGCTGGAAATAGAGCATTTGGATTTTTAATTTTTTGGTTAAATATGGAAAATAATCCATTTTGGTTGGAAAATGAGCCAATCGTTGCCCAAAAAGAGCCAAAGTTTCCGGAATATGAGCCAATCCATGCCCAAAAAGAGCCAATGTCCCCGGAAAATGAGCCAATCCGAATTTAAAGCCTTGGGAGTCTAATTATATGAAACTAGGAAAAGGAAGCTGCAATGGAACATTTGGAGAATTGGTCCAAGGAATCATCGAAGAGCGCCCGTTTTTAATCACTTTGCCCATCCCAAGTTTACGAAGTAAGGCTAGATTTGTCCCTGAACCAGCCGTTAACGGAATCAGAGTAGTAAATTCCAAAATGAAAGCGAAGAAAGCGGGAGAATCGTTACTCCAACTTTTTGGGATAAAAGGAGGCGGGCATCTAGAAATACACTCCAATATCCCAGCTGGCAAGGGAATGGCCAGCAGTTCGGCGGATATTGTTGCAGCATTAAGAGCAATTGCTGACAGCTATAGTCTTCCGCTCACAAATGAAATGATCTCAATGATTGCCGCAAAAGTGGAACCTACCGATGGGGTCATGTATGAGGAAGTCGTGGTCTATGACTATATTCATGGTCAGCTAATTGAAAGCTTTGGGGCCTTACCCCCATTCAACCTCGTAGGTATCGACCTTGGGGGTATGATCAATACAATTGAATTTAATGCAGTTCCGAAAGAATACAGCCAGAACGATCAACAGCAATTGATTATAGCTTATGATCTGATTACAAAAGGGTTTAAGGAGAAAAATTTAACTTATATTGGGGAGGCAGCAACCCTCAGTGCACGGGTGAATCAAAAAATATTGCCAAAGCCTGTTTTTCCTCTATTAAATCAGCTGGCCCATCGTTATCAGGGAGGAATCGTTGTCGCCCATAGTGGAACGGTCGCGGGAATTTTACTAGATGGAAATCTTTCAAATAGTGATGTGGTGGTTTCACACTTACTTAGGAAAATGTCACTCGCTTTCAAGGGTGTTCCTATAAATTTATTTCATTATGAAAGCAAGGAAAAGATCATAATTTGAAAGAAACGCAAAGTTTGATTTCAAAAGGGGGTTACCATGTTTAGTCAAGAGGAACGAGATGTGATTTACGATTGTATTTATAAAAGGAGAGATGTCCGAACTTTTCTCCCCGATCCGGTAAGCCCTGAGGTGATTCAACGTGTTCTTCAAGCGGCCCATCATGCGCCATCCGTAGGGTTTATGCAGCCCTGGAATTTTATCATGGTTTCTTCAGATGAAATAAAAGAGCAGTTGGCCTGGGCTGCAGATAAGGAAAGAAAAGCATTGGCCATCCACTATGAGGATGAAAGAAAAACGCAATTTTTAGAACTGAAAGTGGAGGGCATCAAACAGGCACCTTTAACCATATGTGTCACCTGTGATTCCACACGCGGGGGCTCCCATGTGTTAGGAAGAAACTCGATTCCGGAAACGGACATTCTTTCAGTAGCCTGTGCGATCCAAAACATGTGGCTTACGACATATGCAGAAGGATTAGCGATGGGCTGGGTAAGTTTTTATAAGAAAAATGATGTCAGAGATATCCTGAAGATTCCGCCCCATATTGATCCAGTCGCCTTAATTTCGATTGGATATACCACTGAATATCCATCCGCCCCGATTCTAGAGCAAGCGAATTGGGAGAAAAGAAGAACTCTTCGGAATCTAATATTTTTTGAGGAATGGGGAAATTAGGAAAAAGTTGACAGAAGATAAAAATATTAAAGTTAAATAAAAGGGAGGAATTTTTTGATGGAAACTGTATCACTGTTTCTACTTGTTTTTGTATTGGGTCTTCGGCATGGGCTGGATGCTGACCATCTTGCCTTTATTGATGGACAAACCCGTTATAATTGGAGAATGGGCAGTTCGTTTGCACGTTGGGTGGGGACATTATTTTCATTGGGTCACGGAGGAATGGTAGCATTAACAGCAGGTATTTTAGGAATGGTGATAGAGAATTTTTCATTCCCAGCTTATTTTGATAATATTGCCTCATGGGTGTCGATTATTTCTTTATTCCTTATTGGAGCGTTAAATACGTATAATCTGTTACGCACCAAAAACAATCACGAAGAGTTTCAACTTAGCGGACTAAAGGGAAAGTTTATTCCCAAAATTGCGAAGGGGACCACAAATCCTTTTCTTATTATTTTAGTAGGGGCTTTGTTTGCCCTGGCTGCCGAGACAGTAAGTCAAACCGCTGTCTGGTCTTTGGCGGCAGGAAATGCAGGTGAATATACCCCTTTATTTTTAGGGCTAGTTTTTATGTTTGGCATGATGATTACAGATACAATTGATTCAATGATTGTCTATAAAATGGTGAACCAGTCCAGCAAAATCGGTCAAGCTGCGTCTAGACTAATGGGTTGGGTGATTGTCGTTTTGGCATACGGGGTTTCCTTCTATTTGGCATTTACTTTCTTTAATCCTTGGGCAGAACTAGATTTTGAAATCGTGGGAGTCATTCTTTTCATTTTCTTAGTCGCATCATTTATCTTTATAAGCGTTTACTCTAAGAAACAGAATCATGAAATAAATATTACGAATTAATTATAAAAGCTCTGACAATTTTATTGTGTCAGAGCTCTTTAATCGTCCGTAAAATTACGGAACATTGGATCATCCTCAAGCTTTGAGTAACTAACAATTGTTAATTACTCAAACAAATAGCTACTATTAAGCAGATTGCTGTTTATTTCTTTTTGTTTGTTCTTCCTGTTTCTTTGATTTCGATTTTTTTGATTTAGACATTCTAAAGAATAGGATCAATCCTGCAGTAGACATTAGAGTCCACACGAGTGCAAATGTATTACCGCTAAAATAGATTCCTACTACAGGGATCAACAGTAATACGATACTTTTCAAATAATAATTAACTTTAGGGTTTATGGCCATCAATACTGAAATAGCAACCAGAATCGAAGGGATGAGGTTATCCCCCAAAAAGGTACGATTCGTATAATTCACATAGATGTAATAAGCTAATGATCCAATAATGGCCAGTAAGGATAGATAAAATCTTATCATAGTATTCTTATAAAATAGAACCCAAACGGCAATAAAATTGATTCCTGAACGAATTCCAACTACATATAATACCTGCGTAAAATTACTAATAGGAGTTTTCATATAGTCCAAAAGGAATTTGAAGTTGTAACAGACTACGGCTACTACTATGATTTTAAAAAGAAGTTTTACCCAAGACATTTCCAATTTCTTTTTCTTTTTTGACGATCGGAACCTACCTGGTGAACTTCCGCTTGCTTTACTCTCACTATCTGTTTTTTTCTTTTGCCTGCCTACAAACCGATTCTTAAATCCTCTATCATCTATTTTCTTTTCAGCTTCAAATCTAGTAGGGTAGTCTCTTGTTTCATATTCTTGGTCATTGCTTTGTTCAGTATGTTGTTCTGACTCAGAATGAAAATCCAATTTATATTCACCTCAATTATTTTTTTATCATTATATCTTATTTTGATATAAGTAGTGACTACTAAGCATTTTAATAGAACCACAGCTTTTGTCAATTAATAAAATAAAATGATACCTCTTTAGCAGGAGGTTTTGGATTATTGGAGAA
>NZ_JBALPZ010000046.1:0-13736 GCF_036965645.1 Neobacillus drentensis
TTTTTATATAAACAAAAGTTCTATGAAAAATTCCCGATTATTTTAATTTTTTTAGTTCTTTTCGGTCCCTTTCACACTTCCTTCTCATTAAAATAGAAAAGAACCCATTAAGGGTTCTTTTGGATTAAAACCTATTAAATATTTGTACAAATGTAAATTAAACCAAACAAAGTGTTAAATAAAAAAGTTGTGGGAATAAGAAAAGACAAAAAATTAACTGCCGATATTTTCACCGTTTGTCGATATAACGTCTTTATACCAGTAGAAAGACTTTTTCTTTTTGCGTTCCAATGTCCCGCTGCCATCGTCATGTTTGTCCACGTAAATGAAACCATATCGTTTCGAGAACTCGCCTGAAGACATGCTCACCATATCGATACATCCCCAGGTCGTATAGCCCATCAGCTCTACTCCATCTTCGATGGCTTCCCCCATTGCCTTAACATGTTCACGTAGATAATCAATTCTGTAGTCATCATGAATTGAACCGTCCTCTTCTACCTTGTCATAGGCCCCTAAACCATTTTCTACGATAAAAAGGGGAATTTGGTAACGGTCATACAATTTATTTAAGGAAATTCGTAATCCTACAGGGTCAATCTCCCAGCCCCAATCACTTGCTTTTAGGAATGGATTTTTCACACCGCCAATAATATTTCCTTGTGAAGCTTCTTCATCTGACTTCACCTTTTTTTCTGTTCTCGACATGTAATAACTAAAGCCGATATAATCAACCTTACCTTCTTTTATAGTTTCCAAGTCGCCGTCTTGAATCTCAAGTTCAATTTGATGTTCCTTAAAATAGCGCTTAATGAAAGCTGGATACTCCCCTCGTACCTGAACGTCTCCACAAAAGTAATTGAACAACTGTTCCTCTTGTAGGGAATACAGAACATTTTCTGGATTGCTGTCAAAAGCATAGACAGGGGCATATAGAATCATACAGCCGATTTGCGAATTTGGAATGACCTCATGGCACGCTTTAACGGCAATTGCGCTAGCAAGAAATTGATGATGATACGCCTGGAAGGTTGGCTGATATTTATCCTCTTCTTTTTGAATCGAAAAACCAAGGCCTTGAATCGGCATCACCAAGCCGCTATTGATTTCATTAAAGGTCATCCAGTACTTTACTTTATTTTTATAACGATTGAGAACGGCTTTTGCATATCTTTCAAAGAACGTCACTACCTGGCGATTTCTCCATCCGCCATATTCCTTAACAAGGTGAAGTGGCATTTCATAGTGTGAGATGGTGACAACAGGCTCAATCCCATACTTGTGCAATTCATCAAACACCCGATCATAGAAGGCTAAACCTTCTTCATTGGCTTCTAATTCATCACCATTTGGAAAAATCCGTGTCCAGGCAATCGACATTCGGAAGGCCTTGAAACCCATTTCTGCAAATAAGGCAATGTCTTCTTTATAGCGATGATAAAAGTCAATCGCTTCATGATTTGGATAGCTGTATTTTTCGGTATGGATTTCAAAATCAAATCCAGGGTTTAAAAGAACGTTATATCTCTCTTTTCCTCCTGGAAGGACGTCGGCAATATTTAATCCTTTATTTCCTTCTTTATATCCGCCTTCCATTTGGTTGGCTGCTGTAGCTCCTCCCCATAAAAAACCTTTTGGGAATTGATTTTCCATATCGGTACCCCCTGATATTTATTCCATAGTAGTTAATATTTGTTAAGCTATTTGAATTTAATCTCTTTACTTCATTAAGAATCGTACTGAATTTTTAATAGATAGTAAATAAGTTCGAGTGTTCTAGTTCCTAATCACACTGAAAGTCACTTGTGACAAAGATGTAACACTATGTGACATTCAATGAATTATGTTAAAATGAATGACGATCATTTTAATGAAGGGGTAAACAACATACATGTTTTCAAATGAAATAATTGCGTCTTTTAATGAATTAGAAACATCTTTATATAACTACATCAGTCAAAATGGTGACAAAGTTGCCTATATGCGAATTCGTGAACTTGCAGATGAAACCCATGTTTCTACTGCGACCATTTTACGTTTTTGTCGAAAAGTAAATTGTGAAGGTTTCTCAGAATTTAAGATCAAGCTCAAAATGTATTTAAAAGAAAGTAAAACGACGGTGATAAAAAGTTCTCAGCATTCGTTAGTCGAGTTTTTTGAACGGACATTAAAAGGAGATTTAGAGGAAAAAATCAGGATAGCAGCAAATCTTGTAAACAAGGCAGAAAATGTGATTTTTATTGGAATCGGAAGTTCAGGTATCCTGGCAGAATACGGGGCAAGATATTTCTCTAGTTTAGGTAAATTTTCAATGTATATAAAAGACCCCCACTTTCCTATTCACTCTAAACTAAGGACGAACAGTGTCACAATTGCTTTATCTGTATCGGGAGAAACCAATTTTACGATTACCCATCTCCATCAACTGAAACAAGAAGGAAGTAAAATTATTAGTATTACCAACAATAAAATCTCAACGATCGCAAAAATTTCTGACCACAATATTTCTTATTATGTATCGGAAGAATTTATTGAGGAAGCGAATATTACAACTCAAGTACCTGTTGTCTATATTCTTGAATCAATGGCTCGTGAAATCTACCAACTTAATCAATAACCGCCTAGCTCTAAAAAAAGAAGCTGCCTAGCCCGGCAGCTTAAGCTTCATCCCTGTAATTTTCAAATCGCAGATTTCCGAAATTCCGATGGTGAGCAGCCTGTGATTCTTTTAAAGTTGTTACTAAAATAGGCTAAATCCGCGTAGCCCACCCTCTCCGCAATTTCTGACATTCGTAATGTTGTATTTCGCAAAAGTCGTTTGCTTTCTTCAATCCGCAACTCCGTAAGATAATCAACGAATTTTTTATTTAATTGCTGCTTGAACAATTGACTTAAATAACTTGGATTCATATGTACACTTTCGGCCGCATCCTTTAGTGTGATTTGGTCTAAAGGTGTTTTTTCTAAATACTGTAATACTCGATCGATTGTTGAGGAAGGAAGACTTTCATCTACCTTTTTAATTTCAATGTCTTTAGCTTGTCTATCCAGCCACTTTTCAAGACAAGCTTTTAGTTCCGTTTCTTCGACTGGTTTGAGCAGATAATCGGTCACTCCTGTCCTCAGAGCCTGCTGAACGAATTGAAACTCGTCATGCACGCTGATCACAACTACATCCTGCTTCTTATTTAAATAACTCAATTCCTTAACAAATGAAAGTCCGTCCATAATAGGCATCCGAATATCCGAAATGATTAAATCCACATTATGATTCTTTATCCAATCAAGTGCTTCCAGGCCATTTTCACATTCGTGTACAACGTGCAATGGAAGATTTAACATATTTATGGTCCATTTAAGGGCTGTACGAACCCACCTCTCGTCATCAACCAACAAGATCGTCTTTCTCATGGTTTCTCCCCCTCCAGATGCTGGTCTATAATCGGTAAATAGATCAATACCTTTGTCCCCGATCCAAATTTACTTCTGACCGTGATCCCATATGCCGGGCCAAATAAATAATGTATCCTTTGGTGCACATTTAAAATTCCAATATTCTTCCCATCTTTGGCTGGTGTTAATAGGTTAATTCTATTCCTGATTTCTTCTAGGTTCCTTTCCTCTATTCCCTTCCCATTATCGCAAATACTGATCACATAAGTTGATTCAGAATAACGGTAAACTGAAATCACAATTTTGATTTTACTAACTCCAGCATTGTGACCATGAATAAAGCAATTTTCTACCAATGGCTGCAGGGAAAACTTAATAGCCTGAAGTTCCATTGCCCATTCGGGAATATCAAACTGATAGTCAAAACGGTCCTCAAAGCGAAACTTTTGAATCTTAAGGTACATCTCGCAAAAATTGATTTCCTCACGCAGACTGACCGTGGAAGATTGATTATTTAAATTATAGCGAAGCAATTTTCCAAGCGAATAAGCCATTACGGCAATATTCTCCTGATTTTCCTCCAACGCCATTCCCCTAATCGTCTCGAGTGAATTATAGAGGAAGTGAGGATTCATTTGTGATTGAAGCATTTTTAACTCTACTTCTTTTTGCTTAAGCGACATTTCAGCTTCTCTTAACTTAGATACGTATACTTCCTCAAGTAAATTAGCTAGTTTTTCAACCGTATTATTAAACCCTGCCGTTAATTGACCAATTTCATCATTTGAAACCACACGGACTCTGCCTTCAAGATGGCCCGTCTCTACTTCCTTCATGAAATGCTGCAACCGGCGAATCGGACGAATTATGCTAGTCGCGAAGCCAAATCCGATGAGATAGGCCAAAATTAATGAAACGATTATCGTGGTAGAAATGGTTTTCTCAATCTGGATTATCCCGCCGGTTAAATCCCTGTATGGAACAGCTGATAGAAACTGCCAGCCCAGGTTTTGTGAATAAGAGAACGTAACAAAATCTTTTCGTTTATTATCTAATATCTCTGTATGACTTCCATCTGTTTTTAAGGTAACAAGCTGCTTGTATTCTACCTTTTTTCCAAGCTTCGTGTAATCAGGATGGTAAATGTAATGCCCGTTTGCATCCAGGATAAAGAAATAGCCATTTTTACTGATCGTTACCTTATTTGAGATTTCTTCAATTCGTCTAAAATTTATATCAATGATGAGAATTCCAACGGGCAGAAGGGTTCGGGGATTATAGAGACGCCTGACAAGTGAAATAACAGGCTGCTGATTATTTGCTAATATCAATTTCCTCGTAACTAACATACTCATCCCGTTTAGTGGCACTAACCGATACCAATACTCTTCTTTGATTTTAGTCGCTGGATAAAAATTTCTTGCCCCGAGGGTATCAATGACTTGTTCGTTATCTAATAGGATCGTGATATTACTAATATCTGCCCTTGAGTACTCTGCCGCTTTTAAGGTATTTCGGGTAGCATCTATCATACCTTGTTTATGATCGGATTTTGTTGATTTTAATAGACTGGATAATTCCGGGGAATTAATGATCTTGAGACTGGTGATTTCAAAATCCTGTAAATAATATTCAATATGCGTTTGTACTTGGTCGATGACTTGTCTGCTTGATTGTCGGAGTTCATTCTCAAGCTCAGCAGATGAACGTTTATACGAGAAAATTCCTACTGAGAGGACAGGAAAAATAACGAGAAAACTTGAAAATACGCAGAGTTTAATCATTAAGGATTGATTTTTTAAAAGTATATACCGTTTTACAAATTCTGCTATTTTACTCATTCTTTTTCCTTCCCAACCAGTAGTATTTTTTAAAACAGAAAAGACCCAGCTGGTAATGGAACTTTTACCAACTAGGTTTTCTGCAGGCTCGCGCTAAAGATTATGGACGGGCTTTTTCGATCGCATCCATTACGTCTTTATAATCTTTTGAATATGATTCCACCATTGACTTAACCGCATCTTTCCATGGTTGGATATCATCCACTTCTGTAAAGACTACGCCAGCATCTTTTAGTTTCTTAGTGGAACGCTCTTCCCATTTATCCCATTCTTCTCTTTGTGTTTTCACAGAATCAAGGGCTGCCTGTTTAATCAATTTTTGATCCTTGTCAGAAAGCTTATCCCATGCAGTCTTACTAATTAGCAATACTTCTGGAATACGCTGATGATTGTCTAAAATAATGTTCTTGGCTTCTTGATAATGATTAGAAGAGTCAAAGCTAGGAAGATTATTTTCTGCACCATCAATAATTCCTGTTTGCAGGGCACTGAATACCTCTCCATATGGCATAGGCGTTGCACTTGCACCTAAAGCTTCCATGAAATCAATATTAATTTTACTTTGTTGTACACGAATCTTTTGACCTTTTAAGTCCTTCACACTTTTTAATGGTTTAGTAGAGTAAAAGCTGCGTGAACCGGAATCGTAGTAAGCAAGCCCTTTCATTTTAGACTGCTCTAATCCATCTAACAATTTAGTTCCCATTTCACCGTTAAGGAAATTCCATAAATGCTCTTCGTTTTCGAATACATACGGTAATCCAAGAGCAGTGAACTCCTTATTAAATTCAGCAAGCGGGCTGGCGTTGATTCTAGTAAACTCAATTGCTCCTAATTGCACTTGCTCTAACACGGATTTTTCATCCCCTAATTGAGCGGATGGAAATACTTCAATTTTAATACGGCCATTCGTTCTTTCCTCTACTAATTCAGCAAACTTTTTGTCACCAACAACTGTTGGATAATCAGGCGGCTGATTGTCTGCCAAACGGAAGGTGTATTTAGGCTCCTCTTGCTTCGCCCCTCCGTTTTTTGTGCTTGATGCCTCTTCCTTTCCACAAGCTGCGAGGATGGTCCCCATCAATAAAGTTGCTGCTAAAACCCCAGTAATCTTTCTTTTCTTCATCTAATAACCCCCTTGATATTTTTTAAAAATTTATTGTTACCTTTCCTTCGGCTACTTGACTAACAAATGTGGCAGCCACAGTACCACCTCAGGAATATAGGTAATAATTAAGAGAACGACTAGCAGTGCATAGAAAAATGGCATCATCGCTTTTGTCCCTTGCTGGATCGAGACCTTTCCGATCGCACAGCCGACGAACAATACCGTTCCAACCGGTGGCGTCAATAGACCAATCCCTGCATTTAAAATAAGGACAATACCAAAGTGAACGGGATCCATTCCAAAACTTGTAACCACTGGAAGCAGGATAGGCGTCATAATTAAAATCATGGGTGCCATGTCCATTGGTGCCCCAAGCAACAGCAACAGAATATTAATAATTAAGAGAATAATAAGTGGATTATCAGAAATACTTAAGAATAAATCAGTTACCATGGCAGGAACTTTTAAATAAGCTAAGATCCAGCCAAATGAAGCTGAAGCTGCAATTAAGAAAAATACCATCGAGACTGTTCGCATCGTCCGGGTTAAAATTTTCCATAAATTCGCTAATTTTGCTTCTCGATAAACGACAAATGCTAGAATAAAAGAATATAAACAAGCTAAGGCCCCAGACTCTGTTGCGGTAAACCATCCTGTCAGGATCCCGCCTAAAATAATAACCGCAGGGCTCAGTGATAATAAACCGTGTATAAGAATACCGCCTATTTCAGCTCTAGGAACAGGGTCTGCTTTTTGGTAGCCTCGTTTCCTGGCAATAATATAACCTGTAATCATTAAGGAAATTAACATGATAAATCCAGGAACAATCCCTGCCATGAATAAACTTGCAATCGAAACGCCGCCTGCTGCTAAGGAGTATAAAACTAGGTTATGACTTGGCGGAACGACTACCCCTTGAATGGCTGAAGCGATGGTAACACCAACGGCATAGTCTGCCTCATAGCCCTTCTTTTTCATCATCGGGATCATAACGGAACCAACGGAAGAGACGTCTGCGACTGCAGAGCCGGAGATATTCCCAAAAAACAGGGCCGCTACGCTGTTAACCATGGCGAGTCCCCCGCGGATCCTGCCAACTATTAAACTAGCAAAATTGACAATTCTTGTAGCCAGTCCACCTTCACTCATGATTTGTCCTGTTAAGATAAAGAACGGAATCGCAAGCAGTGAAAAGGAGTTCATTCCTTGGATCATTTGCTGCCCTACAACAGGTAGCGGAATCTTCAGGTAAATTACTGTTAGTAGAGATGATGCAATAAGCGTCAGGGCAATCGGAAAACGAAATAAGATTAAAATGACAAAGCTTGAAAGTAGGATTATAATCCCAATTGTATTTGTGTCCATGTTACATTCCCTCCTCTATGTCTTTATGACGATTGGTATTAATGTTAAAGAATTGGAGAAGAGAATAGACACAAATCATCACTCCAGTAACCGGCATGACGGCGTAGGTTATGCTGCTTGGCAGCTTCGTTGCCGGCAGGGTAGAATCCAGCATCAATACGGTAAAGTCCCAGCCTTGTATGACTAGATATAACCCAAAGGCAAAAGTGGATGCACTAATAATCTTGTCGAGAATCTGATTGAATTTCTTTGGAAATAGATTGGTGAATGAATCGATCCCCATATGGATATACTCGCGAAATCCAATTGCGATGGCCATAAAGGCAAACCAGGCAAGGAGCAGAAGCGTAATTTCCTCTGACCAAAAGAAAACAAAATTAAATAATTTCCGTGTCATAACCTGTGTGGTTACGACCAAGATTAAGGCTACTAACGACAGTAAAGTGAATTTTTCAAAAACTTCATCGATAATTAGTCCTATTTTCTTGATTACATTCATAAGCCTTCCTCCAACTGAAAACGTTTTCTTGCTTTTATTTTACGGACCTTATGAATGTTTTTAAATGTTGTTTTTTTAGGATAATTTGTGATTTTTTTAGGTTGGTGTTTTTTGTTAGTTTATTAAACGAATTAATAATACAAGTTAAACTTATCATGTTTATCGTTTTCATTCAACTGCATACAGTTAAATGATTCGTCTGTCTTTCTCAATAAAAAAGTACAAAGAATTATTTTTTTTGTGGCTGCAAATTAAAGGTGAAGTTGATTCGAACAGCGTTAGGAGAAATTTGTATAGGTTTGTCCGAATGCGGGATTTTAGTTTGATTGAACAAGCTGGATACGGAGTTGGTCTGTCCGCATCTGTCTTTGGTTCGGACAGGACCAGCTGAAAATCTAGCTCGTCTGTCTGATGTTGGCCATGGTTCGGACATACCCACAGCTAGTAATTGGGCCGGACTGTCCGAACTTGGCTCTATTTCGGACATCACCTGCTTGAATTTGATCTGGACTGTCTGAAGTTGGCTCTTCTTCGGACACCACCTGCTGGAATTGGGCTGGGCTGTCTGAAGTTGGCTCTTCTTCAGACAACACCTGCTTGAATCTGACCTAGACTGTCCGAACTCGGCTTTTCTTCAGACAACATATCTTGAAATCGGGGATCGCCTGTCTGAACCCGGCTCTTCTTCGGACATCACCAACTAGAAATCAGGCTCGCCTGTCGGAACCTTTCCCTAGTTCGGACATCACAATCTGAAAATCGATCCCCCTTAGTCCGAATCCCTAACCACATAACCATTATTTTTTAAAACTCTCCTGATTTCCTCAATATGGTCCTGATTTTTCGTTTCTAACGCAAGCTCAATTTGTGCATAGCCAGGATAAATATCCTTGCCAACATGATCAAGATGAACCGATTGAATATTCGCATCCAGCTCAGAAATCGAGCTCAATACCCTTTGCATCTCACCCGGCTTATCTTTTACAATCATAGAAAAATTAGCATATCTTCCCGACTCCACCATCCCACGCTCAATAATTCGCGAGATAAAATTTACATCAACATTCCCGCCGCTGATAACCGCAACCACATTCTTCTCTTTAAAATTCACCTTCTGATATAAAAGCGAGGCTAATGAGACAGCTCCTGACCCTTCCACCAGCAGCTTATTTCTTTCTAATAAAAGTAACATCGTTCTGGCGATTTCCATTTCATCCACACAAATAATATCATCCACATATTTCTCTACCAAATCATAATTATGTAACCCTGGTTTCTTAACAGCAATTCCATCTGCCATCGTCGGCGAAGACGCCACACTTACAGGTTCATGTTCAACTAATGATTGTTTCATACTCGGGCAAGCCATCGCTTGAACGCCATACACACGAACATGAGGATTTTTCTCCTTAATGGCCAGTGCAATGCCGCCAATCAATCCACCACCGCCAACCGGAACCATAATCGCCTCCACATCTGGAAGTTGCTCCAGTATTTCTAAACCGACCGTCCCCTGTCCAGCAATAACCGCATCATCATCAAAGGCATGGACAAAAGTTGCCCCCATCTGATCCTTTAATTCCAAAGCGTACGCAAGGGCATCATCAAACGTATGTCCTTGCAATACAACATCGGCTCCGTACTGTCTGGTCGCCGACACTTTACTAAGCGGCGCGCCCTTAGGCATGACAATTGTGCAAGGAATTCCTAACATTTGACTAGAATATGCGACACCTTGGGCATGATTTCCCGCTGAGGCGGCCACGACTCCTTTTTGCAGCTCCGCCTCCGTTAAAGAAATCATTTTATTATAGGAGCCTCTTACCTTAAAAGACCCTGTTTTCTGCAGGTTTTCCAACTTTAGATAGACTTTATTATTAGCTGATATCGTACTAAAGGTTTGCGAAAAATCTAGTGGAGTTGTATGAACAATCCCCTTCATTTTTTCTCGTGCAAGAATAATATCATCTAGGGTTATCAATGAAAATACCTCCTACATCCCACTTTATTATTGTTAGGATGTGCTTGGTCCAGTGATCTATACTTCTCTACGGAACAATCCGTGGAGGCAGAACGGATTCTTCTTCAAGAACACGAAGACCGCCCATAACCTCATAGGCAGATCCAACCGACACAAGGAAATCACCTGTAATCGCCAGTTTTTGTTCTTGGATCAACTTAATTTGATCATTTTCTCCAATTTGGCTTTGTACAGATAAAGCCTCTAATAATTGACCGATGGTCCGAATCCAAGCCCCTGTTAAAATTTGCTGTTCACCTAACTGATAGAGATCTTCTTCTAACTGGTATAATCCGGATAACCCTTTTATTTCAATAAACTGTCCAATCACTTGAATCCAGAGTCCAAGGGCAACCTCTTTCTCCAATTGTAATTTTTTATCATAGTTGTCTTCCTTACCTTCGCTTTTCGGATCTTTCGGCTGTTTAGGCACCTTGAATACTCCCACCTCAGTACACAATTTTAAATTTATTTTATGATACACCAGCACAACTGTGAGTGTTTTTTAACTGTGATGGGACTTAGTCAAACTGCCCCCATATGGCATAAAGT
Organism: Neobacillus drentensis; assembly: GCF_036965645.1. Taxonomy (GTDB): domain Bacteria; phylum Bacillota; class Bacilli; order Bacillales; family Cytobacillaceae; genus Neobacillus; species Neobacillus drentensis_D. The sequence goes on from NZ_JBALPZ010000046.1 coordinate 10,779, forward strand.
AGTAAAAAGCCAATACGAAAGATAATAATAGGCGGTGAATGGAATTGTTTGAAGTAGGAGAATGTAAGTACGGCAGGGGAATCTTTGCAACGAGAAATATCTACAAGGGCGAACTGATTCATGAGGCCCCAGTTATTATTTCTCCCAGCAGCGAATACAAAAAATTGAAGAAGACCATTTTTATAGAGTATGTATTTTGGTGGGGCGAAGATTTAGAGGAATGTGCGCTGGCATTAGGCTACGGCTCGTTATTTAACCACTCCTATACACCAAATGCTTTATATAAGCTCAACTTAGCCCAAAAAACCATTGACATTTATGCCCATACCGATATTAAAGAAGGCGAAGAAATTATGATTAACTACAATGGCGATCCATTTGATCAAACACCCGTGTGGTTTGATGTTCATTAACCTCTTATAAAATGATTGAAGGGACCTAAATTGGCCCCTTTTTATTCCTTATTGGTACAAGATATCATCTTTCAGGGAAGCTACCTTTGTTAATGCTTGATCAATATCTGCTTCACTCACACCATAATGAGCAAGTGCGTCATGCAAATGGTTAACAATTGCATTAAAATGTTCGGGCTGTAAATTCATTCCATGATGGGCTTTCGCCATGGATTGACCAGAGTATTGATTGGGCCCGCCCAGTGCAAAACTGATAAATTTCGTTTGATGACTTTTTTGCTTTTCCATATCGGTGTGTTCAAAAAATTGATTGACTGTCTCATCCTTTAAAACTAACTCATTATAAAAGTAGTCTACCACTTTCCCGATTGCTTCTTTTTCCCCTAATTTTTCATAAAGATTTTCTTCCATGTTTACTCACTCCTATTCTCTAACATACAGAGCTATTCTCCTCAGAATAATTGATATTATTCAATATTATCGGAATAAATTGAGTAGAATATTTTTCTTTTGTTAGAAAAAAATAAGAAAAATGAGGTTAGGGGAATCTTAGATGCAAACTAATAATAATGTCATTAAACCAGTAAAATTAAGCCCAAATAATTTAAAACCGAGTGCAAAACTAACTGCACCTGAAATCGGAAAACTATGGGCAACTTATGTAGGGAATAGTATGTCAATCCAGATAGTAAAATACTTCCTTAAACATGTGGAAGATGAACATATTAAATTGCTATTGGAAAACGGCAATAGTTTAGCTGAAGATTTTATGCAGCGGATCAAGCAATTCCTTTCAAAAGAAAACTTTCCTATTCCCATTGGTTTTACAAAAGACGATGTAAATCTTGGAGCTCCTCGCTTATTCGAAGATGAATTTTACGTTCATTATTTAAAGTATGCAGCAAAAGCAGGGCTCAGTTTATATAATGTGGCGATTCCTTTAGTGATGAGAGAAGATATCAGAGACTTTTTCATTTATTGTAATGTCTCTACTATTACCTTTCTCGGTCAGTTGAACGATGTTTTGATGACGAAAGGTCTTATCATAAAACCTCCAATACTGCCTATACCCGAAAAAGTAGATTTTATTAAAAAACAAAACTACTTAAAAGGATTTTTAGGAGAAGTTCGCCCGCTTCACGCACTGGAAATCACACATCTTTACGATAACATAGAAAATAACACGACCAGCAAAGGCTTATTAATTGCATTTAGCCAGGTTGCAAAGGATGAAAAGGTCCGGCAATTTCTCATTCGCGGCCGTGAAATAACAGACCGATCTGTTAAGCAATATAGTGAAAAATTACAAAAGGATAATTTACCTTTCCCCACTCAGTTAGATCATTTAGTAACGGAATCAACCTTTTCTCCATTTTCCGATAGATTAATGGTCTTTCACAAAGTTGATATGTTCTCGATGAAGATAAGGTCGTTTGGAAATTCAATAGCGGTAAATGGAAGAAGAGATATTGGGTCCATGTATATGCGCTCACTGGCAGAAATGTTGGTTTACGTGGAAGATGGGGCTAATATATTGATTGATAATGGCTGGATGGAGGAGCCTCCAAAAGCGGCCGATCGATCCGATTTAGCATCCAATAAATCTTAGTTATTGGATGCTTTTATTATCATTATTTTATTAGTAAATCCTCTAAAGCGGGCTGGAGTAATGAGAAGGAGAATTCAAAGCCTTCTCGTTTTAAAATTTCCGGAACAACATGCTGTCCTTCTAATACAAGTGCACTCTTTTGCCCAAGTACCCATTTCATTGCAAATGAAGGTACCGGCAGCCAATGCGGGCTGTGTAAAACGGATCCAATTGTTTGACCAAACTCCTTCATTCTAACTGGAACAGGGGCTGTGACATTGACCGGCCCATGCAATGGTTTTTCTAAAACAAAATCAATCGCCCGAATAACATCCATCACATGGACCCAAGAAACCCATTGTTTACCAGAACCAACTGTCCCTCCAGCAAACAGTTTATAGGGCAATACCATCAATGGGAGTGCACCACCTTCTTGGCCAAGCACGACTCCAAACCTCATAAAAACTGACCGAATACCAGCTGATTCAACTTCCTCCGCTTGCTTTTCCCAGTCATGAACCGTTTTACCTAAAAAATCATCGGCGACTTCTCTAGATTCTTCTGTATAAACAGTATTTTGGGACGCTGGGTATACTCCGATGGCACTTGCATTGATAAGAACACTGGGCCTTTTTTCCAATCTGCCGATAATCCGGATCAGTTCCTTTGTCGCCATCATCCGGCTGTCATATATTTGCTTTTGATGACTCCTATTCCATCTCCCCTGATTGATCGAAACACCTGCTAAATTAATAAATGCATCTGCGCTTCTTATTTCCTCCCCAGGTGATGCCCCATCAGTCAGCCAATTCACATAGGTAATTTTTTCGGCTGGCATTTGTTTTGTTCTAGTTAATATAACTATTTCATGCCCTTTTTTTAAAAGGAAGTTGGTCAATTTTTGGCCGATAAATCCTGAACCTCCAGCGATAACAATTTTCATATTGCCCCTCCCAT
>NZ_JBALPZ010000046.1:13776-27306 GCF_036965645.1 Neobacillus drentensis
TTTCAACCATTCTATCTGATCAATCGGAAGTTTTAATTTTAATTGAATGTCTTCAACCGGCATCTCTACTTTTCTGATTTCTTCTATAGTAATGCCTTCTTCGATATTCGGAAACCAAGAATCATTCTCATTCACCCGGTCCAAAAAATAATATTCATCCGGGGCATCAAGTTCACAAAATAAATTAAGCTGCGGCAAGCCACCGGCTAAGACTTTTACATGCATAATCGAATGAAGCACTCTTCCATCTTCTAATTCTATTTCAATAATGAGATTATCTTCTTTTTTATATTTCTTTACGACAACCTCACTGACGATGAGGTCCAACTCTAAAGTGAATCCTGAACTTGCTTCAAAAACATAGATTGCACTTTTAAAAACGTGGATGATTTCCCCATCAATTTTCACTGTTTTAACTACTGCCATAATAGTTCCCCCAAAAAGTTGTTTGTTCGTAAAAAGCAGGCTGTGTTAAAGGTTATTGTTGATTTTGTAGCGATGTTGATTAGAGCGGAAAGCGAACGACTGGTATGTAAATCAACATCCAAGTTTAACTCAGCCATAAAGTAAAAAATATGTATTGGATTATTTATCATCATAACATCAAATGAGCTTTTTGAGGATGAAAAAGGGTCTGGGATAAGTTCAATTTAAGAAGGAAAAACTAAATCAAAACTAAAAAAGGAGTGTTTACTGATGGTAAAGGAACAAAAAAGTCAAAGTAATGTTGACACTACAACGGGACAGCACAAAAAGACGTTAGATGATATTAAAAAGAAAAGCCCGATGGATTGGGGCGTCTTAGACTTTGCAGAAAGTGTTCAGCATCAAAATACTAGAGAAGATTAATTTTTGTACGTCTAAAAGGAGAGTGGTCAAAAAAGCCGCTCTCCTTTTTTATCTAGAAATCCATTCAAATTTACGTGATAATAAACGTTCCATTGTTCACAAGCATACCCTTTACTTCCTGGGGTTCAACAGGTTTGCTAATAAAGTTTCCTTGAGCATAGTCGCAAGATCTATTGATAAGGAAATCATACTGTTCCCAATTTTCCACGCCCTCAGCAACGACATTCATTTTTAAACTATGAGCCAAGGAGATGACAGCGGAGGCAATCTTTGCATCTGCGTTGTCACTGTCGATATTAACCATAAAGGATCGGTCAATCTTTAGTGTATCAATTGGGAATAATTTTAAATAGCTAAGTGATGAAAATCCGGTTCCAAAATCGTCAACCGTTATCTTAATTCCTAGTCGTTTTAATTCTTGTAAAACCATCACTGCTTCTTCCGGATTCTTCATGACAATTCCTTCTGTCACTTCCAATTCCAGCGAGTATGGTGACAAGCCTGTCTCTGCAAGCACCGAGATGACCATTCCAACCAAGTTTGGTCTTTGAAATTGTTTCGGAGACAGATTGACACTAACCGTTAGGTCACTAAAGCCTAAATCATGCCATTCTTTACACTGCCTGCAGGCCTCCCGTAATACCCACTCACCAATTGGGTTAATTAGGCCCGTTTCTTCGGCGAGAGGGATAAAGGCATCTGGAAGAATAATTTGATCCAATTTATTCTTCCAGCGGATTAAGGCCTCCATCCCGTAGATTTCCCCAGTATTTAAGTTTACTTTCGGTTGATAATGGAGAATAAATTCATTTTCATCCAATGCTTTTCTTAGCAGAATCTCTAAGTCCATCCGTTTATTTGCATGATGTTTCATATCTGGATGGTAAAAACTATAGCAGCTTCTTCCCAGCTCCTTAGAACCATACATAGCGAGATCAGCATTCTTAATAAGTGAATTAAGATCTTGCCCATCTTTAGGGTAAAAACTAATCCCCATACTCGTTGAGATATTGAGCTTTTGTCCCTTAATCAGGAAAGGGGCCGACATCTCTTCCATAATTCGGTCACAGAATGGAGTAATTTCTTTTTCACTTGTTAACTGAGGAATAAGAATGATAAATTCATCTCCCCCAAACCGGGCCAATTTAACTTCTCTATGATCTGTGGAGGCTTGAAGTCTTTTTGCTACTTCCTTCAGCAGTATATCACCCGCTTCATGGCCAAGACTATCATTTACTACCTTGAAATAGTCTAAATCCAGCAAAATAAAGCCCAATAGGTTAGAAGGTTCATTTTTGGGGGATATTTGCTCCTCTAAAATGGACTGGATTGCCCATCGATTTGGCAGATCCGTTAAGGCATCATGAAAGGCCATATGTTTGATTTGTGCTTCCGCTCTTTTTTTATCTCGAATATCTCGACATAAGGCAAAATACATTTGATTTTCGCCGATATTTATCAGACGGATATTAATATCTACTGGAATTTGAGTATGATCTTTCCCTGTCATTAAATCCTCAAAATTACTGGAGGCATGCTCTTTGGAACCTATTTTTAAGTGTTTTATTTTTTCAGGCAGCTTGGAAAAAACCGTTTCAGTACTCATCTTGAGCAGTTCTTCCTTTGTAAAGTTTAATACTTCACATGCTGTTGGATTGACCTCCGTAAACATTCCATCTGTTCCGATTAAGAAAAAACTATCCGCGGCCTGCTCTGTTAAACTTCTGAACTTCTCTTCACTTTCTTTTAAGCGGTTTTCAGCTCTGACACGATCCGTAATCTCTAAAGCAAAACCAAGTAAAAAGTCCTCATTCGATTCATTGATATGAATAATAGTCTTTCCAGAAAACATATGATGTTCCTCACCTTGGTATCCACTTGGAAATTCCTTGGTGATAAGCTCCCGCTTCTTCCAAACTTCAAGGTCATAAGCTCGATTAAGTATGGCGATTTCATGGGGAAAGTAATCAAAGATCGTTTTTCCTACGATTTTATCTAGACTTACACCATTCGAGAGGCAAACTTGTTTGTTGGCATAAATCGTGCGTCCTTCTGGATCTTCAAGGAAAATATTGATGGGTAAAGCATCCAGAATACTGCGATATAAAGATTCATTTACGCGGATTTGCTTTGAGAGTTCCTGGTTCTGCTGTTTTAGTTCAGCGATTTGTGAACGCAGTTTTTTTATTTCAAGTGCATGCTGATTAGACTGAACGTTCATCTATACCCTCCTCAACATAGATACAGTCAAAGTTATATATAAAGTAATGGTTATCCGGTTTCATGATTACATATAGTTTTATTATATAACATTATCTAATAGGAATAATTGCTCACTTTTTTAATTTAGGCTATTTTCTTAAAAATTGTTGCTTTTTATGAAAGATTTATGAAATAGAAAGGAAATAGTTGAAGAATTAGTTGGGGGATTCTGAATAAAATATAAGGTAAAGGGTATTTTATAGATAGGACTTGTAGCTCAATGATAGAGCAACTTGCAGTCAACCTATGAAGACTGTAACGTATCTTGTGGGTTTGAATCCCACCAAGTCCTATTAAATGAAGCAGCTCCAGACATCACCGTAATTGGGATATCTGGAGCTGTGTTTTTTGTGTAAGCTGGATCGTTTTAAATCCCGCCACCCTCGTCGTGAATCGTACTATTTTCTTTACGGATGTTACCATACAGGCTTAACGTTCCTAACGCAGCAATTAAAGTACTTAATATAACAATGATATTGTAAAAATTAGTCTTGATCAACAGATTAATTAAGGTATAAGAAATAACCAATGAAGCTAATGGCGAAATCAGCCATACTTTCAAAATTTTTCTAATGACAGCCTTCTGCCAAAAACCGAACCCTTTTTGTGATGCCCCGATTCCTAAGATCCCACATGTAGTTACTTGTGTTAAAGGAATTGGCAGTCCAAAAATAGAGGCAATCGTTACTAATGCTCCACCTGTAAAAGAAACGGCACTCCCTTCTAATAAGGAAAGTTTTGTTATCTTCTTCCCATTTGTTTCGATGACTCTGCCTCCCAATAGGATGGCGCCTAAAGCAACGAATAATCCACCAATCCAGATTCCTTTCGTTGTAGAAAGCATCCCTGCCCCAACTAAAGGTCCAACGGCATTTGCTACATTATTCATTCCCGCAGAAAAAGCTTCAAAACAGCCGCCCAAAACGAGAATTCTGCCAAGCCATTTTTTCCATTTTCCTTGTTTTGTCAAACTTGGCCAGCGTTTTTCAGATTTGGCAATCAGCTTTCCAAAAATGAAGGTAATGATAAAGGAAATAACTGGAACGATAACCCAAAATGAAATAATAACGATTAAACTATTAATGTATAAACTTTTAAATGCAATTCCCGCTCCTACGATGGCACCCACAGTGACTTCACTTGTCGATAATGGGATTCCCATTAGGTTTGCTATAAACAAGGTTAGAGTTGCCCCTGCTAGAATCAGAACGACTAGTTCTATAGTAAGTAGTTTAGATGGAATAATTCCGCTTCCGATTGTCTTTACGACTTCTCCGCCTCCAAGAACGGCCCCTAAAAAAGCAGCGATGGCTACTAACACCATAGCAAGCCATTTATTCTTAATCGCATCAGCACCATAGGCGGACCCCATTGATGCGGCCGTTCCGCTTGCTCCAATGTTCATTGCGAAGAAGAATGCTATGATAAAAGCTAAATACGTCCAAAACATATCAATCTCTCCTTATGTATGTCTATCTATCTATCTATCTAGCAGAATAAATCTCACAATGTTCCGAAACTTCAATTCATACTATTCAGGTAGGATTAATTTTATATTATACATTTCCTTTACAAAATAAGCAACAACCAAATTACTTATGTCACAGAATTTTTTAAAAATTTTTTATATAAGCCAGTTTTATGTTGAGGTGTTTCTCAGTAGATAAAGAAAAAAATGCTATAACCATTTGGCTATAGCATTCTTATGATTACAATAACTCTTATTGTTGGGCTCTTAATGCCACGCGGCGAATTTTTCCTGAATCGGTTTTAGGCAGTGCTTCCATATATTCAATTACACGTGGATATTTGTAAGGAGCGGTCAAGTTTTTAACAAAAGTTTGCAATTCTTTCGTTAACTCAGCTGTACCATCCATCCCATCTTTTAATACCACACATGCTTTTACAACATTACCTCTAACAGGATCGGGTGATGCCACGACAGCACACTCTTTTACCGCTTTATGTTTCATTAACGCATCTTCCACTTCAAATGGTCCAATGGTATAGCCGGAGCTGATGATGACATCATCTTTTCTTCCTTGGAACCAATAGTAGTTGTCCTCATCTCTATAGGCTCGATCTCCTGTTAGAAAATATTCGCCAAGATAGGATGCGGCAGTGGATTCTGCATTTTTATAATAGTTTTGAAACAAAGCCGGGAAATCCTTTTTAATTGCAATCGTCCCAACTTCCTTTACAGGAGCAGGCTGGCCTTGTTCGTTAACAACCTCAATATATTCAGGCATTAAGGGCTGCCCCATCGAACCTAATTTGCTTTCATCAATATTCAAATTAGCAATTAATAAAGTACTTTCAGTCTGGCCATAACCGTCACGAATGAGGATGTTAAATTCATTTTTAAAAACATCAATGACTTCACGGTTTAATGCCTCACCTGCGGAAACAGCTGTGTGTAAAGCAGCAAGATCGAAGGTTGAAAGGTCATCTAATTTTGCCATCATCCGATATTCGGTAGGGGTACAGCATAAAACATTTACTTTATTGTCCTGAAGCAGCTGTAAATATTTATGCGGCTGAAATCTGCCGTTATAGACAAAGCCTGTCGCACCAGAGCCTAATATCGATAAAAACGGACTCCAAACCCATTTTTGCCAGCCAGGTGCAGCCGTTGCCCAAACAAGATCATCTTCACTAATATTCAGCCATTTTGAGGCAGCAATTCGAATATGCGCATATCCCCATCCATGACTATGAACGACACCTTTTGGCTGTCCGGTTGTTCCAGATGTATAGGCTAGGAAGGCAACATCTTCTTTCGAGGTATCCGCATCGGTGAAGACTTCAGATTCTTCCTCCGCTAATGCTTCCATAGACAGCCAGTTAGGCACTTCCTGACCGAAAGCAATTTTAAATTGTAGGAACGGTGTTTCCTCTTGAATATTTTCAAACTCTTGAACCAAATTGGAATAAGAAATCACGGCTTTCGCCTCTGAGTGATTTAAACGATATAATAAATCCTTTGCCCGTAACAATTCAGAAGATGGACTAATCACAAGTCCCGCTTTTAAACAGGCTAAATAAATCACATAGGACTCGATTAACCGAGTCGTCATAACAACTACACGATCGCCTTTCTCTAGTCCTAATTTCGATAACCCATTTGCCAGCTTATTCGCCTTCTTATTGAGCTCATTATACGTAATGGTTTTAATTTCGCCGGATTCATTTTCCCATTTCAAAGCAATTTTTTCAGATACATACTTTGAAATTTCACTTGCTAAATTAAAATGTTCTGGTGCAATTAATGATTTTAAATCCACGGTAGTCAATCTCCATTCTGTTAAATTAAAACACACATGCTTTTAATTAAAATTTTGTGTCTTTTTAAATTCCTAAGAATTAGTACCTAGTAATAGTACAAGCCTTTAAAAATTATATACATACAATAATACCACTTTGAAATGGAATGTAAATTATTTAACATCGAAGTTCACCTAATTGTAGGATGTATTAACTAGATAGTTGATATTCCCAAACACATGGTGCCTGTCACCATTTATAATCTCGGCACAAAAAAAATAGGAAAAAACCAGTGCTAAATACTGATTTTTTCCTATTGCAGAAAAGCTAAAACTCGTTACTGTATTAAAGTCCAGATTCAAAAAAACATCACTATATTTCAAAATCAACAATAATACTATCTTCCATGCCAATCGCCTGCAAGTAGCTAAAAACTTCTTGATGTGCCGGATGCGGCCCATAGTTTGTTAAAGAAGTTTTGTCTTCAAATCGGACCGTTAAGCCCATTTCATACCCCTGACTCCGGTTTGAAAAATTGGCCCCCTGCTGAATGTCTACAATCCCTGGGATCACATTTTTTAATAATAACGTTTTGCGAATCAATTCTTCCTTCTGTTTTTCAGTTGTTTCTGCTGAAAACTTAAGTAAGACAATGTGCTCAATCATATTTTGACTCCTAGTTTCCTATTCAATTTCTCCTTATCGAACCCGGCGATTTGCTTGTATCGATTAGAAATTTCCTCTAGTTCCTGGTAGGAAACCACATCTTCTAAATCAGTAAAACCATGAGGGGCACGCTCTTCAACAATTTGCATTACTACTTCTGGACCATTTTGCCGATTTAATAGGACAATATTTGCTGTTGCATCTAACCTAGACTCTTCATACACCTTCAATGCTAGTTCAGCATCACGATGTTCTAATATCGCTTCTCCTAAGGCATCAGCATCAAGGATTGCTTGTGATGCACCATTCGATCCAATTGGATACATGGGGTGTGCCGCATCACCTAATAGGGTTACCCGCCCGAAGGTCCATTGCGGAAGTGGATCACGATCAACCATTGGGAATTCGTAAACAGCGTCTGTTTCTTCGATTAACTCTGGAACATTCAGCCAGCCAAAATCCCATGACTCAAAGGCCGGTGCAAAGATCTCCTTGTCAATTTTCCGATTCCAATCTGCCCTTGAAGGCATTTCGTCACCGACTGCTAGTTCCGCAATCCAGTTCACGAGCGATTTTCCTTTCGCAGCGGTATCAGGGCAAACGGGATAAGCGACAAATTTTTGATCCTGATAGCCTGCCATAATCATCGATCTTCCTGAAAGGAAAGGTGTAGATTCTGTAATACCACGCCATAAAATCCGGCCGCTAAATTTAGGTAATCCTTCATCCGGATAATAAAATTTCCTAACAACAGAGTGAATCCCGTCCGCACCGATCATGATGTCAGCATGGTGGGTCCCCAGACTCTCGCCTGTCTTTCGATTTTCAAACTGAGCTACCACTATATCACCAAAGGTTTGGAAAGATTTTAAATGGTGTCCAGTAAATACCGACTTCTCCCCAAGTTCTTTTTTAACCGCTTCTAGCAGCAACATTTGCAGCTCTCCACGATGGATGGAATATTGCGCCCAATGGTACCCCGCTTCTACTCCCCGCGGCTCCCGCCAAATATTTTGACCAAATTTGTTAACATAAATAAGTTCTGCTGTAGGTAAACCAATTTTTTCTAGTTCATCCGCTAAACCTAGTTCGGTTAAGACTCTTACGGCATGTGGTAAAAGATTAATCCCAACACCTAGAGCTTTAATCGTTTCTACGCTTTCAAAGACACGCACTGACACGCCAACGCGGTGAAGTTTTAGGGCGGTCACAAGCCCTCCAATACCTCCGCCAACAATCATAGCTGTTTTGATACTAGTCATACAAATCTCTCCCTGTTCTATAAAACTCGGCTGATTATTCTTAATTATTACATAAATAATAAAATTATCAATAATAAAAATACGAGGTTCGAAGTAACACATTATTTAAATCAAATAAAAATAGGAGAGAAACAGCACAAACTCTGATTCTCTCCTAGACTATGTATGGCTTAATTAATTGAACTTGTTTTCTTATCCGTTGAAGCAATGGTAATTGAGTTTCGGCTTAAAAGCATATTTGCGGCAATGAATCCGAGTATAATTGCGACGACAACAGAAATAATAGCTCCCATCATAGATACCTTCACTGTCATCATAAAGACAATGGCAAAAGCTAGCATCGTCATAATGACAACAGAATTCCATAATACCCGATCTCTAACCTTCTCCAATAAAACAGTCGAAGGTGATTGATTCTTTTCTGCATTGGCTGCATGTAAGATAGCTTTTAATCGGCGCAGATTAATAGCAGGTCCCATAAATGTCATGATAATCAGGAGTGCCAACGAAAGATCAATCCATGCATTTCCGAATCCCCAGCTCGAAAATACCAGATAAAAACCTGGCACTAAAATCAAAATAACACTAAAAGGCAGTAAACCGTCCAATTTTACGGCTAACGCAGCCCAATTTCGAAGTGTGTCTGTAGTCTTAGAATGAAGCATGGAAATCATTGCTAATAAAGTGATTCCAACTGCAACGAACATAACTACAGCCCCAATGATGTGTAAAAACAATACAATACTGTAAAGCAATTTCCTATACCCCCTTATTTTTCCTTATCCATTATATAAAATTTTTTCGTAGGGCGAAAGTCCTTTATTTAAAATAATTTAAAGTTTTATTAATAAAATATGAGTATTTTTTCACAGTAATTTTATAAAGGGAAAGAAACCTATGAGAGTTGTATAGGAATGTGTCTAACGTTAACAAAAATGCCTAATTCCTCTTTGTTATCATTGAGAAATTAGGCACTTTTTAGTTCTATTTCGTTCCGTGCTAACACCTGACATATTTGCGTTTAAAACCTAGCCTGCCTTTATCTATTTCCTTTTGGATAGTTTCAGAAGCAAGCAGAATACTGTTTTTTTTCTTTTCCCGCCTGATCTCAACTGGTCCTACTGCCATTGCGGTTTCAACCGCCTTATCATGGAGCGGCAAATAGGAAATCCCAACAGTGTAAATAAAATTATTCATAGCAGATTTTGTTCGTTCAGGAGATTTATGTATCGTATTTTCGATCTGATCAAGCATAGAGGAAATCTTACTTGCACTAAATTCACTGTCCGGACGATTACCCAAAAGCCAGCAGTAACAGCTCCAGCCTGCCGACATTCTAAGTTCTTCCCCGCTTGCGATCCATTTATCTGCAACATCTTGCGCAATATCAGTTTCAGCCAAGGTGACTGCAACCACATAATCAGACAGCATATAAAAATACGCCGCATCCATCCACCGATCAAAATCAGCCTCAGTCATGATCATGGGGTCCGCAATGATACCGGCAAAATACATGGCATCGTAGTTCCCGGTTGCGTATAGCTGCTCGGCTAAGGTCTGATTTTTCTTGATTTTCTTTGCAATCGGCTTCATGGCGCCTGTAGCCACCCCAAAAAGCGGCTCGTGTGCACCATTACTTAAGTAAGTCTTTTTTATCCGTTCCTTGCCGAGGGATTCTAGTTCCTCCATAACCATTTCAAAATCCATCGTTTTGCACATCCTTCTTTTATAAACTTATCATTTTCATTGTAGCACCCGAATACGGGATCCTACACCAAAATTTGGCATCTATTTAGGTAAATAAACCCCCTATCGTCACACGAGCTTATGCGCATACCACTTCTTCCCTTTAAATCGCCAAACAAAGATTAGTGTCCGCATGCCCCATTCAATATTCATTGCCACCCAAACACCGATAATTCCATATCCAAAAGTAATCCCCAGTAAATAACCTAGGATTACCCGCAAAAGCCACATCGATAATAGAGAGGCAATCGAAGTAAAGGTGGAATCCCCTGCTGCCCTTAAAGCAGATGGCATGATGAAGCTTACTGGCCATAACAATGGATGACCGACTGCAGAGATTAAAATAAGCATAAAAATAGTTGGGATTATTTCTGCAGGCGGACTGAATAGTTTGATTAATACCGGAAACAACGGTAATAACACCGCATCCGCTAGTATAAACAGAATCGTGCCAAGTCCAATCATGGAAATAATAAATTTCCTTGCATCTTGGACATTTTTTCTGCCAATACATTGTCCTACTACTGTTACTATGGCAATACTTAATGAATTGGGTCCTATTTGAAATAGCAAGGCAAGCGAATTCCCAATGGCATAAGACGTCAAGGCAAGGGTTCCTAGTTGGACAATAAATGTTTGTGTTAACAGCTTCCCTCCATTGAAAAACAACTGTTCCGCCGCGAATGGAATCCCGATAAACATTACCTTCTTTAAAATTGCAACATCTATATGCATGGCATTCTTTAACTTAAACCGAACCGTATCATTGTATCTAATGATATAAATTAATGAAGCAACTACACCTAGCAATCTTGCAAAAATGGTGGAAATCACAAGCCCTTCCACACCCATAGCAAAAATCGTAATGAGTAAAACATTAAGAACGGTGTTCGTTAGATTCATTAATAAAGATAAATTTAAACATGGTTTAGTCTCTCCGACACCACGTAATGCACCTGTTACTGCTTGGAATATAGCAATAAGCGGATAAGAAAGACAACTGCCGATTAAATAAATTCGGGCATTATGAAACACATCTGCTTCAGCTTTTCCAAATAATAGGTTTAATGTTGGCGTATGGAACGTAATAACCAGTGCACTAAGAACAACTGAAAACAATGTAACAGCAGTGATGGCTTGTGTGGCTGTTTTGGACACCATCTCCGCATTTCCGCTGCCCTTATATTGGGCGACCATTACGGTACCACCTGTTGCGACCGCGATAAAGACGTTCACTAAAAAGATATTCAATGAATCTACCATACTCACCGCACTAACCGCAGACACTCCTGCTGAGCTTATCATGGCTGTATTTAGCAGACTCATAATGATCAAGAATGCCTGGTCAACAAAAATCGGCATAATGATGGCAAATAATTTCTTGTAATCAATTGATTCCCCCGTAAAATACTTTTCTAATAGGAAAACCGTTCTAGGTTTGATTCTCACTGCCAGTTTATTCATATCGATACACTTCTTTTCAAATTGTTATGTATTCCATCCTATTTATCAATTGAATAAGGACTATTATAGCATTATTTATGGAAGAGAAAAGGGATTTTTTGTATCTTATTAAATTAGTGAATACAGACTATAAGTAAACCAAGGAATAGAACACTGCCCTTTACTATATGAATTCCATCAGCTAATTATTATTTGATTCAAATGACAAAAACACTTTAATTAAAAGTCTTATTTTTCATAAAAGATACCACTTTTTGTTTTAAATGGTCTATATTAATAAAATGAAGGGTAATAAAATAAGTGGATACTTAAGCTCCTTCTTTTAATGGAACGTGAATAGGGCTTGTAATAAATTTATTGGTGGATAAGGAGGATTATCTATGTTTTTATCCTGTCCCATTTTGGCTGCACTTTTAGGGATGCTGATTGCGCAATTTGTAAAAATACCGATTCACTTTATCTCGACAAGAGAATGGAAATGGAATTTGATGTTTAGCACCGGCGGAATGCCCAGCTCCCATACATCTACCATCATTTCCTTAACGACAGCGATTGGATTAATCGCTGGATTCAAATCCAATGAATTTGCGATTTGTGTTGTTGTATCTGCGATCGTTATGCATGATGCGACTGGTGTTCGCAGACATGCAGGTTATCACGCCGAAATTTTAAACACCTTATTAGTGGATTTCAATAAAGTAATCGAAGCATTAAAGAACCCGAATATAAAAAAACCTGAATCTCGAGAAAAGTTAAAAGAATTATTAGGCCACCAGCCAATTGAAGTTTTTGGTGGAGCCATCACAGGCATCATCATTGGTGCGGCCACCTATTATCTATATCCGTTTTAATCAAACATAAAACAATCCACCGTAGTCAACGGTGGATTGTTCTTAGGTAAAAACCAAATATTATGCAAAACGATAATAAATCAATAAAAAAGTCGCTAGGACAAATATAAAATTCAAGAAAACAAAGATAAACTGATCGATTTTGGTTTTATGCATTTTAATTGGCGGGTTGTAGAATGATACACCTTCAATGATGAAGATTAATAACACAATATGAATCATAAAATGACCGATTACTTCAGTCATTCCGAATAACATAGTGGTAGAGATAAAAATACCTGTTACAACAAATCCTAATACTCTATTTAAAATACCGACAACTAATAAATAACCTACGACAAATTCAATAAACGCAGCCATCACCACAAATAAATCTGGTGCAAATCCAAAGGTGGGCACATGATGGTGAATGACAATATCTAAGGCCATATCTGGGTAAACCCATTTTTCAACCGCTACCCAGCTAAGCGATAAGCCAGTTCCTAAATATAAAAACGGAAAACCTACTCTTTCCAACTTTGTATTTCCTACCAATAAGACACCAATGATGGCAACATAGAAGCCGTAGTCTAACATATTGAAAATGCCATGGTGAATGGTTACATAAATAAATAGTCCTAATAATATAGTTGCACCGATTTTCGTCGAGATATGGTGCGGGATTAATAAAAATCCTATGGTAATCCATGTTAAGACGACAGCGGCAAGGTTATGAATATGAAACTCAGGTGCAAATAGTGTTCCATTGACCATTTGGATGATCAAAGCAACGGCTGTTCCATATTTTAATATATAACGAGAATACTTTCTTAAACTAGAGAGTCGGTCTTCCCACTTTTTCATCGGTCCCCATTCAGCCATTTTCGGAATAATTAGCGTTAATGAAGCTAACACAACCGCTGCCACGATCGCTAAGAATATAAACGCCGGTGATACGATATGTTCAATTGACTCCTTATGCGGCTCAACATTCGTGAACCATTTCACATGAGCTTCGGCAAAAAAAGGAGTCATAATAAGGCCCAACATTAATAGAATCTGAAATATCTTTTTCATCAGTAAATCCCCCCTTGATAACATTAACAATATGAATATAGTGTTAATATACATGATAAAATAGTCCCGTAACCTGTCTATTTTTGAACATTATGTGAATTAATTCACAT
>NZ_JBALPZ010000046.1:27405-74920 GCF_036965645.1 Neobacillus drentensis
TCATTATTTTTCTTATCTTTAATTTGGCCTACTGATGTAGTATTTTAGCAATCAAATGGAAAATACCTCGAATCATCCACCATAATAGTTGTCCAATGATTTCCATGACATCAAATAAATCCAATAGCCAATCCCATTTTCTCTTTTTTCTTTTCTTTTTAATTTTCATACATGATCCTCCTAACAAAAAAACTTAAAGTGGATGGTATAATTTCAGGTTAATTGGATGGTTATTTAAGGTTGGAGTTGCGTTATTATTATTATAAACTATATTGATTTAATAAATTTACTGTATCGAGGTGTATCATGAATATAATGCTTGTTTTGGTTACGCTGATTTTAATTTTTGCTGTAGTTTCTACTATACTATTAACTGGGAAATCCGATGAAAACTACAGCAGTTCCACAAAAAGGAATACGATAAATCTGTCTTTAATTTATGTTGTTATTATTTTGTTAGCATTCATTTCACTAGGAATCTACATCTGGTTAACCTAGTAAATAATGTTTAAATAATATGTTATGATGTTAAACGGAGATGATTAGATATGATTTGGACAATTATTTCAATAATCCTACTTAGTCTATTAAAAATATTAATTACCTGCCTCCCAACCGGCCCAGTAGAATGGTTAATCAGGAAATTCGAAACCCATTCAAAACTTGGTGACGAGAATATCAGCTTGAGCATTGACGGTAGACGTCTCGAAGGTGAAGACAAAACAAAGGTGATTAATGATTTTAACGATGCCATATTTCTAAAAAAACACTATATATATCCAGGCACCGAGGAATTATTTTTAAATCCTGAGAACAGTAACAGTCCTATTTTGATTGAAACAAAAAAAGGCAATAAAGATGTGAAGTTATTTGTGTTCCGATACAAAGATCGTGTTGATGTAGTAAAGCAGGTTAAAAAGAAATTGGTTGCGTATAGTCTGATGTCCGAGAATCTTCAAAAGCCTTCTATTTAATTGAAAAAATTCCAAAGAATTAATGGCTCAGTAAAGTTTACTGGGCCTTTTCTTATACCTAAATCAAATAATTCTTTTCCTACCCTTTTTTTGCTGAATATAACAATATGCTTTCAACGGACATGGTATGGTACACTAGTAGGTACAAAAGTATGAGATAACATAAGAGGTGGCAAGCTTGAAAACAGTTTTGGTGATTGGTGGCGGTATTACAGGATTATCTGCCATGTATGAATTACAAAAATGGAAGGATTTGAATGGAACAGATGTCAGGCTGGTTCTGGCAGAAGAATCCAAACAACTCGGAGGGAAAATTCGAACAATAAAACAAGATGAATGGATAATGGAAGCCGGAGCGGATTCCATTGTAGCACGTAAAATGGAAGAAATGACATTATTCGAAGAACTTGGTCTAGAAAAAGAAGTTGTGTACAATGCGACCGGCCGTTCATTTATCTACACAGATGGTGAATTGAAACTGATCCCGGCAGATGCTGTCTTCGGTATTCCGGCAAGCATTGAATCGTTGGCGAAAAGCATTCTCGTGTCTGCAGAAGGAAAAGTGGCGGCACTTAAGGATTTTTATACAAAAAATGAAACGTTCACTAAAAACGATTCCATTGGTTCCTTTCTCGAGCATTTTCTTGGAACAGAATTGGTGGAAAAACAAATTGCCCCTGTCCTGTCCGGCGTGTATTCAGGGAAACTCAGTGACTTGACACTGGCATCAACCCTTCCCTATTTAATCGATTATAAGGAACAATACGGAAGCATCATCAAAGGACTCGAAGCGAATAAACAGAAATTTAAAGGCGGAGAAAGAAAGTTTCTTTCTTTTCAAAATGGCTTAAGTTCAGTCATTGATGCGTTGGAAGAAAAACTTACTGATGCTGAAATCTTAAAAAATACAAAAGTAATTAAAGTTGAAAAAAACAATAGTGGATATCAAGTGTTTCTTAACAATCAGGAAATCATTGAAGCAGATTTCGTAGTACTTAGTATTCCGAATACAGCTGCCGAAAACTTAATCAATGATCCGGATCTTAAAAAGGAATTTTCAAGTTTTAAAAACAGTTCACTAATTAGTGTTTATGTGGGCTTTGATGTGCCAGACAGTGTCCTTCCAACAGATGGAACGGGGTATATTACGGCACATACAGATGAATTGTCCTGCAACGCCTGTACCTGGACAAGCCGGAAATGGGCGCATACATCAAAATCCGGCAACTTACTTGTTAGACTTTTTTATAAAAACAGCCATCCTTCTTACGCTTCACTAGAGAAAATGGAAAAAGAGGAACTGCTTGAGATTGCACTTGGCGATATTCACAAAAGTCTGGGGATTAGCGCCAGCCCAGTTGCTAGTGAGGTTACAAAATGGACCGATCAAATGCCGAATTATTTGATTAGCCATCCTAAAAGTGTAGAAGCGCTTGAAAGCAAACTAACTGCCGATTATCCAGGAATCATCCTGGCTGGATGTTCCTATTATGGTGTAGGAATTCCAGACTGTATTCAAAACGGGATTGATTCAGCAAGAAAAATCATTCAAATGTTCTAATAGAAAAGGATAGCTTTCCATTAGGAGCTATCCTTTTAACTTCATTTTTTTATTGCGTAAAGAGCATCTGCAAATCTTTTCATTCCTTCATGAATATTTTCTTCATTTTCCCTCGAAAAGGTAAAACGGACGAAACCCTTCTCAGAACCCATTGTGGAACCAGGAACAAAAATTACGCCTCTTTTAATGGACTCTTCTAATAATTGAATTTCATTTACCGTTTTTTTTATCTTGCACCAAATATGAATGCCGCCATTTGGAATGTTAAAATCAACCTCTTCTTTTAAAAATAATCGGAGACTTTCAACTATTTGATCTCTTCGCCTTTCTAATTGTTTAACCAAATTTTTAATATGTGATGTAAAATCAGGTGATTCCAAGAAGTCGTTAGCAACCCATTGACTGAAGCTGGCATGTCCAAAATCAACTTGCTGTTTAGCATCTGATAACCTCTCAATGACTGCTCTAGGTCCAATTATCCAGCCTATCCTTAATCCGGAAGCCACTATTTTTGTTAATGAGCTAATATATAAAACATTCCCATTATAATCCAGTGATTTAAGAGTTTTCATCTTTTCTCCACTAAAAGATATTAAACTATACGGATCATCTTCCACAATCGGAATCCCATATTCAGATGAGATTTCAAGAACCTTTTTCCGCTTGTCCAAGTCCAATAAAGTACCTGTGGGGTTTTGAAAAATGGGACTTAAAAAAATCATTTTAATTCTATGTTTTTTATATAATGAGGTAATTTCCTCTGGTTTTATTCCGTCCTTATTCACTTTTAAAAAATAAGTTTTAATTCCTGCTGATTGAAAAACTGGCAGATTGTAATGATAGGATGGATTTTCAATCGCCACTGCATCTCCGGGTTTTAACAAACATTGAACGACAAGATGCAATGCTTGCTGCGCTCCTGATGTTACTAAAATCGAAGCTGGGTCCGTTTCTATTTCACGAAACTGTTTAACATGGTTGGTAAGAGTTTCTCGGAGGATCGCATTCCCTTGTGGATGGTCATATCCTAAGGATCCAATAAAAGACCGATTCGATGTAATTTCCCTAAGTGAGGTCAATGGAAATAAATCTTGAGATAATTCTCCACTGGCTAGATTGATGAGTTTATGCTCTGCCATTTCTTTATGAATTCTTTGGGTTACAGGCAAGTTAGGCAAAAAGGAACCAGCCTCAATATATCGATTCCAACTTGGAATCCTTTTCTTCGTAATTCCCCAAATGTCTTTACTGACGGTGGTTCCACTACCCCTATTTCGATCGATGAGTCCATTTGATTCCAACTCATCATAAGCAGCGATTACCGTACTTCTGTTGATTCCAAGGTCTTTCGCCAATCCTCTTTCGGAAGGCAAAGGTTTATCGGGAGGAAAAGTCCCATCAGCAATTCCATTCTCGATATAAATGGCAAGTTGTTTATAAATCGGTGTCTTTGATTTTCGATCTGGTTTCCAATCCATTTTGTTTTTTCCTTTTAGTTAAATTTCCACTATTTTATAGTAACATTCTGCTCATTATAAAAAAAGAACCTTCAATCCAAGTTTAGATCAAAGGCTCTGTGTTTTGTTTTTCCTATTCAATTATTAATCAAATCCTCAAACCATATTTTATACTTGTCTTTCAATTAATACCTTGGTTTCTGTATCCAACACATTAACTAAAGACTAGCTCTTTTTCGCGAAGACCAAGCGTCTGTGCTGTAGAAGTATGAATGTCCTTCAGAAGCTCTGGATTTTCCATTAGAGATACACCAAAAGAAGGAATCATTTCTTTGATTTTCGGTTCCCATTCTTTCATGTATTGAGGGAAACATTTTTTGAATACTTCTAACATAACATGTACAGCAGTAGAGGCACCCGGTGAAGCGCCAAGTAAGGCTGCAATGGAACCATCAGCTGCAGTAATTACTTCCGTACCAAATTGAAGTGTTCCTTTTCCGCCCGCTTCCGTATCTTTAATCACTTGCACACGTTGTCCCGCAACTACTAAATCCCATTCCTCACTCTTGGCGTTAGGAATAAACTCGCGTAACTCTTCCATACGCTGTTCTTTCGATAACATCACTTGCTCGATTAGGTATTTTGTCAAGGACATATTTTTTGCGCCTGCTGCCAACATCGTGACAAGATTATCCGGTTTTACGGAAGTTACCAAATCCAACATGGAACCATTTTTTAAGAACTTAGGTGAAAAGCCGGCAAATGGTCCAAATAACAGCGATTTTTTATGGTCGATATATCTTGTGTCAAGATGTGGAACAGACATTGGCGGCGCCCCAACCTTGGCTTTGCCGTATACCTTTGCATGATGCTGCTCGACAACATCCGGATTATTACATACCATAAATAATCCGCTTACCGGAAATCCTCCAATATGTTTCCCTTCCGGAATACCGGATTTTTGCAGTAAATGCAAGCTTCCTCCTCCGCCTCCGATGAAGACGAATTTTGCAGAATGGCGTTCGACCGTACCACTACCCAGATTCCGCACTTTCACTTCCCAAGATCCGTCGCTTGTACGTTTAATATCATCAACACTGTGCTTGTAGTTTAGCTTGACGTTTTTACTCTTTAAATGGTCAAACAACATGCGGGTTAAAGCACCAAAGTTGACATCCGTTCCAGAGTCGATTTTTGTTGCCGCGATTGGTTCATTCCATTTACGGCCTTCCATGATAAGTGGAATCCATTCCAACAATTTTTCCGAGTCATCGGAAAATTCCATCCCTTGAAATAGTGGATTGTTTGACAAAGCTTCGAATCGCTTCTTTAAAAACGAAATATTTTGTTCACCTTGTACTAAACTCATATGTGGTAATGGCATGATAAAATCCTGTGGATTTTCAATCAGCCTGCTGTTTACAAGATAAGACCAAAACTGCATGGAAAGCTGAAACTGTTCATTAATTGTTACCGCTTTACTAATATCTACAGTTCCATCCGGTTTTTCGACCGTGTAGTTAAGCTCGCACAAGGCCGCATGCCCCGTCCCCGCATTATTCCATTCGTTAGAGCTTTCCTCACCTGCACTTGCGAGCTTCTCAAAAACTGTAATTTCCCATTCCGGTACTAATTCCTTCAAGAGAGTCCCTAACGTCGCACTCATGATTCCAGCACCAATTAAAATGACGTCTGTTTTAGTTTCACTGTTGCTCATTTTTATCAACCTTTTCCCCTGAAATTTGCAGAATAGATGCAGGTCTTACACCAAACAAAGGAATGACCTAATCAAACACCTTTCTGTCTCAATAATAAATCTATTACAATATTTATAAAATTAAAAATATCTACTATTATATTATAATTATAAATTGTATTAAAATATAGTAAAAAGTGATAATTCCCTCCACAAGTCCTAAGAATACACAAAATACAAAGCCTTAATCCGGTTTCTTGCTAGTAATTTATATTATTTTAATATTAATAGAAGTTTAATTGACACAAAACTTGAATGATTATAGTAAAATTTATCACTTTTATTATACTCCTTTTTAATGAAATAAAGAAAGGCAGAATATTCCGCCTTTCTTTATTTTGCATTCACATCGGGTTGATGAATTCCGAAAATATTACCCTCGGTATCCATATAGTATCCTTGCCACGCCATTCCAGGAAGGGCGTATTTGGCCAATGAAACCTTACCGCCATTCTCAATAATTTTTGCTTCCGTTACATCATAATTTTCTACTCCCATTGTACAAGCATATCCATTGAGAGGTTGGTTTGTTTCCGGTGGAGCACTTTGACGCTGCATCAAAGCACCATTAATTCCAGGTTCATTTTCATTGCCCGTCACTGCTCCAAAGTAAGGCATTCCTGCATAATCACTCCAATCTTGGAAAGACCAACCAAAAACCTCACCATAAAACTTTTTTGCCCGATCCATATCACTCACATGAATTTCGAAATGAACTAATCTTCCCATGATTTCCTCCTAATATTTTTTAAGATTAAACGTATCTAGGTCCTTAATTTCCAGTTTGTTCCTTTATTTTACATTAAATATGAAAAAAAACCTAATTTTTATTAATGGGTTTACAAAAAAAGAGGCTGTCTCTCAAAATGACAACCTCTAAATTTGGATTCTCTTACTGTTGTTATTCTGTTTTTGGACCTTTAAAGAAAAAATGCATTCCGCGTCCTTTATGAGGAAACAGATCTAACTCCTTCACCTTATCTGCATGCTTGGTCATAATTTCATTGAAAAGTTCGTCTGCTGATTTATTTTTGGTATCTATTCCTAACTTCTCAGCTGCTTGAAAGATCTTTTTATCACGAACCTCATGAGCTATTTGGTTAAAATCCTTATTGGCCGTAGAAATTCCTAATTCTTTTGCCTCTTTCTTTATTTGGGTTTCACGGACTTCTCTGGCGACATCACGGAGATCCTTTCCATCCGTTGAAATCCCCAACTCTTTCGCCTCTTTTTTTATTTGAGTTTCTTGAATCTCTCGCGCAACATCACGAAGGTCTTTTCCTTCTGTTGAAATCCCCAACTGTTTGGCCTCATTTTTAATGGTAGTTTCAAATACTTCTTTCGCTAGTGAATCAATCTCTTTCCCTTTCGTACTAATCCCTAGTTCTTCCGCTCTCTTTTTAATCATGACTTCTCTTACTTCTTTGGCGATAGTCTCTGTATCTTTGCCATCCGTTTTAATCCCCAGCGATTCAGCCTGCTTTTTTATAAACTCAGGATTAAGTCTGAAGTGACCATGACCATGGCCATGAACCTCTTCGGATTGATTTTGTTCAGTTGGCTGTGTCGCTGCAAACACTTGGATAGGTCCCATAAGACCAATCAGGAATGATGGCAAAAAAATAATTCATCAGCATCTTTCTCATCTTGTAACTTCCTCCTAAAAAATGGTTTGAGTTTTACAAATGGTAGGATGCCCATGAATTATGACCAAACTATGAACAAATTATTAAATTAATATGCATTCATTGGAAATTCTTTTGTATTCTTTCTTATTGTTTTACCCAACATAAAAGGAAAGTAGTGATTGATAGCAAACACTACTGGTATTAACACCAATACGGTAATGAATGTATACAACAATCCTTCTACAATTGGATGATTTACAATTGTTTCAATATTTAAAACCGATTGTTGGATCATTAAACTAAAGACAAAGAACACAATTTTTTGATGGAAAGCTAAGTAAACAAATGAATTTTTTCCAATGTACTGAAGGAATTTATTTTTCTTCATCCGTTTAACTACTATCACAAAAGCTCCAATTCCAGAAAATGCTGAAAGGTAGAAAAGAACAATATTTCCTAAACTGCTATTGTAAAAATCGACTCTGTCTCCGGTGAGAACATAATTGAAATAACCTGTGACGATATTTACAATTATCAAAAAAACAAAAGTAGTTAAATGATTAAATCTTTTAAAACTTTTATTGTATTCCTTGTATAAAAAACCTGCACCATAAAATCCAACGCTAATCATCGCTACATCTACATTCCATGGCAGTGGTTCTCCCACCGTCTTGTTATAAATACATCCAATAACGGAACTTACTAGCAGCAAGAACCCAATTAGCTTTTTCGTTTTTCCAACTTTTGTAATAAAATAAAAAAGGAATTCCGTACAGAATAAACAGGCAACAAACCATAATGCACCAGTATGAACTGTCCAGATCGATTTTCTTTCTGCTATGACAGAACCTAATAATGGGGTTAATAGATTGTTATCATAGTTTACAAGTCCCAAGTGATTTAAAAGTAAAAACCAAAGGTACACTACAATTGAAAAAGTCAAATACGGTAGAATTAATGACTTTGTCCTTTTGGCTAAAAACACTTTTAGGTTTGGAAACTTAGCTTTATTATATAAATATCCTGATAGAAAAAAGAATAACGGCATATGGAAGGTATAAATATAAGTTTTTAGAGGAGTTGGAATATCTGCATGCCCTAGCATAACCAGCAGCATGCCTAATCCTTTACCGATATCTAACCAATCTAGTCTCTTCTTCATCGTTTCCCCTCTCTTCTCTTAAAATTTGAGGTTGACTGGTTTTAAGAATGATTCCTCAATAAACTGACGAGTATGAGTATAGTACGACTTTCTTAATTGAAGCTTAAAATAAAAAAAGCCGTAATCAGTTATCCTGAATAACGGCTTTGTTTCTTTTATTTATTAGAAAACGATCGTCTTATTTTGATGAACGATAATTCGATCCTCAACATGCCATTTTACGGCACGAGCCAGCACGCTGCGTTCAATTCTCCGTCCAATCTTTTTAAGACTTTCGACATTATCGTGATGACCTACCCTGCTAATATCCTGTTCGATAATCGGTCCTTCATCAAGATCATTGGTCACATAATGTGAAGTAGCACCAATTAATTTTACTCCGCGGGCAAAGGCGCGTTCATATGGTCTTGCTCCTACAAAGGCAGGTAAAAACGAATGGTGAATGTTAATAATTTTATTTGGATTTTCCTTAATAAAATTCGGTGTTAGAATTTGCATGTAACGTGCCAATACGATGAAATCAATATCATACTCTTTTAAAAGCTTAAGCTGCTCGGCTTCTGCTTGTTGACGAATATCCTTATTCGCGGGAATATAGTAAAACGGAATATTAAGTCCTTCTACAACATCTCTCGCGTTTTCATGGTTACTGATGACAAGGGCAATATCAGCCATTAAATCCCCGCTTTGCCATTCCCATATAAGTTCAAGCAAGCAGTGCAGTTCTTTAGAGACAAAGATCGCGGCTTTTTTAATATTGTACACATGCGTAAATTTCCATTCCATTGAAAAATTCTCCGCAATATCAGTAAACTGTTTTTCCATCTCTTGGGCTTTTTCCTTTAGACCAGGGCATTCAAATTCAATCCGTATGAAAAAGGTGCCTCCTTCAGGATTGGTAGAATACTGGCTGGATTCGATAATATTGGCGTTATAAGAGAATAAAAACTTGGAAATCGCCGATACAATTCCTGGCTGGTCCGGACAGCTAACAAGCAGACGTCCACGATTCTTATTCTGTTCTTGAAATAACTGAACTTGATCTTTAATAAATGCATTCATATCTTAAACCTCACTATCTTGTTTGAAACATTATACATGAAAAATACTTATTAGTTAATAATTATTTGAAAATTCTTTAATATATTAAAAAATATCAGATTCAACTTTGAACCAGGCACTTTGATCTCCTATTATTGTTCAGAAAAAACTATCCTAGTAACCTAATTTTTTTGATTTCACATTTGTAAGCTGTTTGTTTTTCCGATTTCTCCATTCAATGAATAAAAGGTTAAGCCCAATTCCTAGATAGACTGCGAGAGGAAAAGCCAGTGTTCGATCTAGAAAGATAGATAATGGAATGATGACAATCCGAAAGGTGACAAACACCCATGTGATTGCATAACTACGAAGAATCCATTCCTTATGGTCTTTTATTTTTCGCTGAGCCGCTTTGATAACCCCTATTGAAGTCGTCCACAACCAGAAGAAGTTAAGAACAAGAAAGGCAATCGATGACCCCAGGCCGCCAGTGGCAGATAGGCTAAGGTAGGGAACCATTAAAATATTCATAAAAACAGCCACTGCATACACTTTACCAAGCATTTTATGAAGACTTGGATTCTCCCTGTTTAACTTGGTTAATTGGAACGGTCCAATCGCAAGTGAAATCGTCCCTAATAGAATATGAGGGTAGAAAAACCATTTCCACGTCGACACAGAAAAATGAGGGTCTTCCATCTTCCCTTTGACCATTGGAGCATGCTCAACCCCATTAAGGAGGAACATCCAAAAAATATAAATCATAAACAAAACAATTACACCATACATTGCTCCTATTGGAAACCTTCCATATTTCATGTTCTAATCTCCCCCAATTATTTTTTCATAGCATTTATACGGCGCTGATCGTAATGGATAGTTACAAACCGACTGTCGGTATGCTTATTATTTTAAATTCCCCTCATTTGGGGATTAGGTTAAGCTCTTACTAATCACTTTAAAAATATCACTCATATTGACCTGATCCTTTTCATCCGTGGATAAGATTTGTGTAACCCGTATTCCATATGAAAAAGTCATCATCAAGGTAGACATTTTTTCAGGGTCAATATTTGCAGGTATTACTCCATTCTCCTGCCCCATTTGGATCCATTTGGTTCCTATTTCTTTCGTATATTGAAAAATAGCCTGAAGGATCTTTTTTACCTTTTCGTTATCCTGGCTTAATAAATAGATAAAAATTAAATTGCCGGTATCCTGAGGATCTTGTCTGGAGTTAAAAAATTGACTGACCACACTAAAACTTCTATGCTCAGTGGTTTCGGCTTTAATGGATTGTGTAATGGCCTGATGAAAAGTTTTATTCATCTCTTCAATCTTGGATTTCAGAATGAGCCCAAATAATTCATCCTTACTCTCGACATAATGATAAATTGCCCCTTTTGACAACCCGGATCTTTCGATAATGTCCTTCAGGGTGGTATTACGGCAGCCTTTTTCAAGAATAATTTTTTCGGTAATGGCTAGGATATGTTGAAAGCTTTGATTATTGTAAATTGTTGAGTTCGTCATATGAATACCTTCTTTTTTCTAAATCTAGGAGTATTTTTACTGAATATGAGTTAATTTATCTAACTGTATTTTTGCATAGCGGCGATAGACAACGGTAAATAAAATGGCTGCTCCAATGATACTATAAAAAACAAGTTGTGAGATAGCTAAAAAGGCAGTAATAGAAAGTTCATAGACAAGAATGGTCTTCACGATGGCCTCGCCCACTAACGCGACGCCCCAAATAGCAGTCATAATTCTTAGTACAGTGCGGAAATAGGGGATTTCCCAGTTTTTCTGGAATTTGCCCTTTTGTTGAGAGGCATCTTCTGAGGTGAATTTTAGCGCAAAGTGATAAATCAAGGGTTTAGAAAAGAACAAGGAAGCAATGAAAATGAGTCCTAATAAACCGGTGACTATTGATTCCCTTAATAAAATGAGTCTTTCGTTTCCACCGAGGACAAATGCCAGTAAGCTTAAGATGAAGCCGGTTAGCATAAATAGCCCAAAGGCATCGGCTTTTTTATATTTTACGATATGGTATAGATTATCCCCTAGTGGAATTAAGGTTGCAATTAACAAGGAGACAAAACTTGAATAATAGTCTGTGAGAAGATTATAGACTATTACAGGTATGGCACCGTTGACAATCAAACTGACAGCAATCATTTGAATTAATTTCCTTTTGGACGAAACTTTCATGTTTCGAGCACTCCTTTTAATCTTCCATATTTTACAATTTTTATTTTACAAACCGACCGCCGGTTTGTCAATTAGATTTTAAATTTTTCCTTTTATAGGCGAAAGCTTGGGCTTAGAGAACCTCAAATTTGTAATGAGGTTCTCTAAGGTATTAAGATAGGATCTTTTTTGCCCCTGCCACCAAGTCATTTATTAGTTTCTCAGCAGGTATCTCATTTTGTAACAATCTTGTCCCTTGGCCCGCCCATAAGGACATATATTCCGAATTATTTTGTAAAGCGGCTTCCTTCCGAATATCACTCGACAGTGTATTTTGAGTCGGGAACTCAGCAGGCGAAACATTCGCATCCTGGTATGCTTGAATAAAGGCATTCATAATCCCCCTCGCCGGACGACCCGAAAATACTTTCGTAATAACCGTACTTTCTTCCGTGCTATTGACGAGTGCTTCCTTATAAACTCGATGCGCTCCCGACTCCACCGTCGTTAAAAATGCTGTTCCCATCTGAATTCCTTGTGCGCCTAGTGCTAGTGCGGCGACAAGGCCGCGGCTATCCATGATTCCCCCGGCAGCTGCCACTGGGATTGAAACTGCATCAACTATCTGTGGGACGAGAGAAAACGTTCCGATTGTGGCACCAAGCGTGTTTTTTTCAATTTCAAAAGTTCCTCGATGCCCACCGGCATCACTTCCCTGGGCAATAATGATATCTGCCCCCCCTTTCTCGGCCAGTTGTGCCTCCCGAACCGTCGTGACCATTGATGTAACCTTAATTCCTAGCTCCTTGACTTTCGCCATTTTGTCTCGAGGGAGTATACCAAAAGCAGTAGAAATGACAGGTACTTTTTCTTCGATTAGGACCTTAAATTGTTCTTCAAAAAAGTTGTTGGTTTCCACTTGAGTACCCAAACTCTCCATCCCTAGCTTTTCTCGAATCACATTTAGAACTTTCTGAGAGTCTTCCACACCGGCATATTGATCTTGCCAAACCGTACAAAACAAATTTACAGCAAATGGTTTTGAAGTTTGCTCCTTTATTTTCCGAATAGCTGCTCTAATCTCTTCTGGCTGCATATAGGCAGCACCCAAGGTTCCTAAACCGCCAGCGTTCGAAACACTTGCAACAAGCTCTACAGTCGTCGGACCTCCAGCCATCCCCGCTTGGATAATAGGATAGGTAATATCGAGTATTTCGCATAGTTTTGTGTCAAGATGCATTTACTACTTCCCTCCATTCAATTTTTGAACCTTTATTACTACTATCCAGATAAAAAATTATTTGGTCAACCTATATCTTCAACCATATAAAACAGCACACAATATGGTGCTATTTTTCACCTTACATACCAAACTTTTGCAGTCTTTTATAAAAAGTACTTCTTGGGATGTCGACTAATTTTGCTGCTGCAGTCACATTTCCTTTTGTCTTTTTTAATGCATCCAGCATGATATCTCTTTGTATTTTCTCACGTGCGGTTAACTGTTTCTCTTCGTCCTCGATATCCTCCTGTTCCATGACTGGTGGATTGGAAGGATAGTTTATCTTTAATACTTCCATCGAGTTAACTAAAATGTCCATACCTGCATGATGATCTTGCAGCATGATGTTCAAACGCTCGAGAATATTCGTTAATTCTCTAATGTTTCCTGGCCATTCATAGTCTTTTAATCTAGTTAATAAATCGTCTATGTGAACGTTGTTCCAGTTATTCTTTTGACAAATATGCCTAATAAGATGGGGGATATCTTCTTTTCTGTTTCTTAATGGCGGGACATCGATCGGGTACACGTTCAAACGATAATATAGGTCCTCTCGAAAATCCCCGTCTTTTACAAGTTCCAATATGTTGCGGTGGGTTGCTGTTATAACACGTACATCCAATGGAACTTCCTTCGAACTGCCTAGAGGAGTAATCTTTCTTTCCTGAAGCACTCTCAATAAAGCAACTTGCATCGTAAGAGGAATTTCACCAATTTCATCTAGAAAAATAGTTCCCTTATCGGCCTGTTCGAATTTCCCTTGATAGCCCTTCCGTCTTGCCCCGGTAAATGCTCCCTCTACATAGCCAAAAAGCTCACTTTCCATTAGATCCTTGGGAATGGCACCACAATTTAACGAGACAAACGGACCATTCTTTCGCGGACTGTTGTCATGGATTGCCTGTGCAATCAGCTCTTTTCCTGACCCAGTTTCACCTGAAATAAACACGGTCGCATCTGTTGGAGCGACAAGTTTTACCTTTTTTAGAGTGTTTTGAAATGCCTCACTTGTTCCACATTCTCCTTTAAATACAAAGGGGGCTGATGGGATATAAGAAGTAAACAAAGTCTGTCGATTAGACGCAGGCAGCTCTGATAAATAAAGGCAGCTTCCTAATAAGCTTTTGCCCTCTTTTGATAGGATAGGCATCTCGAAATCAATCCTGTACCCGTCTTGTGTAATGTCAAAGAGATACATGCCAATGGACCTTGGGCTTCTTTCGCGAAAAGCTTTGCTAGCCGCTACTATTATTTGTTTTTGATTACATACGATGAAGAGCTGATTTGGATGTGTCTCAGATAATTGAGCCGCTTGTTGAATAAGTTCTAATTCTTTTTGATAGGACCTCCTGCTTATTTCTTTTTCAATTGCATAAGCAACCGAGGTAACCATTCCAAGCATAAAAGGATGGGAATAATCAATCGGGCATGATACATCAATAACCCCCATTAAGTTCCTGCTATCATCAAAGATCGGCGTTGCGGAACAGCTCCATTGATGGGAAGCTACAGAATAATGCTCCGCACCATTAATAATAACGGCTTCCTTAGTTTGTAATGCCGTCCCAATCGCATTGGTACCTACTTCGCACTCGGTCCATCGAACCCCTTCAACAAAATTAATTTTCCTGGCATCATTCAATGTTTTTTCATTTCCTGTTAACGATAGTACATAACCATCTGGATCAACCAATAATGCCATCATACCCGATTCTTTTATCGCTTGATCAATCTTGTTTATATATGGAGAGGCTATTTCTATCAACATGGAATTCTTATCTTTTAAAGTATGTAATTGCTTTTCAGTTAATAAAATCCGGCCTCTATTTAAATATGGGTTGACCTTTTCTTCCTTACAGCGATACCAAGATTCTAAAATTAGGTTGTTTATCCGGGCTGTATCAAGAACGTCCTCTTTGACAAACCGCTTCCACGCATCTAAATATAGGGTAGTATTCATGGAACCTCCTCTAATCATGGCAAAAAATTTCTACATCGATTTGAGATAGATTTCTTGTTTTAAATCTAGCGAAGGTGACAGGAGTATACGAAGTAGTTTTATAGAATGAGGTTAAAAGCACAATTCAATTATAGTAAATCGTGAATTCGCTTTCAACGAATAACTTAGACTGTAAAGAAAATTTAAAAAAATAAACTTCGCGCAACAAACGCGAAGTTTAGCAAAATTCGTAGAAATTTCCGAGAAACTTACTTTTAAACATGTACAGCGTGACCAACTGCACTGAGTAATGCTTCATGGACTGCTTCAGAAAGGCTTGGATGGGCTGCGATGAAATTTTCCATTGTTTCTGTTGTTAATTCCGCATGGAGCATGACAGTACCTTGTCCAATTAGTTCTGTAGCGTGTGGACCGACAATGGAAACACCAAGTATTTCACCAAATTGCGGCTCAATTAATACCTTAACTTTCCCGTTCCGTTCGTTAGCTATAAGCGCCTTGCCATTAGCAGAGAACGGATATTCCCCTACTCGTATATCGCCATACTGTTCTCTTGCCTGTTTTTCTGTTAACCCTACTCCTGCAATTTCAGGAGATGTATAGATACAGCGGGGTACAGCGCGATAATTTACTTGAGTTTCTAATCCGCAGGCATTTAATGCAGCTACTGCTCCTTCATGAAAGGCCACGTGGGCAAGTTGTATACCTCCGATAATATCTCCGCATGCATATATAGTTGGTATATTCGTTTGCATTTGTTGATTAACCGTAATGCCTTTTCTTGAATAATCAATTCCGATTTTCTCAAGACCTAAATGATTCACTCGCGGCTTACGGCCGATCGACACAAGGACGTAATCTGCTTTAACCTCATGCAAACCATTTTCGTTTTCAAAATAGGCTGACTTTTGTTCTGGATTCAATTCCTTTAGTGCGGTGGAAGGAAAAATTGTTACACCATCGCTTTCCAACTGCTTATGTAAAATCAAGGCGACATCTTCATCTTCTCCTGGAAGCAGCTGTTCAGCCATCTCAACAATGGTGACTTTTGTTCCCAATCTGCTATAAATGCTGGCAAACTCGCAGCCTATTACACCTCCGCCGACAATCAGTAAAGACGATGGAATCGATGGAAGCGACATCGCCTGGCTGCTATGAATGACCCAATTCCCGTCAAATGGAGCAAATGGTAATGGAATGGGGTCAGAACCTGAAGCGATGATTACCTTGTCCGCTGTTACCTCTACTGGTTTCCCGCCAGTATCAACCCTTATAACACGATCAGTGACGAAAGAGCCAGCACCTTTAATGACTTTTACTTTATTTTTCCTCATTAAATATTGAATTCCTTGTACAAGTGTGGAAACAATATTATTTTTACGAAGCAGGACAGTGTTCCAATCAATCTCTAATTGTCCAGACGGAATCCGTATTCCAAATTCACCCGCATGCTTAACCTTACTGTATACCTCAGCACTTTCTAAAAGTGACTTTGTGGGCATACATCCTTCATTTAAACAAGTCCCACCGAGTGGTCCTTGATCAATAATGGTGACTTCCTGATCCTGCTGGGCTGCAGTAATTGCAGCCACATATCCAGCAGGTCCACCACCAATAATGGCAATCGATGCCAACGCAATCCCTTCTTCCTATAAAAGCATAGTTATTGGCTCTTCTAAATACTGTTTCACCGTTTGTAAAAACGCTGCAGCCGGAGCTCCATCCAGCACGCGGTGGTCAAAGGTCAGGCTGAGCGGAAGAATGCTTCTTCTTTCTACCATATCACCCACAAAACTTGGTGTGTCATAAACAGCCCCTACACCTAGAATTCCTGTTTCAGGTGGATTTAAGACTGGTGTAAAGTGTTCGACACCATATGAACCCAAATTACTTATCGTAAACGTGGAACCTTGCATCTCTTCATTGGAAAGCTGCCCTTGTCTTGCCTTTTGTGCCAGCTCTTTAATACTTCGTGACAAGTCA
The DNA here is from genome assembly GCF_036965645.1 of Neobacillus drentensis. Classification (GTDB taxonomy): domain Bacteria; phylum Bacillota; class Bacilli; order Bacillales; family Cytobacillaceae; genus Neobacillus; species Neobacillus drentensis_D. The sequence goes on from NZ_JBALPZ010000046.1 coordinate 44,403, forward strand.
ATCAACTTGTACGTATCCGCATGACGAATAACCGGAACAACCAGGCCTCTATCCAGCGCCACAGCCATACCAAGATGTACAGGCTTAAACAAATGAATTTTATCGTCGATCAAAGTACTGTTCATATGCTGATGCTGCTGAAGTGAAAGGACAACTGCTCGTGCGATATAGTCGGTCAAGGTTAATTTTTGATCATAACGATTTTTAATAGTTTCGCCTGTTTGTTTTTGTAATGCAATAAGCTCCGTTACATCTATTTTCATATTGATAGTTAACTGAGCGGTTTTTTGTAAACTATCGTACATACGTGCGGCAATAACCTTACGGATTCCGCTGATAGGTACCTGTTGAACCTCTTCTTGCAATTCCACCGGTTTTTCTTCTCTTATTTCTTTCTTCTGAATAGATGACTGCTTTAACGCTTCCTGAACGTCCTCTTTGGTAATTCTTCCTCCGGGTCCTGAACCATGGATTTCCTCAATATTAAGGTTAGCAGCCTCAGCCATCTTTTTAGCAATTGGGGAAATTTTCACCCGTTCCCCTGCTTTTCTGGCTGGTATGATTGAATCAACAGGTTTGATGGCAGAAGCCTCATTCTCCACTTCATACATTTGAACAGGGACTCCCGCCTGCCCCACAGTTAGTTCTTCACCAGGTTTCCCAATAAAACAAATAACAGTTCCAGGCGGTACTCCTTCTCCCTCGGGAACAGTAATTTTCAATACTGTTCCCTCTGCTGGAGATTCTACGTCAATTTCAATTTTCTCTGAATTGACGCTCGCAATAGGTTCTCCCTTTTCAACTGAATCCCCGACTCCCTTGTTCCATAAGGAAACCGTTCCTTCTTTCATGGCCATTCCCAGTTTCGGCATGACTACTTCTACTGCCATTTCTTGTCTCCCCTTTCTCTTTACACTTCTAATGGTGCACCTACTAGCTCTGTTACTACCCTAACTACTCTCTCTGGTGTAGGCAAATAAAGATCTTCAAGTGCAGGAGAGAACGGCACTGGAGTATGTGGTGCAGTAATGCGTTTAATTGGTGCATCTAGATAATCGAAACCCTTATCAGCCACAAGTGCCGCAATATCCGTCGCGATGCTGCATCTTGGATTAGCCTCATCAATAACAATTAACCGGTTTGTTTTTTCTACAGAGGTAAGAATTGTTTTTTCATCCAGTGGTGATAGACTGCGAGGGTCCACAATTTCCACTTCAATTCCTTTTGCAGATAGTTGTGAAGCCGCCTCTAATGCGGTATGAACCTGTTTACCGATCGCTACAATCGTGACGTCTGTTCCTACCCGCTTGATATCTGCCTTTCCTAATGGGATTGTATAATAATCTTCTTGAACATCACCTGTCATATTATAAAGTGTCTTATCTTCAAAAAAGATGACCGGGTCGTTGTCTTCAATTGCAGCCAGTAATAATCCTTTTGCTTCATATGGCGTGGATGGAACAACTACTTTCACACCAGGAATAGCCGTAAACAATGCATATAGACTCTGCGAATGCTGGGCAGCCGCTCTAAATCCAGCCCCGTGCATAGTCCGAATGGTAACTGGAACCTGCGCCTTGCCGCCAAACATATAGCGGAACTTTGCTCCCTGATTTAATACTTCATCTAAACAGCTTCCGATAAAATCATTAAACATTAACTCTGCAATTGGTCGCAGCCCCGTAGATGCAGCGGCCATTGCCGCACCCATATAACCTGCCTCGGTAATGGGAGTATCTAGTATTCTCTCACGGCCAAATTCCTGAACAAGCCCTTTAGTGACCCCAAGGACACCTCCCCATGCATCTTCATCTTGTAAGTGATCGACCTGAGCTCCACCAGCGACATCCTCACCCATTAGAATGACATTCTCGTCCTTACGCATTGCAAGTTTCATTGCCTCATTAATGGCGGCTGACATACTCAATTTTCTAGTCATGATTGATTCCTCCTTTTAATTAAAAAATCAGAAATTATTCTTCGGTTCCCATTCGGGGGTTTCTATTAATTAATAGGAAACATAAACATCAGTTAACAATTCCGATGGACTAGGATACGGACTCTCTTCACTAAATTTCACCGCTTGGTTTACCGCTTCTTGGACAGATTCTTCTAACGTGATTAATTCTTTTTCAGCCAAAAGCTGCTCATTTAATAAATGATTTCTAAATAAAAGAATGGCGTCTTTTTCTTGCTTATGCTCTGCCTTTTCATGCTCTGTTTTGTACTTTTGAGCATCGCCCTCAAAGTGTCCATAATTACGATAAGTCACACATTCAATTAGGGTTGGACCTTCGCCGCGCCGCGCTCTTTGAACCGCTTCTTCTGCCGCCTGGTAAACAGCCAAAACATCCTTACCGTCAACCTTAATTCCAGGAATGTTATAACCGATCGCACGATCCACAATGGATTTACAGCTGGACGCATATGAAAATGGTGTTGCTTCTGCATAACCATTATTTTCAGCAACGAATACAACTGGAAGCTTCCAAATGGCAGCTAGATTTATTCCTTCATGGAATGTTCCGTGATTTTGAGCACCGTCGCCAAAGAAGCAAACGCTTACATTGTCTGTCTTTTTATACTTGGCAGTTAGAGCCGATCCGCAGACGAGTGGAAATCCGCCGCCAACAATTCCATTTGCCCCAAGCATCCCTTTATCAAGGTCCGCAATGTGCATGGATCCCCCTTTTCCCTTACATAACCCGGTAACTTTCCCATAAATTTCAGCCATCATACCGTTTAAATCGCAGCCTTTTGCAATACAATGCCCATGTCCGCGATGGGTGCTTGTAATACTATCTTTATCATTTAAATGGGCACAAACCCCAACAGCTACTGCCTCTTCTCCAGCATATAAGTGAACAAATCCAGGCAAGATTCCTTGGGCAAATAACTCATGGACCCTGTCCTCAAATTTACGGATTTCTAACATTTTTTGATACATCCACTGTGCTTTTTCCCTAGTTAAAGCTACATCTTTGCTTTCCAACGTTCTCATTATTTCAACCTCCCTGAAAAAATTGATTACAACTCTTATATTTGCAAGAACCATGCCAAGAATTTAAACCGGACAATATCAACCTTCAACAAAAATGAACGAAGACTAAAAGAGACAAAACGAGACTGATGTCTCGTTTTGTCTCTTTTTGATTAGGGTATTAATTTATATACCGTCCTAATCAGTTGATTTATTTAATTGTTTTCCTTATAATAAATATGTAGAAGGTTACTTTTTGTTCCTTTGTTTCTTTTTGTATATAAATTAATTTGTAGAAAAGAGGTCATTAATGTGAACTTACTAGATTCTAAAGTCATCCAAACCGAATTAGAAAAAGAAATATTTATAGATCAAAGTTCTAACATCGAACTTAGCCATTTTCGTTCTCCCGACAAGAACTTTCCTTTTTATGAAGCGCTTGTTAGCATCGGCATGATGCGGATTAGAAGTAATGATTATTATGGAACTAAAAATGAGGTCTTTGGAATTAGAGTATCAGAGGATTTACAATCGATATTTGTATTTGAGACGGAAAAACAAAATATCTTCGCCATAAAGAACGAAGAAGAAAGACAAGCAGCCATCGAATTAATTGAATATCTATTAACAAACTCAGCTAATTTCAACCAATTGGTAACAACTATGATTGATCATCTTAAACAAACAAACGTGGTCTGTACAAGGGAAATAAAAGAAACAAAAGGAAAACTAGAATTATTAGAGAGGTTAATAACTATTCGTCCTGAAGACATTACCTTTCCAAGTCCAAAAAGAATTACAGCTTAATGGGTTGATGAATCACGATCCTCTATAATGATAAAAGAAATGTTATTAGGGAAAAGCTCTGATATAAATAGGCTTTTCCCTAAATTTATTTTTGCACTCAAATCCTCTATTTTTTCCTCTGCTTTTCTCAAAATTGTATGGCGAATTTTTTACATTTTCATGGTTAAGTCGTTTTTTCTTTAATATTTCAAAAATTAAGCTTTTTAAGTAAGTTATCTATGGTTACAATAAGTATATAGGAGACAAATAATAGCTAAATATTAAAAAGAAAGTGTGTGATTGGATGGAAGAGGAGGCCAACCTTTGTCCGGAGGTTGAAAGATCGTTTGAACTCATAGGAAAAAGATGGACAGGATTAATCATATACGTTTTACTAAGCGGTCCTAAGCGTTTTAGTGAAATAAATGCCCTTATTCCTGATTTAAGTAAGCGCGTGCTGACGGAGAGAATGAAAGAATTAGAAGAGCATGGAATCGTTCTGCGTCATGTGATACCTGAACGTCCTGTCAGAACAGAATATTTATTAACCCAAAAAGGCACCGAACTTGGGAAAATACTTGGACCTATTAGGCAGTGGGCAAACAACTGGATGCAAAATAAATAAATGATTTTCACACCAACTGTTATATTTATAATTGTCGGACAGTTACATTCCTTCAAAAGTAAAAGGGTTAGAGATTTATAAAAGATCTCTAACCCTTTTGTCTTTTTACTTTTAATTAAAGAGCACTTTTCCAATCAGCCGCAAACTTCTCAATACCTTGATCAGTTAATGGGTGCTTTGATAATTGCTCAATTACCTTGAATGGAATTGTCGCAATATGTGCGCCAGCCAATGCTACACGAGTAACATGGTCAGGGTGACGAACAGATGCAGCAATGATTTGTGAATCTAGATTATGAACACGGAACAATTCAGCAATTTTTGCAACAAGTTGAACTCCGTCTTCGCTAATATCATCTAAACGGCCCAAGAATGGGGAAACATAAGTTGCGCCTGCACGCGCTGCCAATAATGCTTGGTTAACTGTAAAAATAAGGGTAACATTTGTTTTAACACCTTTTTTAGTAAGGTATCGGCATGCCTCTAAGCCATCTAATGTCATTGGAAGTTTAATGGTGATATTTTTATCTCCGCCATTAATTTTAATAAGTTCATCCGCTTCCGCAATCATTTGTTCCGCTGTTAAAGCGTTTGGAGTTACTTCAGCAGATACAGATTCTACCTCAGGAACGGCATTTAAGATTTCTGCGATACGATCTTCAAATTTAACTCCCTCTTTAGCAACAAGGGAAGGGTTTGTCGTAACACCTGATAGAACCCCGATCTTATAAGCTTTTTTAATGTCCTCTAAATTTGCTGTGTCAATAAAAAATTTCATGTTAAATCTCCTCCCATAGCTAATTATAAATTAATTTTGATTTTTTTCAACTGTATGTCCACTATTTTCATTTCTTAAAGCGGCTGCCGCTTACCTGTAAAGGTGTCAATCTTTAAAGAACAATAACAAATCATTACTGTCCGGGGAGCCTCATCGGCGCTAAATCTCCTCTGTAGGATCTCCCCAGCCTTTTATTCCCGCAAGAGTCTTGAGGGGCATTCCATTCCCGTCACCATGCTAATAATCAACAATGGACCTGAACACAGCCTACCTATTCAATAGAGTTTTGGTGATATGAACGACATTTTCAGTCGTAAAGCCAAAATGTTTCATGACGGATCCACCATCTCCTGAAGCACCGAATGACTCAATCGAAAGGACATGTCCTTCAAACCCGACATAACGTTCCCATCCTAATCGGATCCCCATTTCGATTGCGACACGCTTTGTTACCGAAGATGGGAGCACAGCCTCTTTGTAATCAGCTGACTGCTTGTTAAATAATTCCCAGCTTGGCATTGCGACGATCCGAACGGAAATATCTTCTTTTTCCAGTTCGGTTTTTGCATTGACAGCCAAGGAGACCTCAGACCCTGTGGCCATTAAAATTACATTTGGGTTCGAATTGGTTTCGGTTAAGACATAAGCACCCTTGGATACTTTGTCTACATTGGCTTTTGTTTCATTAAATACCGGTAAATTTTGACGGCTCAGCACCAAGGCGACTGGTCCTTCTGTTTGTTGAAGAGCATAGGCCCACGCACTTGCGGTTTCATTAGCATCCGTTGGTCTGATTACAGTAAGGCCTGGGATCGCACGAAGGGCAGCTAAGTGCTCTACTGGCTCATGTGTTGGTCCATCTTCCCCAACTGCAATGGAATCGTGTGTAAACACATAGATAACCGGCAATTTTGATAAAGCTGCTAAACGAATGGAAGGACGCAGATAATCATTAAATACAAAGAATGTACTAACAAATGGTTTTAATCCGCCATGGTAAGCCATCCCGTTTGCTGCGGCACCCATTGCATGCTCACGGACACCGAAATAAACATTGCGAGCACCGTATGATTCAACAGCGAAAATTTCTTCCCCTTTAATCTCAGTCATCGTAGAGTGGGAAAGGTCCGCGCTTCCTCCAAAAATGGCTGGCACTGATTTTACAAAATGGTTAATGGCATCCCCGCTGGCTACGCGAGTTGACACTGATTTGCCGCTATCGAACGTTAATATATCGTTGGTATCGATGAGGACTTTTCCTGATATCGCATTGGTTAACTGTTCGCCCAATTCTGGATTCTCTTTTTGATAGGAATCAAATAATTGGTTCCAGCTTTGTTCTGTTTCCATTCCTTTGCGATTTAACTGTTCAATATGGGCTCTGACTTCGTCTGGAACGTAGAAATCTTCTTCATAAAGCCAGTTATAGGCTTGTTTAGTCACTTTACCTTCTTCTGCTCCAAGCGGCGCACCGTGAGCCTTATTGGTTCCTGCTACTTTCGGGCTGCCAAAACCAATTATCGTTCTAATTTCAATCAAACTCGGCTGGTCCGTATTTTCTTTTGCTGATTGGATGGCCTTTGTAATAGCTTCAATATCGTTGCCATCTTCCACTCTTAGATACTGCCAGTGGGCAGATTCTGCTCTTTTCTTGATATCTTCGGAGAAGGAAACGTTTAATTCCCCATCGAGGGAGATATCATTTGAATCATATAATACAACCAGTTTTCCTAGCTTCATATGCCCTGCCATTGACATTGCTTCGTAGGAAATACCCTCCATTAGATCCCCATCGCCGACTAATGCATAGGTATAATGATCGACAACAGGAAACTCTTGTTTATTAAACTTAGCTGCCAGATGGGCTTCCGCCATAGCCATCCCAACAGCATTGGCAATCCCTTGTCCTAATGGCCCAGTTGTCGCTTCAACACCAGGGGTATGCCCGAATTCAGGATGTCCTGGAGTTTTGCTATTTAACTTTCTAAAGTTCTTTAAATCATCCATTGAAACATCATACCCAAAAACATGAAGCATGCTATATAACAAACTGGAACCATGGCCTGCTGATAAAACAAATCGGTCACGGTTAAACCAGTTTGGATTTTTAGGATTATGATTCAAATGGTTCGCCCATAATGCATAGGTCATCGGAGCTGCTCCCATTGGTAGACCGGGATGGCCAGAATTGGCCGCATTGACCGCATCGATAGATAAAGTCCGGATGGTTGTTACTGCTAAGTTCTCAATTGTTCCTGACATGTCAGTTTCCTCCTAGATATTCCTTATTTCTGTTGTGATATCACTTTGCTTTCTTGACGCTCATCCAACCACCATTTGAAGCCATTATTAGCTAACAGGGATTCAGATGCTTCGGGTCCATAGGAACCAGACGAATATTCATGAAGTGGCAATCGGTTCTCCTCAAATGCATTCAGAATTGGCTGTACCCATTCCCAAGATAGTTCAACCTCTTTCCAATGAGCAAAAAAGGTAGAATCCCCGATTATCGCATCGTAAATCAGTCTCTCATAAGCTTCAGGTATGCCTAAACCATTGTGTTTCGAATCTTCACAAGAGAAATTAATTCTTACAGGTTTTATTTTCCCATTCAATGGATTCTTACTATTCAACTGCAGCGTAATATTTTCATTTGGGCTGATTTCAATGATGAATAGATTAGGCTCTACGTTTTGGTCATCTTCGTTATAAATCAGTTTTAAGGGATTTTTAAATTCGATGACAATTCGAGTAGATTTTTCCTTCATTCTTTTTCCTGTCCGTATATAGAACGGTACACCACTCCAAAATGGATTATCAATCCATAAACGGCCCGCCACAAAGGTATCGGTTTGAGAAGAAGGATTAACCCCCGGCTCCTCTCGGTAACCTGCCACTGACTTTCCATCCACTTCTCCAGTAGCATACTGTCCACGGACAATGTGCAAGTGAACATCTTCTTTACTGATTGGACGAAGGGCTTCCATTACCTTACGTTTCTCATTACGAATTTCGGCTGCATTGACTTTGTAAGGCAAATTCATCGCAGTCATCATAAGCATTTGCAGCATATGATTTTGTACCATGTCGCGAATTGCACCCGCTTGATCGTAGTAACCCGCTCGTTTTTCGACTCCAACCGTTTCACTGGCTGTAATTTGAACATTCGCAATATGTTCTTTATTCCAGATCGACTGTAGAACGGGGTTCGCAAATTCAAGCGCTTCTAGATTCTGCACCATTGGCTTTCCAAGGTAATGATCAATTCGAAAAATCTCTTCTTCTTCGAAGGCCCTGCTAAGTTTTTCATTAAGCTCCCTAGCAGACTGAAGGTCATGCCCAAATGGTTTTTCGATGATTAATCGTTTCCATCCCTTGGCTGCACCTAAACCGCTTTGTTTAATATTCAGCGCGATTGTATCGAAGAATTCTGGTGCAACCGACAGGTAGAACATGCGATTTTCCGCTAAATGCAATTCTTCTTCTCTTTCCTTAATCAATTTGAGCAGTTTTTGATAATCCTCTGTTTGATTGATATTTAATGTACTGAAACGAAAAGCCTTTAAAAAATCCCCCATTTGGCTTGCTTCATGCTCTAACCGACGGGAAAACTCTACGATCGATTCTTTTACTTTCTCTTGAAACTCCAAATGGGATAATTCCCCTCTGCCAAGTCCAATAATGGAGATGGATGCTGGCAGCTTTTGATCTATATATAAATTATAAAGAGCAGGATATATTTTTCTCTTTGCTAAATCACCCGTTGCTCCAAATAATACAAAAGTCAGTGATTCCATGTTTGTTTCTCCTCTTAATCGAAAAAATGATATTTTGTACTACTGATTTATTTTCCCTAATTCAAACCCAATTTATTTTCGCCTATTAATGTCAATTTCCTTATGTCGATTCAAGGTTATGACGATGTCGGCCATCCCAACAAATAATCCATTATCAACCACGCCAGGTATGAGATTCAGGTCCCTTTCTAAATCATCAGGATGGGTGATCTTTTGGAAGCTGCAGTCAAAAATATAATTCCCATTATCTGTTTGGTAGGGGCTTCCACTGGTTTGCCGCAGCGCTGGTGAACCGCCAAGAACTTCCAAATATTTTCGTGTCATTTCCATTCCGAAAGGTACTACTTCTACGGGAAGTGGGAAGGTTCCTAATGTATTGACCATTTTATGTGAGTCAGCCACGACAATAAAAGTGTCAGCTGCTTTAGCAATGATTTTCTCTCGTAATAGGGCTCCGCCGCCGCCTTTAATGAGCTCCAAGTCTGGATTTACTTCATCTGCCCCATCAATCGCCACATCAATACGGTCTATATCTTTAAACGATACCAATGGAATGCCTAATTTCCTTGCCAATGTCTCTGTCTGCAAGGAAGTCGGGACACCCTTTATGGAGAGACCCTGATGAACGAGTTCTCCTAGTTTCGTGATGGTATAAAAAACAGTTGATCCCGTCCCAAGTCCAATGACCATTCCATCTTTCACATAATCGGCCGCTTTTTCTCCGACAGCTTTTTTCTCATTCAAGGAAATTTTTCCCCTTTCATTCAGATCCTGAAGATATTATCAGACATGCCTACTTAATTTAACCTTTGTTTCTTAATTTGTTTCTTTGCGAACTGCAAAATTTGTTTTTCTGGTGTGCCCTTCTTTACCATTACATTTGTTAAATAATTTTTTCCTCTGTGATGAATCATTAAGGTAACTTCCACCATTTTTACACATCCCTAAAAGTTCATTTATAAAAGAAAACTTTCTTTTTATTAGGTAACAATAAGTAACCTGTATTAATTAACGTAACCATCATACTCCCACCCTTTTTTGCCGTCAAGAAAAATAACTCGATTTAGAGATATTCGATAATAAAAATAAGTATATAGTGCTTTCTGACTATTTTAAGCGACCAAGTTTATATTTATTAGATAAGGTAAAATTGGTTCAAGTATTATGGTTGATTTCACTTATCATTTGTTAACAACTGTTGCCCCCGTACCCCAGCAGGAGTCGAGCTCCTTCCGCTACAAACAACAACGTTTCAAAAATCAACAATAACCTTTGACACAGCCAATTTTTACAAAATTTGTCTAATGATTTCTCGACTAAGTTGTCTTGATAGGTACATATTAACATTAATGTATTTAAAGAAATGGCTTGGATAATCTCCATCAGGACCCTAATCGAGGAAACAAGCCTTTTAAGCATGATGAAACACCTTCCCAGACCGATCAAAGGCTGGAAAAAGGCGATAACTTGGAATTTAATAAAAGCAGGGGCGCAGATTAATGGAAAGGCCTTCGCCTTAAAACCTTAAGTGGAGGAAAACTATGGACACTCACGTAAAAACAGAATTATCCTTATTAAGCGAACTCCTATTATCTATTCTTTTAACAGCGACCTTTGGACTTTATTGTTTGAAAGCCAATGAGACCTTCCCGTGGCTTGCGTTTATTGGATTTACATTGGGACTTGCCCTTATCGTTGGATGCTGGGAAGAAAAAAAACATTCTTGGAGCCTATTTATTACTGGATTAATCTTCAGTGGTCTTGTCTGGTCACTTTTTTATAATTGGTCATCAATATTTTAAACTGGTTCTTTTTATAGTCATGGAGGTGAAATGAAATGAAAAAAATATGGGTTACGATGGGAGCCAATGTCATCCTTGCTGGATTGCTAGTATTTTTATTATTTTCTTACGAAGGACCTCAAAAACAGGCAACAAATGCCGCTCAAGATAAGGGTACTTCCTCTGCTGATAAGGCAGAACAGATTGTGAGCAACAATTGTGTTACCTGTCATGGTCAAAATCTTCAAGGCGGTGCAGGTCCAAATTTAACCAAAATTGGATCTAAGTATTCAAAAAATGAGATTGAGAATATCATTAACCACGGGAGAAATGCGATGCCTTCAGGGGTCATTTCGCCTGATCAAGCAAAGATTGTTTCAGAGTGGCTGTCTCAGAAAAAGTAATAAATTTAAAGCGGATTTGTAAATTTCTGCCTTTAAAGCTAATTTAAGCTAACATTCCTCCCGAAACATTAAGCGATGTTCCCGTGATCGCGTTTGCTCCTTCAGAAGCTAAAAACACCGCAGTAGCTCCTACTTCATAGGGTACAGTAATCGTTTGTTAAAATGATGCAAAGTAAAGATCACAAAGGTGATTCTTTGTGATCCTTTTGATACTCCCTAGGTATTAATGTGAGGCACCGACCTCATACTTGGGATAGTGCCTTCTTCCAACTAGTATCCTGTGGTTAACATTTCCTGCAAAATATGGTTTGCCTTCCCTCATGTTCGTCTTCTTCATAATACAGAACTTGCCAATCTCCGAACTCCTGTAACAACTCTTTAGGCTTCAGCTTGTACTGATCTGATACTCCCTTTTTCACCGTGTTGGGTACCTGATAATAGGTCTCCATGAAAAAGTATCCATCCGAACTAAGGATCTTTTTTATCATAGAAAAAATCCTGCGATCAAGGTAATAGGTGACAACAATGATGTCAAAGGATTGGTTGTCCCAGCTTTTTTGGTTCAATGAAGTAAGATCTGCTTGCCTAGCATTGATTGGCAGATTATATTTTGCAGCCTGGTCCTGTATAAAAGTAATCGCAACATCCGAAATATCCATGGCTTGTACTTTGTAACCCTTTCGGGAAAGAAACAAACTGTTTCCTCCAAGACCACAGGCAAAATCAAGGGCAATGCCCCCTTTTAGATATTCCGATAGCTTCATTAATCTAGGATTCGGTATAGGATCCTTGATTTGTTCCAGTCGTTCCCGATGTTTTTTATTCCATTTATGTTGATGATCCATCATCTTCCTCACCCTATCGGTCTTTATTCTTGCAGACTATTTTTAAATTGATCATAATCTGTTTTCACATAATGAAAGACAACCGCGTTGCCGCCTTGATCAGGGTGGGTGATCTTTAATAGTTTTTTATATCTTGTTAAAATTTCTTTTTCACTCGCGGTTTTTGATAGCCCTAATTTTTGGCGGAAATCCAGTCTTTGTCCTGGTGCTGTGGTCTGGGCCCTATCAGGAACTCTTTTTCCTTGTTTAGATAGTTTTTCTTTTAAATATAACAATTCACTGTTCAGCTCAATATTCTCTTTTAATACTTTTCTCATTTCCTTTTGTAATTCATTTTTCTCAAGCTCTAAGTTGAGGATTTCTTTTTGTAATTTGTTTCTTTGCTGAATAATCGTCTTAACTGACGTTTTATGGAGCTCCTCTAACTCTTTTATATGATCGTCCTGAACTTTTACTTTAGCTTTTAATTCCCGGATTAGTTTATCTTGCTCTGAAGGCGGCTTGATTAAATGCTTGGGATTTTTAACATTTGATATGTATTCGGTTAGTTGATTTCCGTTTCCTACTTTTTGAATTTTACCTTCATATAGCCAGCGCTGAACGACTTGAATGCCCATACTTGCAGCAACACCTGCATCATTTAAAAAGTTGATCGCTTGATCTGTATCTTGTAGTATATAGTTTGTTTGTTGAATTGCACTTTTAGCCTCGTATTTAATTTTACGCTCACGCAGCCAACGTCTTACCGTTTCAACACAAATATCGTCTGAAACTCCGGCCGCTTTTAAAAAGTCAAAAGCTTGATCTGTGTTCACCTTGTTCTCCTTTCCTCACTAAGTTAAAAAGTTGACTCAATCGTGCCTTCATTTTTTATATTATTTATCTTATCGGAGTTACTGATTAATGTGAATGGCTCAAAAAGACTATTAGTATATGCATATAAAACGTGTTTGAATCGAGAAATTCAGTTTGAAAATATACATCCTGTAAAAGGAATTATATAAGTTTACATAATTATATTATCGTTATATTATTCTTGTAATTGGTTTAATAAACAGAAGAAAAGCACCCAAAATGGATGCCTTCTTTCAATTTCGTATCTAGGCCCACCACAATTCCTTGGCCCCTTCTTTAATTACCATATCCTTTAAAAAAGTCACCGCCTTACTAAATCCTTCTTCAACACTCATAAGGCCATCCTCATGTTCAATACTAATGGCACCTTGATACCCAATCACTTGAAGAGCACTTATCATATCTCTCCATACATCTTCTCCATGACCATATCCCACTGTTCTAAATACCCAAGACCGATTAGCAATGTCCTTGTATGATTTTATGTCAAGGACACCATTAAGCTGGCAATTTTGATTATCAATCTTTGTATCTTTCGCATGGAAATGGACAATAGCATCACCTAAAACCTTAATACTAGCAACTGGATCCATTCCTTGCCAGAAATAGTGACTTGGATCAAAGTTGATGCCAATTCGGTCACCGCACTCATTTCGTAAGCGCAATGCTGTCTCAGTATTATAGACAACAAAGCCTGGGTGTGGCTCAATCGCCACTCGTACCTTATAATCTTCTAATAACTCGGCCTGTCTCTTCCAATACGGAATTACTTTATTTTCCCATTGCCACTGAACCACCTTAGAAAAGTCATCCGGCCAAGGATTTGTGATCCAAACAGGATACTGTGAATAATCTGATTCACCCGGACATCCCGCAAAGGTAACGACACTTTCCACACCCAAAATAGATGCAAGCTTCACTGTATCAACAAAAACGTCATGGTGCTCATCACTAATTTCCTTATTTGGATGGAGCGGATTTCCATGGCAGCTTAAGGCACTTATTTTGATTCCTCTAGATTCAAATGCCTGTTTAAATTGTTCCAGTTTAGTTCGGTCTGTTAGTAATTCATTAGGATTGCAATGGGCGTTTCCCACATAGCCTCCTGTAGCAATTTCAACAGTGTCCAGGCCACGTTCTTTAATGTAATCCAACATTTCGACTAAAGGCATATTTGAAAATAATACGGCGAATACACCTAGGTTCATAGTTCCACACTCCTCATTTCAATCATATCTTGAACATCAATTTCCTTATTTTGTTTAATAGATCGTAAAGCAGCTCCCACAACGGCGAAGCTTTGGATGTTATCAGAAAGATCCGTTATCGGAGTTCTTCCTTGTTTAATGGCTGAAACCATTTCGTAGAGGGAGTACTCCCGGTCCTCATATTCCATTGGCACTACTTCTAATGGTCTGGTTTGTCCATTTTCAAACGTTATGGTAGGGCAATTATCCATTAATTCAATGACACCATTTTCCCCTACCAGCTTAAAATCGCCATTCCATGGTGTTTCTTTCCCTCTCGTAACCCAACTGCCAAAATAGTTAATTAGGATCCCCTCAAAATCCATGACTATAGTAGCCGTACTATTGCCATTAAACCAACTCCAGGAAGGCTTCATACTTTTGGCAAAAACAGCAGAAGGATTGACATCTAGAAGATATCTCATTAAATCAAAGTGATGAATGCTCATATCCTCAATTAGAATCTCGGAATATTGATCTCTCCATCCCCCGAATTGGGTAGAACGGCGAAAGTTCCATTCAACGTATTCTACTTTTCCAATGACCTCTTCTTCTACTGCCTTTTTAACAGCTTGTATTTCCGGCCTCCAGCGATAATTTTGACTGATCATAATAAATTTCTTATAGATTTTTGATTTTTCCAGCAGCTCTTTTGCATCTTCAAAGGTTTGCGCGATTGGTTTCTCCATAAATACATGCAAGTCATAGGCTAACGCATCAAGGGCTAGCTTTTTATGTGTTTGGGGAGGAGTAATAATCACTGCAATGTCTGCCTTACTTTTTGCAAAGGCTTCTAAATGGTCAGTATAGTATTCAACGGAACGATTCTTAACAAACTTTTTCGCATTCTCAAGATTATCGGGATTAACATCAACTACTGCCACTACCTCTATTTCTTGAAAGTTTTCCAAAATTTCTAGCCAAGAGGTGCCAAATCCCCCTGTTCCAACTTGAATCGCCTTTAATTTACTCATTCTAGGCCTCCAATTTTAATTTATCTAAAATATGAAAACAGCAAAGTCTAAAAATTAATAAAAACCTACTCATTTCAAAATGAAACAAGTAGATTTTTTTCAAGTTAGTCCAACCAATATAAATAGTTTCAGAGAAGTTTCTGAAGTTTACCAAAAAATTTTATTTTTACTTAGCCTGTAATTCAAAAGGAACCGATTCAGGGCGACTACATGTACTTTCCATTAGATAGTGTCTACCATTATCAGAAGAATCATGGAAGCCATGCATCGCTTCTAAAACATGATACGCTAAATCGCCATTTGCTCGATAATTCCCGCCTTCGAGAATCGCTTTGGCCATATCAGCGACACCAAGTCCTCTACTGTTTTGGGCGTTCCCGTAAGCAAGAGGAACCTCTTTAAAATCATTTTCATCCCGTTTTCTTATTTTGACCGGACCACCGAACGTATTTGGATCAGGAACAAGTAAAGTGCCTTCACTTCCATATATTTCAATTGGAGGCAGGGATGTACCGCCAAATGCATCAAAGCTTGTTGTAATGTTTCCGATTACCCCCGATGCGAAATCAATCACACCTGAAATGTGCGTTGGGGTTGATACTTCAATTTTAGTACCTGCTTTTGGCTGGCTAAGCACCGTTCTTTCAGGATAACTAATCCGAACAGATCCAGAAATTCGTTTAATCGGTCCTAAAAGAGCCACCAATGCTGTTAAGTAATATGGTCCCATATCAAACATCGGTCCGCCGCCTGTATCATAATAGAAGGCAGGATCTGGATGCCAATGTTCGTGCCCGCGGCAAATCATAAAGGCAGACGCCCCAATCGGTTCACCGATTTCACCTTGTTCAATCAAGTGGATGGCGGTTTGAATACCAGCACCTAAGAAAGTGTCAGGTGCACTGCCAACAAGGAGATTTTTCTTTTTAGCTGTTTCTAAAATTTGTCTTCCTTCCTCGCGTGTAACAGCAAGTGGTTTTTCCGTATAAACATGCTTGCCTGCTTCGAGTGCCTGAATGCAGACAGCGGCATGTGCTTTTGGAATCGTTAAATTGATCACTAGTTCAATCGCTGGGTCAGAAAGCAGTTCTTCCACGGTGCAAGCTTTAGGAACACCAAACTTTTCAGCTTGGGATTGTGCACGCTCTACATCTAAATCCGCACAGGCAATCAGCTCAAGGTGAGGGAACTTCTGACAGTTTTCCAGATAAATAGAACTAATATTTCCACAGCCGATAATACCAATTTTTAATTTTTTCATATTAGGTCCTCCTAGTTTAGTATTCTCCAACACCAATCTTATTGACTGTCTCCCATGCCAGTATATGCACGCACATTTCCATAAATTGAATCTACATCTAATTCCTCAGCCCGTTTCTTTCCTTCCGCAGCCCATAGGAATCCGCGGCGCATAATCAACGAAACCTCAGGCATAGCAACAATGTTCGCCTGATGGCCTAATGAATTGTAGAACACATTTCCAAGGCCCCAGCGTTTTGTCCATACTACTGGCATATCAACTGCTTTATTAGCTGCATGTGGTCCGTGAAAAACCGGGAATCTGGTAGTAGCTAACACTTCCACAGCTGGATCGTAATGAAGATAATATTGCTCACTAGCGAGTTTAAAATCAGAGATCCCTTCTAATAATGGACTAGAGGAATGCTTGATGTTTACTGTATATTCCACACCATCATTACCAGGATGAGCGACCCAATTTCCTCCTGTCATAAATTGCCAGTCTACATTGTTACGGAAAGAGTCACACATTCCCCCGTGACAGCCAGCTAAACCAACACCTGCCGCAACTGCTTCAGAGATATTTAAGACATATTTTCTTTCAATTTGTCCCATCGTCCAGTGAGGAACAATTAAATCCAAGGACTTTAACTTCTCCTTGTCTGCATATGAGTCTAGTGAATTGGAAACCTCCACTTGGAAGTTTTCTTCTTCTAGGATTCCTTTAAATATTTCGGCTACCTGCTCTGGCTGATGGCCATCCCATCCGCCCCAAACGATTAATGCCTTTTTTTGCATGGCTCTTACACTCCTTTGATAAGTTAGTTTATACGTCAGATATTCGGATCCATTGGCGTTTTTCAATCGATAAATCAACAGCTGCTAAAACTTCCTGGCACTTTACACCATCACGGAAGTTTGGAACTGGCTGCCGATTTTCACGGAAGGACTCCATCAGTTCAACTACTTCATGAATAAACGTATGTTCGTAACCGATTGTGTGTCCTGGCGGCCACCAAGCTTCAGCGAACGCGTGCGATGGGTCAGTGGCTAAGACACGGCGGAAGCCTTGAACATCCTCTCGATCATCCACGAAATAAACCTGCAATTCATTCATCCGTTCAAAGTCAAAGATGACACTGCCTTTACTTCCATTGATTTCAAATGAATTAGTACAGCGGTGTCCTGCAGCAAATCGAGTAGCTTCAAAGCTTCCTAGCGCTCCGTTCGCAAAACGAGCCAAGAATAGGGTTGCATCATCAACTGATACTTCCCCTTTTTCACCACTATCACTGCCTTTTGCTGATAAGCCTGTCATTTGAGCTGGAATTGGTCTTTCTTTGATAAATGTTTCACTCATTCCAATCACTTCCGTCATGTCCCCAATAAGATAATGAGCCAAATCGATCAGATGGGCACCAAGATCTCCGTGAGAACCGGACCCTGCAACATCCTTCTGTAATCTCCAGGCTAATGGAAAGTTTGGATCGACGAGCCAATCCTGTAAAAAATGAGCGCGGAAATGATAGATTTCACCTAAATTCCCTTCGTCAAGAAGCTTTTTAGCGAGCATGACTGCAGGGGCAAAACGATAATTAAACCCAACCATATGCTTAACCCCAGCCGCCTCCACCACTTGAAGCATCTCTCTAGAGTCCTCCAATGTAAGCGCTAACGGTTTTTCGCAAAAAACATGTTTCCCCGCTTGTGCAGCGGCAATCGTTATTTCTTTATGTACATCACTTGGTGCATTGATATCGATTAAATCAATATCATCTCTGTCTAAGAGAGTTCTCCAGTCAGTGGTATATTCCTCCCAGCCGAATTGCTTAGCTGCAGTCGCCACACCTTCTGGGTCACGTCCACAAATCACCTTCATTTCAGGATGGACTATGTCTGGGAAAAAGAGTGGAAGATCCCGATATGCATGACTGTGTGCTTTACCCATAAATTTATAGCCGACCATTCCGACATTAATTTTTTCCATTTCCTATCTCCTTTTACTATTTAATGGTGATGTTATTAGCTAGAATTGTGAGGAGCCTTTTATGTTCCTTCCCAAACGGTTCCCAACTATAAGACTGGCAATAAGACTTTTTTATTTTTCTAACTATTTAAAAATGTATCACTCATTGGTTTGACACAACAAGAAAAAACTTATATAATCCTAGACAAAATTTAACTTTTTATAAAAAGGAAAATAATAAAATGCTAATCTATGAAGCGCAGCACTTTGATTTAATTAGACACTTTGAGACGACGGATTTGAACTTCCCCAGCCATCTCCACCGCTGTTTTGAATTAGTATTTGTCGTAGATGGAGAAATGGAAGTGATAATTAGCCAAAGATGTTTTCATTTAAAAACTGGACAATTTTTACTAATATTACCGTATGAAATTCACTCAGTAATTACGAATTCACAATCACGAGCTAAAATTTGTATTTTTTCACCTGATTATGTACCGACATTTCAAAAGATGATCGAAAAAAGCTCATTAGAAAACCCTGTTTTCAACCTATCATTAGAGGCAAAAACACTTATTTCAAATGTACTTTTTTCGGTCAATTCAAATCTTCTAGATCAAAAAGCAAGTCTCTATTTATTAGTTTCGGAGTTAATGAGACAAACCACCCTCATTAAAGCACAAAAAGAACCAGAGCTGCTCCATTCTATTTTAACTTATATCCAGGACCACTTTACGGAATCCATTTCTTTAAACAGTATGGCTAATACATTTGGTTATAGTTATCATTATTTATCGAAATATTTTAATGTAAACGTTGGAACTTCTTTTGTCGATTTTTTAAATGAAACGAGGATTAACTATGCTTGTTATTTGCTAAGTACAACGGAAAAAAATATGACCGAAATTGCTTATCTCTGTGGATATGAAAACATCCGTTCATTTAATCGGAATTTTGTAAAGATAAAGTTATGTACTCCAAAAGAATACAGAGATACGCAAATCTCCATGTTTTTTGACATGTGATTATACCCTGATACAATTATTAACATTTGTCCTTCTGCACCAAAAAAAAGCTGTCCTCAAAATATATTTTGGGGACAGCTTTTTTTGAAACGCGGGCAACTCTCCTTGAGCAACCGTATATTAAAAACTCCAATTGCTATTGGTTTAAGTTAATCGAATACTTTGCAAAACCTCCAGTAGAGGGACCCATTTTTTTATGTTTTGATATTGTCCTAGATATTTTTGGGCATTTGGTGATGAATCAAATACAAGGATGGCCGTGCCTTTAAATTTTGCTAGTGACCAATTTTGATCCGCAGTTGGATTAAGCGGCTTGTGTGCTTGTATATAGTTCGTGACAATTTGCCGATTTTCATCTGGTGCTTTTAACACAATCTCACCTTGACTAACCCCAGGGAAAGTGGAACTTGATGCACGATAATTATTCGTCGCCACAATAAACTTTTGATCATCTGCAACCGGCTTTCCTTGATATGTCAGATTGATGATCCGACTAGAACTGGAGTTTATCACATTCCCATTTCCATCATATTTAGCTGGCTTGGTCACATCAATTTGGTACTGTACTCCATCAATCACATCAAAATTATAGGATGGGAAATTTAGGTTAATTAATGGCAGTTCCCTACTGCTGGCGGGATTAATTTGATTGAATTGCCCGGCACTCATTTCCAGCCATTCTTTAAGCTGTGCACCAGTGATTAATTTTGCCTGAAGTGTATTCGGGTACAAGTACAAGTCAGCCACATTTTTAATGGCCAATGTTCCCGCAGGAATGTCCGTATAATAACTTGGCCCCCCTCGCCCTCCTGCCTTAAAAGGCGCTGCCGCTGAAAGAACCGGTATTCCTGCATACTTACTATAGGCCGGGTCTTTCAGTTTTTCTACCAAATAATCCGTTTGAGCATTATTAACAATCTGAACGGATGGATCATCCTGAACGAGTGCAAAATAGCTAATTATTGGAGCGGTCGTTTCCCCGACAGGTTGATTTACATATTTAATCGTGGCCTCATGCTCTGGCTTGATGGCAGTCATTAATTGCTCGTCCGTTTGGACAACAGAATTTCCACTTGCATCCACAATCGGCCGCAATGAAGCTTTACTATCAATTACCTTCCACTTTCCGCGCTGTCTTTGTAATTGTAGATCAATGACGCCAAGATGGCTGCCGAAAGCCCCAGCCATTACAACCGGCTTCCCGTTAATGGTACCTTTCTCCAGATTAGTGTTTGGTAAATCCTTATAAAGAGGGCCCGGGAAGGTGTTATGCTGATGCCCTGTGAATACGGCATCAATGTCCTTTATTTGTGTGACATAATAACCTGCATTCTCCATGCCAGGCTGATACGGTTCACCACTAATTCCGGTATGGGCCAGGGCCACAATCACATCTGCTCCCTCTTTCTTCATTAATGTAACGTATTTCTTTGCCGACTCTACAATCGATCTAGTTTCCACTTTCCCTTCTAAATTTCCCTTATCCCATTCCATAATTTGCGGCGACACTAAGCCTATCACTCCTACCTTGAGTGTGTGCTTTTTCCCAGCGTTATCGAACACAGTTTTCTTTAAAATCACATACGGTTTAAAATATGGCTGATCGGTTCCGGCCTTGAATACATTGGCGTTGACCACAGGCATTTTCGCGTCATTGAATGTTCCGTTTAAAAAATCTAATCCGTAATTAAACTCATGATTTCCAACTGTGGCGGCATCGTATCCCAACTGATTAAAGAACCTGTAAACAGGATGTACCTCACCAGGTTTTAACCCCTTTTTCGCCATATAATCTCCCAAAGGATTCCCTTGAATTTCATCTCCATTATCAAACAGCATTGAATTTTTCACTTCATTTCGTGCCTGTTTGATAAGAGTTGCGGTTTTTACCAAACCAACCTTATCGTCCTGTTTCGTCTGATAATAATCATAGTTCGCCAAAAACATATGTACATCAGTCGTTTCAAGCAAGCGTAATTGAACCGTACTATCCAGCTTTTGAGCAATTGCTTGTAAAGGAAAAAACTGTCCAGCTATCACAACCAAGACTACTGCAAAGAATACAAGCTGTTTTACCAATTGGAAATTTCCTCCCTTTTCTAAAAATCCTGCAAATGAAATTAGTATTCGTAACCATAATAAGGAATATAAGTTCCATTAGAAA
Source organism: Neobacillus drentensis (assembly GCF_036965645.1). Taxonomy (GTDB): domain Bacteria; phylum Bacillota; class Bacilli; order Bacillales; family Cytobacillaceae; genus Neobacillus; species Neobacillus drentensis_D. Next base: position 65,869 of record NZ_JBALPZ010000046.1, read on the forward strand.
AATTACTAAGTTTTTGGAATCTTGAAAGATTGAAAGAGGCACCACACATTTATTAAGTGTGATGCCTAACCTTTAGTGTTTTTAAAATGCATGCCTGGAAGCCAATCTTTGGATTACTTCTGGCAATAATCGGTGCTCCTGTTCTTGAATCTTTTTTATTAATGTTCCCCTTGTTTCATCCGGATCGATTGTGACTGCTCGTTGGTCGATAATTGGTCCTGTATCCATTCCTTCGTCGACATAATGGACCGTGACTCCAGTAACCTTTACCCCATAATCAAGCGCTTGACCAATGGCATCTTTTCCTGGGAAAGCTGGTAATAGAGAAGGATGAACATTAATGATTTTTCCATCATAAGCCTGGAGTAAAACAGGCCCCAACAGTCTCATATACCCAGCCAATACGATAAAATCAACTTCCCTTTTTGTTAACTCGTTTAGAATCTCTTCTTCATATACTTGTTTATTTGGATAGTCTTCAGCATTAAAAGTGAACACAGGGATCCGTTCATCCCTGGCTTTCTGGACTGCAAGGGCTTTTGGGCGATCACTGACTAGTAAAACCACTTCAACATTCATGATTTTTTTCGATTGGATGGATTCTAGAATCGCAGCAAAATTAGAACCCGTACCAGAAGCAAAAACGGCGATCTTCATACTTACTCCTTTTTGATAACGACATCATTAGTACCGCTTTGCACAGTACCAATTTCGTACACCGTTTCACCTAACGTTTGTAAGTGCTCTATAATGGCCTTGGTGTCTTTAGCATCTACCACTAAAATCATGCCAATTCCCATATTAAAGGTTCGGAACATATCATAATCGGATATATTGCCTCTATCTTGGATAAAGGAGAAAATTTTCGGGACCTTCCATGACCCATGATTAATAACAGCCTGCATGCCTTTGGAAAGAATTCGTGGAATGTTATCATAGAAGCCTCCGCCTGTCACATGCACGAGACCAGAGACATGAAATTCCCTTATAGTTGAAAGGACCGATTTCACATAAATTTTGGTTGGCTCAAGCAGCACTCTTCCCAATTCAGATTCTAATTCATCAACATAGTCACTTAATGAGAGTTTAGCATCCTCTAATAGAACCTTTCGGACAAGTGAAAAGCCGTTGCTATGTATTCCACTCGAAGCTAAACCAATAAGAACCTGACCAGCTTTTACTTTGGTTCCATCAATAAGATGTTTTTGATCCACCATGCCTACTGTAAAGCCGGCGATGTCATATTCCTCGTCCTGGTACATACCTGGCATCTCAGCAGTCTCGCCGCCGATTAGCGCACACCCAGCCTGCACACATCCATCTGCAATCCCTTTTACGATGGCTTCAATTTTTTCCGGTACGATCTGACCGCAGGCAAGATAGTCTAGAAAAAAAAGAGGCTCGGCCCCTTGGACGATTACATCATTTACACACATAGCAACGGCATCCATTCCAATGGTATCGTGTTTGTCCATGGCAAAGGCAATCTTCAATTTAGTCCCTACTCCATCGGTACCTGAAACAAAAACAGGTTCTTCTATCCCTGTTAGATCTGGTTTAAATAAAGCCCCAAACCCTCCTAGTCCCGTTAATACCTCTTTACGGAAGGTTTTTTTTACGTGTTTTTTCATTCTTTCAACCGCTTCATTTCCCGCATCAATATTGACTCCAGCTTGACGGTACGCGTCGCTCATCTGTTTCACTCCTTTACGGTAAACTTGCAGAGATTTCCTGCATGTTAAACTTTTTTAGTAATCCGGAACGCATTATATCAGGAATAGTATTCCGCCATGCTGCATCCAATGAAACAACAGGTTGTGAGATCACGTTATTTCCATTATGAGAGATAGAAACTTCTTTGCCCTTCACTTTCCCGATTTCTTTTATCGGAACCTCTTGCTGTTTAGCCATTTCTTTTATCTTCTCAGCGTGTTCCTCCGATACGGAAACGATAATTCGAGATTGAGTTTCACTAAAGAGACTTAGGTCCGTACGCAATTCATCAGTTAAATGAATTTTTGCTCCCAACCTCCCGCCAATACAACTTTCAGCTATTGCAACTGCTAAACCGCCTTCTGCCGTATCATGAGCAGATTTTACGATTCCTCCTTGAATGATCTTAAGGGTAAAGGCTTGAATCTTCTTTTCCAAATCAAGGTTTATCTGCGGCGGACGGCCTTCGATCTTGCCTGTCATCATTTTTTGGTATTCCGATCCGCCTATTTCTGGTTTGGTTTCCCCAATTAAAAAGATTACATCGCCTTCATTTTTAAACTCCTGTGTTGTAATGTGAGCGATATCTTTCATGAGCCCAACCATGCCAATCGTTGGGGTTGGAAAAATGGCTTCTCCTTTTGTCTCGTTATAGAGGCTTACGTTTCCACCAATAACCGGCGTATTGAGTTGTCGGCAAGCTTCACTAATGCCATCTGCCGCCTTTTCAAACTGCCAGAAGATTTCTGGTTTTTCTGGACTCCCAAAATTTAAGTTATCTGTAATCGCTAAAGGTTCCGCCCCGGAACAAACCACATTACGGGCCGCTTCAGCTACCGCGATTGCTCCTCCGACAAACGGATCAAGATACACATACCTGCCGTTGCAATCCGTCGTCATCGCCAATGCTTTCCGTGTTCCACGAATCGCAACAACAGCAGCATCCGATCCTGGTATGACGGCCGTATTTGTTCTCACCATATAATCATACTGTTGATATACCCACTCTTTACTGGCAATCGTAGTCGAGGCAAGCAGCTGCTGTAAGACAGAATTATAATCGCTTGGCTCTTCAATGGCTGTAGCTGCGTCTAACGATGAAAATGGTTCATAATAAGGAGCCTCCTTAGAGGGCTTACAATAAACCGGCGCATCTTCTGCCAGTTTGTCTGCCGGGATTTCCGCAACGACCTCTCCCTTATGGAGTAATCGAAGATGATTATCATCTGTCACTCGGCCGATGACAGCAGAGTGAAGTCCCCATTTGTCAAAAATCATTTTAACTTCCTCTTCTTTTCCACTTTTGGCGACCACCAGCATTCTTTCTTGGGATTCTGACAACATCATTTCATAGGCACTCATACCTTTTTCACGTTGTGGAACGAGGTCAAGGTTTAATTCAATTCCATTTCCCGCTTTACTGGCCATTTCAGAACTGGAACTGGTTAATCCTGCAGCCCCCATATCTTGTATTCCTACTACATGACCTGAGGAAATCAATTCAAGAGTCGCTTCCAGCAGCAATTTTTCCATAAACGGATCGCCTACTTGAACAGCTGGACGTTTTGCTTCTGAATTTTCACTCAGCTCCTCGGATGCGAAGGTTGCTCCATGTATACCATCTCTTCCGGTTGCAGCTCCAACATAAATAACCGGGTTATTAATCCCTTTAGCGACACCTTTTTGAATTTCATCATGATTGATTAAACCCACACACATGGCATTGACTAGAGGATTACCTTCATATGAAGAATCAAAATAAATCTCCCCTCCAACCGTAGGAATGCCCATACAGTTACCATATCCTGCGATACCAGCGACCACATTTTCAAAAATATATTTCGTTTTTGGGTTATCAAGTTCGCCAAAACGGAGTGAGTTTAATAAGGCAATCGGACGTGCACCCATTGAAAAAACATCACGAATAATCCCGCCAACTCCCGTTGCAGCACCTTGATAAGGCTCAATGGCTGATGGATGATTGTGGCTTTCAATTTTAAACACGACCGCTTGGTTATCACCAATATCAACAATTCCAGCCCCTTCTCCAGGACCTTGCAAGACATGCGGGCCTGAAGTGGGAAAACGCTTTAAGACCACCTTCGAATTTTTATAGCTGCAATGCTCGGACCACATGACACTAAATATTCCCGTTTCCGTATAATTAGGTTTTCGCCCGAGAATCTCGATCACTTTATCAAACTCTTCGTCCGTTAATCCCATTTCCCGATAGACCTTTAGCTGGGCGATTTGCTCGGGAGTTGGTTCTTTATGCTGTACCATGTTGTTGCCTCCAGTAACTTAAAATAGATGAAAACATCCGTTTTCCGTCATCTGTTCCGAGCCACTTGTGAACAGCACGTTCTGGATGAGGCATTAATCCTAAAACATTTCCCCTCTCGTTGATCACTCCTGCAATCTCAGAAATAGAACCATTTGGATTGGTCCCTTTATATCTGAAAACAATTTGATTGTTCTTCTTTAATTGTTCCAATGTCTCTTGGTCACAATAATAATTTCCATCCCCATGGGCAATGGGAATTCGAATCATTTCACCTTCCTGATATTCTAGGGTGAACGGGGTTTGGTTGTTTTCTACTTTTAAATCAATAGTGTCACAATGAAATTTCAAACGTTGATTTCTTCTTAAAGCGCCTGGCAATAACCCTGCTTCGGTTAGTATTTGAAATCCATTACAAACACCAAGGATCAATTTTCCCTCTTCCGCTGCTATTTTCACCTGCTCCATGACGGGTGACAGACTCGCAACAGCACCTGGCCGCAAATAATCCCCATAGGAGAATCCTCCTGGGACAAGAATTGCATCATATTTCGATAGGTCTGTTTCTAGATGCCATACATATTCGACCGATTGTTCAATCGTATCTAAAACTGCTTTATACATATCAATATCGCAGTTTGAACCAGGAAAAACCAGTACAGCAAAGTTCAACTTAATTCCCCCTATCCTTCCATCTTATTAAGGTCGAACCTAAAGTCTTCAATCACGGTATTGGATAATAGCTTCTCACACATATCCCGCACACGTTCTTCTGCCGCTTTTTGATCATCACTATTTATTTCAAGCTCCATGTATTTCCCTATGCGTACATCTCCCACCTCTTCATATCCAAGTGAATGCAGTGATTCCTGAACGGCATTCCCCTGTGGATCTAAAACACTTTCTCTCAGCGTTACGTATACAGTTGCTTTAAACATTGACACTACCCTCGATTCTCCTTAATATTTCTTGATATGCTTCTTCGACGCTGCCTAAATCCCGTCTAAACCGATCTTTATCTAGCTTTTTCATTGTGTCGGCATCCCAAAATCGGCAAGTATCCGGGGAGATTTCATCCGCTAAAATGATGTTCCCAGCTGGGGTTTTACCAAACTCTAATTTAAAATCCACCAAGATAATATTTTTGGTCTGTAGGAATTCCTTTAGGATTTCATTGATTTTTAGAGCTTGTTTTCGAATTTCAACTAATTCCTGTTCTGCAGCAAGCCCAAGAATGTCAATATGATCATTGTTAATCATCGGGTCTCCTAGCTCATCATTTTTGTAGTAAAATTCCACAATCGTCTTCGGGAGTTCCTTTCCTTCGTCCCATCCAAGCCTTTTTGCCAACGATCCTGCCGCGATGTTTCGAACAACCACCTCAATGGGGATAATCTCGACTTGTTGAACGATTTGTTCCGTTGCTGAAATTTTTTTAATAAAATGATTGTCTACCCCTTTTTCTTTCAGCAAACTAAGGAAAATAGAACTAATCTCGTTATTTAGCGTTCCCTTTCCTGCTATTTGTGCTTTTTTCTCCCCATTAAAGGCAGTCGCATCATCTTTATATTCAATCCAGTACTTTTCTGGTTCAGATGTTTTGAATACTCTTTTCGCTTTTCCTTCATAAAGCTGATCTAGTTTTTCCATTATGGGTTACTCCTTCATTCACCTGTCTAGTAATTTTAAAAAAGAAAATTCTAATATGACCTATGTGGATTCTTTAGGTCCAAATATTAAGATCCTTTATTTGCTGGTCCACTTGTCCGATTGATGAACCTAAAAAATTGATATGGCCCATTTTTCTATTTTCTACACTTTCCTTCTTACCGTATAAATGGAGCTTGGCTGTTGGAGGAAGCTGATTGATTTTAGTAAGCACTTCCCTTATATGTTGACCTAAAATATTCACCATAATATTCGGGCTTAAGAGGGTAGTATCTCCTAAAGGCAGTCCACATATGGCCCGTATATGCTGTTCGAATTGCGATGTTATACAAGCATCCATTGAATAATGTCCAGAATTATGAGGTCTTGGTGCTAACTCATTCACGATGATTTCACCATCATTGGTAAGAAACATTTCTATAGCAATTAAGCCGATTACTTGTAATGAATCTGCCACTTTTAATGAGATTTTTTCCGCTTTCTCTTGTTGCTCAGCAGTGATTCTTGCAGGAACGATAGACTGATGCAGGATATTATTAACATGTATATTTTCAGCAATTGGAAAAGTCTTTGTCTGGCCTTGTAGATTTCGGGCAACAATGACCGATAATTCTTTCGTAAAGGGAATAAACTTTTCAATAATCATGTCTTTCCCCGCATTTTTCCAAGTCTCAATCGCATTTGGGATATCATCCGTGCCTTTTATTATCCATTGCCCTTTTCCATCGTACCCCCCGGTAGCTGTTTTCAGTATGGAGGGAAAACCAAAACAATCAACGGCTTTATGTATATCATTTTCAGATCTTATGACCAAGAAAGGAGCAACAGGCACATTATAGGACTGCAACGTTGATTTTTCACGGATCCTGTTTTGTGTTATTCGTAATAGTTCACTTCCTTGTGGGACAAAGGATGTATTTTCTAACAAGGAAGCTACATTAGAATCGATGTTTTCAAATTCGTACGTAATAACATCAGAGGAATCGGCCAATTCCTTGGCACCCTTGAGATCAGAAAAGGAACTTATTATTTGTTGATCTGCGGCTTGCCCACATGGAGAGTCCGGTGTCGGATCCAAGGTAATAAAGCGATATCCCATGTTTCTCCCGGCAATCGAAATCATCCTTCCTAATTGCCCTCCGCCTAGGATGCCAATGGTTGAACCGGGTTTAATAACTTTCACAGCGTTTTCCCCTTTCAAAGAACAAAAATTCTTGTGTGTTTTTAATCTTTTAATGATTTTAGATTATCCTGATTCACCCTCCTTTAATTAGAAAACTTTTAAGACTTGAGCAGCCAAAACAAGCGAACTAGGAAATGAATAAAAAAGGATAGAAATTTCCCCTTTGCCAAAAATAAGAGAATGAAATTATGGGAGGAAGACAAATGGATTCAGGAATGCAGGAGAAATGCGGGGTATTTGGAGTTTTTAATCATCCTAAAGCGTCCGATTTAACTTATTACGGACTTCATGCCCTTCAACACCGCGGTCAGGAAAGTGCAGGAATCGTGGCTAGTGATGGGAAGTCATTTAGGCATCACAGAGGAATGGGGTTAGTTACGCAAGTATTTTCACGCGAGATCCTTGATGGATTAAGTGGAAATATGGCCATTGGTCATGTACGATATTCCACTTCCGGTGCTAGTTTACTGCAAAATGCACAGCCCCTTGTCTTTAAATATAGTGAGGGTGATTTGGCCGTGGCCCATAACGGGAACCTGGTGAATGCTAATATCGAACGGAAGGTTCTTCAGCAACAGGGTGCCATCTTTCAGACAACAACTGATACGGAAATTATCGCTCACCTTATTGCCCGTTCCAGTAAAAAATATTTTGAAAAAGCTGGACCTGAAGTGCTTAAGCGGATTGATGGTTCATTTGCTTTGCTTATCATGACAGATAAACAAATGCTTGTTGCCCTGGATCGACATGGGTTACGCCCTCTAAGCCTAGGAAAAATTGGTGAATCCATTATCGCCGCTTCCGAAACCTGTGCTTTAGAGGCGGTTGATGCCAAGTTTTGGAGGGATGTCGAGCCAGGAGAATGGCTTCTTATTGATGAAAAGGGTATTCAAACAGGCCGTTTTGCCGAAAAAGGCGATATTTCCCTTTGTTCCTTTGAATTTGTTTATTTTGCTCGTCCAGATAGTGTCATTCATGGAAGAAGTGTTTTATCCATCCGGAAAGAATTAGGCCAAATCCTTGCAAAAGAACATCCAACCCAAGCAGATTTGGTTGTGGCTGTTCCGGAATCAAGTGTCCCTGCAGCCATGGGTTATGCCCAACAATCGGGTATTCCCTATGAAATGGGTATCATCAAAAACCCCTACGCAGGCCGTTCTTTTATTGAACCGACCCAGGAATTGCGGGACCTGGCCGTTCGTCTAAAATTAAGTGCCGTCAGGGAAATTCTCGAGGATAAGCGAGTTGTGCTTGTAGATGATTCGATTGTTCGTGGAACAACTAGTAAGCGTATTGTTCAATTGATTCGTCAAGCAGGTGCCAAGGAGGTCCATGTACGAATAAGTTCCCCTATGGTCAAAAATCCTTGTTTTTATGGAGTGGATATGCCAACGAAAGAGGAACTTTTTGCTAATAAGCATGAGCATGAACGTGCGATGGGAAAAGTGATTGGTGCAGATTCATTAGCCTTTTTAAGTACTGAAGGGTTATTAGAGGCTGTAGATGTAGATTTAGCTGACACAAGCAGCCGCTGTATCGCCTGTTTTAGTGGGGCTTATCCTACTAAATTGTATTTGAAGTAATACACTAACGGACACTTTGATTAAATCAAGCTGCATTTGACAGGGAATCACACCCAGGGTGCATTCCCTTTATTATACATGTATGATAATTGACTTCCCGATTGTTTTGATAACAAAAAATCCGAAATCCTTGCAAAAAGCAAGACTTCGGATTTACTCTATTGTTATGAGACCGCTCAAAAACGATTTAGAAAAAAATACAAAATAATAGTTTTCGGAATCTAACTATAAGAACATACTCATATTCATCGTCGTAATAACAGTCTGATCAGGAAAAATGGTCCGTGAAACAATTTTAAATTCATTATTAACCTTCCGAATAATATCATTTCTCTCACCAAACAATTCTTCAATTATATGTGTAGAACCTCTGCTCCTTTTATATAAGAAATAACTAGTGACCTTAAATTTATTGGGATCCTCAGTCGGTTCAACCACAATGTTTGAAATAAAATGTCGTTGCCGTGTTGCCGGATTTTCCACCCAAGCTGATTTTGTATACAACCGATTGACCCGTGTAGTAAGCGAAAGCTTTGTTTCTTCATAAAAGGACGAATCACTCGCAATATCATCAACTCCAACACCTTCTACCGATTCTCTTAGTGGCATACGATATTCTATTTC
>NZ_JBALPZ010000047.1:0-6828 GCF_036965645.1 Neobacillus drentensis
ATAGAATAGATGATTAAACTGGCTATTTTCTTAATCTATCTGCTGCTATTAACATGATGAAAAACATCCTGAGGTGATCTACTTATTATCTTTTTTCTAAATGCACTTTTTTCTGTTATCTATCAAAATAACTTCTCTCATCTGTCATTCGAAATTATTAATAATATATATTCCTTCCTTACACTCAAAAATCCTTCTTCATTTTCCAAAAATCCACATTTTTCACGGTTATTAATGATATAGTCCCGTTATAAGATTGGGAATTTGTCGGAATAGGTCTTTGGCCCGAGAATGAAATCATTTTCCTCCTTATTCGATTTTTAATCAAATTAGGTGAACCCAAGCCTTTAGCGCAAAAAAAGATCAGGAATTCATCCTGATCTCTGTCATGATACAATCTTATTTAACAGGAACTCTATTTTCTCTAAAAGTTGTTCTTTTGCAGGTTGATCCATTTCCATTTCGTCCATTGCCTCTTTCATTGTGCTAATCCATATCTTAGCCCTTTCGGGAGCTATTTGAAATGGGTGTCTTTCTTTCACCTGCGATGCTTGCTTATCTTTATCCTGAACAGATTCTTCTGAAACTAGGCGGTTTATAAAGGCTCTTTGTCTATCTTTCAACCATTCAGGATCTACATTTCTTTCCTTAAACATAGAAATATAGTAGGAATCCTTCAGCAGCTTATCATAGAAGCGATCTACTAATTCATCAACTTTTTCCTGTTCTAATACAATCGTCATAATCCAATCCCTCTTTTTCTAGAATGGTATTTATATTTTCTACTACCATTATAGTGTAAATTATTTTTCAAAATTGTGACTGCATCACAATAAGAGGATAAATAAAAAATAGAGGAGTAAACGACTCCTCTACCTGCTATTTTTATTATACCCATTCCTTGATACAACACTTTGAACCTCTATTCGATCTGGTCTTGTATAAATGTTTAATGAATGATTGCGGAGAAAGCCAACGGTTGTGATATTAAGCTCTTCTGCCAGCCTGAGTGCCAATTCAGTCGGAGCTGATTTGGACAGAACAATACCACATCCAATTTTGGCTACTTTTAATAATACCTCTGAGGAAATACGGCCACTAAACACCATAATTTTGTCTGAAATAGATATTGAATGCTGCAAGCAATAACCATAAATTTTATCCAGGGCATTATGTCGTCCGATGTCCGTTCTATCTACGACGATGCCATTACTGTCACATAGGGCTGCATTGTGTACTCCACCTGTATCCTTAAAGATAACCGACGACTCCTGCATCAGTTTCATCAAATGAAAACATTGGTCAATAGTAACCGTCACATCTACGTCTTCAAGTGGTTTAACTGTTCTAGCATCATTATAAAAATAATAGCTTTGCCGGCTTTTACCACAGCAAGATGTTACATATCGTTTCGAGTGAAACATCTCGTTGAGTTTGTTTACTTTATAAGTATTCACAATCGCACGGCCTGTCGCTTCGATAATCGTAAGTTCTTTAATTTCTTTATAACTGCTAATGATCCCTTCTGACGCTAAAAAACCCATTACTAGTTCTTCGATATGGTCAGGGCTGCAAACAAGTGTAGCGAACTCTTGTTCATTGAGAACAATCGTTATGGGATATTCAGTTACAATGGTATCCGTTACTTTGTGTATGGCGCCTTTCTCATACCTCCATACATGGCTTTCCATTTTCATTGGCTGGTCCATACTTATTCACTCCTAGTTACTTTTACTCGATCGACTGGTCAAAGACAAATACGGTCATCGCTATATCTTCCTCGATATTAATATCGGAAAAAAGCCGCAAAACCTTTGCCCCCATCAAAGTTTCAAATCGTAACAGGACCTCTGGCTTTTTATAGATTTCCTTTACGAATCTTGTTCTCGTCTCATGGACCATCTGTGTGCCCTGTTCTGAATGAATCATGAACTTTTCTACATTTGTCAGGTTTCCTTTCATTTCACTGATCGCCCAGGAACCGATAAATTTCGTGGTGATTTCCTTCGGTCCGTTGCCAACATATTCTTTTCTTACTTCACGAACAAGCATACTAAATTGATGTTCCATATTCTTTGTCATGAACCGCCCTCCTCATCTTTACAGTTTCGGACTCCTTGTTACTCTTTTAATCCTTCTCCAATACCTTTTAACAGGTTAAATCCAAATCCTAAAGCACGATTGATATCAGGATCTTTTACGGCCTTCATTAAGTCTAGGAGCCCAAACTTGGTATCGGCTTTTAATCCTTGCTCGGCCTTTTTCAATCCAGCTGTCAAGCTTTTGGCAAGCTTACTGGTTGTTTCAGGATCAAGTTCAGTCAAAATGCCTCCAGCAGCCATTGCATTATTAATCATGTTTGTCACTGGTTTTCGTGTAAGCTGACCAACCGCGATTTTTGCTGCGCTTTCTTTTGCTTTTAAGAGACTTCCTAAAGCATCCATCATTCCGCTATCATGCAATTCTTGCAATAGATTCAACGTCTCGAGTAACGAATCCTTATTTTGTGCGACCCCGGAAATAAGATTCTCCAGGGATTCTATTTTCTTTTCTTCTTCTGTCATTTCCGTTTTTTGAATAGTTTGTATTGGCTTAGCCATTACCCATTCCTCCTGTCATAGAAACCAGGCTTAACATACTCGTTTACACTGGCAATCGGAACGTAATCTCCGCGTTCCCACTTGCGGTAAATCTCAAGGCCCATTTGTGGTGTTCGCGTCGCATTACGTGGATTGTACCTTGGAAGCGGATTTTCACCGTCAAATTCGAGGACCTCCATCCGCACTTTGGCTTGTTTGTATGCTGGTGTATGTGTCACCACATCTACTGCCCCTCCAGTAAGCAGGTTAACCGCACTCTCGTGGCTGGAGGAATGCATTGGCACATACACCGTTTTTCCTGTCACACGGTCTGTTACTAGAACTGGCAGTCGAATCGCCCCATATGGGGATACAAGACGAACAAGTGAACCATCCTTTACTCCCCTCTCTTTTGCAAGTTCGGGGGATACCTCGACGAAAACTTTCGGGAATTTGTAGTTAAGTCCTTCTGATTTCTGTGTTAAGTTCCCTTCATGGAAGTGCTCCAACAGACGTCCGTTATCTAATGAAAGATCGAATTCTTGCGGGAACTTTACTGGCGGCACATAATCGAACAGACCGAACCGAGCTTTTTTATCTGGGAAGTGAAAACCGTCTTGGTAAAGCAGCGGTGTGTCTGTTCCATCAGGAGAACCCCAGTGGAAGCTGTTCCACCCTTCAAGAATATCGTAACTGCACTGGCTGAAGAAAGGAGTTAAGCTTGCCATTTCCGCAAAAATTTCACTAGGATGAGTATAATTCCATTCAAAGCCCATCTGTTTCGCGAGCTGTGTAAGGATCCACCAGTCCGGTTTACTATTCCCAAGAGGCTCTAATGCTTGATACAAACGCTGTACGCGGCGTTCGGTATTTGTAAAAGTTCCATCTTTTTCAAGAGAAGGAGCTCCTGGCAAAATAACATCAGCGAATTGGGCTGTTGTTGATAAAAAGATTTCTTGTACGACAAGGAAATCTAACTTAGAGAGCATTTCCTGTGTATGATTGGAGTCGGCATCAACCCATGCCATATCCTCTCCAGCGATGAACATCGCCTTCATCTCGCCTTTATCAATGGCTTCCAGCATCTGAATATTGTCGAGACCAGAAGCTGCAGGGATGTCGACACCATAAGCCTTTTCAAACTTTGCACGTACTTGGTCATCCGTTACTGACTGATATCCAGGGAAGATATTCGGCATAGTTCCCATGTCAGCTGCACCTTGTACGTTATTATGGCCCCGTAACGGATAGGCACCAGCATTTGGCCGTAACATGTTTCCTGTTGCAAGGAGCAGGTTTGCAATCGCAACAGAAGTGTGTGAACCCGCGATGTTTTGGGTCACACCCATCCCCCAGCAAATCACTGTTCCATCCGCATCACGAATCATTTCTGCCATTTGAATTAAAGTTTCTTTAGCAATACCTGTTATCTTTTCTGCCTCTTCAAGAGTGTACGGCTCCATCATTTTTAGGAACTCATCATACTGGTTGACATGCTTTTGAATAAATTGCTCATCATGCCAGCCTTGGTCGATCATATACTTTGTTACAGCTGATAGCCATACGTAGTCTGTTCCTTGTTTCGGACGAACGAACAAGTCGGCACGGTCTCCCATTTCATGTCGGCGTACGTCAACGGTTATTAATTTTTGTCCGTGAAGTTTTTGCGCACGTTTGATACGTGTCGCAAGTACAGGGTGTCCTTCTGCAGGGGCACATCCTACAAGTATGACAAGACCCGCACCCGCTATATCTTTAATGGTTCCGGTGTCGCCGCCGATCCCTCCTGTTTGTTGTAATCCCCATGAAGCTGGTGATTGACAATAACGTGAGCAGTTATCCACATTATTGGTTCCAAACACTTGGCGGGCCAGTTTTTGGATCAGGTAGTTTTCTTCGTTCGTAATCTTAGAGGATGAAATAAAACCGATGGAATCACTACCGTAACTTTCTTTAATCCTACCCAATTTCTTTGCTACGAGAGAAAGGGCCTCATCCCAAGTTGCTTCAACAAACACATCACCTTGACGGATTAAAGGTGCTGTAATCCGCTCGTTTGAATTTACATAGTCCCAGCCAAATTTACCTTTTACACAGGTGGAAACACTATTTACAGGAGCGTTTTCCGATGGTTCAATTTTGAGTATTTCACGATCTTTTGTCCAAACTTCAAAGGAACAGCCAACACCGCAGAAAGTACAAACGGTTTTTGTTTTCTTGGTGCGGGTGTCACGCATAGCTGCTTCTACTTCTGAAACGGCAAAAATTGTTTGATAATCAGGCTCTACCGCTTTGACAATGTCAATCATCGGTGTAAGCAAGTCATCTGAGATGCTTGTCATAAATCCAGCCTTTCCAAGCATCGATTTTTCCATCAAGGCATTACAAGGGCAAACGGACACACACTGACCACAGGATACACATGAGGATTCGTTAATACTTTTTCCTCCGTCCCATAAAACACGAGGCTGACCGCTTTCCCAGTTAATTGTTAGCGTTTCATTCACTTGAAGATCCTGACAGGTCTCCACACAACGTCCGCATAAGATACATTGATCTGGATCGTACCGATAAAACGGATGAGACATATCTGCCTCATAACCCTTAGAGCGATGGGGACGTGTTTGATGCTCCACCCCCATCATTTCTGCCGTATTATGTACACGGCAATTGCCATTGTTATTATCACATACGGTGCAGTATAATAGATGATTTTCTAAAATACGGTCCATTGCTTCCTCCTGTGCTTCCTTCGCAAGCTCAGACGAGGTCAAAATGTCCATGCCGTCTTCCATCATAGTCGAACATGCACGCATAATGTTACCGTTTATTTCACACATACAGGTATCACAGCTTTGCACCGGACCTAGAACTTCAGAATAGCAGATGTGCGGATGGTCCATTTCCTGTTGCAGTAAATAATCTAAAATACGCGTTCCTTTTTCTACCTCATGTGCTGTTCCATTAATAAGCACATTGATTTTTTCTTTCACTGTAAATCCTCCTTCGTTCAAAGCAGAGAAATCTATTTATCTACTAATAAGATTACTTTTATGACCAATATATTTATATCTATCCTGAATTCTTCCTTACCTGTAACTAGTCCTTCTTTTTCTATAAAACAATTAATATGTTTAAAGTACAAATACTAGTCGTTAACCAGCTTTTTTGATACTTGGCTTTGCTATTGCTAGTGTTTGAAGAGATTCTTTATGAATGATCCAATAGATAGAGGCAACAAAAACCGCGCCGCCAATAGCATTTCCCAATACTACTGGGACAAAATTAGTGAAATAACTTCCCCATGTAAAGTGCCCTGAGAAAATAGCTGCAGGAATTACGAACATGTTAGCTACAACTTGCTGAAAGCCGATCGCTACAAACCCCATAATCGGGAACCAAATGGCAAACATTTTTCCAACAATATCATTTGAACCAAAAGCCATCCAAACAGCTAAGCAAACGAGCCAGTTGCATCCAACACCGGAAATTAAGCTTTGAATAAAGGTTTCGTCTATTTTCTCTTCTGCGATTGCCACGGTTTTGTTTAGGTATGGACCTGTTTCCGTTAACCCTACTATGTGACCAAAGAAGTAGGCAACAAAGATTGCTCCCATAAAATTACTTACTACTACTAAGAGCCAATTTTTCACTAATTGTCCTAGCGTAGCACGCTTTGCTAGAACGGCAATCGGAAGTGTCATCATATTTCCTGTTACCAATTCTCCACCTGCAATCATGATTAATATTAGTCCTATAGGGAAAACTGCAGCTCCGATTAGCGAACTGAAGGAACCCCATTCCTCCGGCATATTTGCTGTTACTCGAATATCTAATAGAAATCCAAGTGCAATAAAGGCACCGCCTAAAAATCCTAATAAAAGTGCATGTCCAGGCTTCATCGATGCCTTTCTGGCACCAGCCTCAACAGCTAACTCCACAATACGCCTAGAACTATGAAACGCCATATTAATTTCCTCCCGGTAGTTGATGTAAGCATGGGTAAGCATGGGGACGGTTCTCCTGCTCCTTTAGAAGCAGGAGAACCGTCCCCATGCTTCGCCACTGCTTTAAAAACGCAAAAAAGCCCACTATAAATCGGTTCTCATGCGAATGCATGTACCGTTTTATAGTGGGCTGACAGCTGAGCATATCTCATACTAGCAATCTTTCCCGCCATATACACTACGTCAAGAACAGGATGCTGCAGTCAATTTTTGATTAACGGGCATCAATGAACTTTCCATAT
>NZ_JBALPZ010000048.1:0-16224 GCF_036965645.1 Neobacillus drentensis
ATTAAAATACTATATTTTCATTCTTTTTTTTATTTGATATATTTTAGTAGCGGTTAACGCTTACACTTCATTATACCTTTAGATATTGATTAAATGCACTATTATTTAACCGTTTTCTTTTAGGGAACTTTTGAAAAGGAGGTCATTTTTTTGGAGAATAAACAATTCAGAATAGAAATTTCACCGGGTGGAAATTTGACAAATTTAGTATTAAAAGAAGATACTAATAAAATGAATTGGGTGATGGATTCAGCCTATCTAAGTGAAAGTGGATATGATGAAAAAGATAAATTGTTTGGAAATTTTTCTCTAAAAATAGATGGGCAAATAGTAAGTAGTATAGATATATTCCCGACCATATCACAAAATGATGCACAAGCTATTGTCACGTATACTTTTGAACTAGTAGAAGTCATCATGAAATATGATCTAACACAATCAAAAAATCGATTCGTTTGGAATATTACTTTAAGGAATCGTACAGCAAACGACTTGAATATTACTGATTTCGCGATATGGTCTTCTTTTTCTTATGTGATGTACCGTATCAATGATTTGAACTTACAAACTAATCATTCGGCTGCTGTCTTTCCATCAATCTCAAAGAGCTATACGAAGTTGGCATGTGTTCGCAGAAGTAATGAGGCACCTCATTTAGGGATGTATCAAACGAAGGGACAAACGTTATCAGTAGGAACTTATTGTTCTTATAATAATCTATTTTTCGAAAGCGTTTCCCCTTCTTTAGATGGACTTCTTTTTCATCAATTAATTTTAGCTGGCGGATATCCAGAAGGGTTTGAAAACGCTGATTGGTTATATGAAAAAAACGGGTTTATTCTTTCAAGTTTAAGCGAAAAAGAATGGGAATACTCATTAGAGCCTTTTAAAGATCAAAGCGATTTTTATCTGATTGGTCAAAAAAATTATGGCCATCCTATTGTTGATTTCGAACCACTTGCTATTGCGGACCAAAATTATGAATTCGCTTTCGAATTACCTGAACATCAGTATTTGTCAGATGCCTATATGGAATTCTTGGATGCAGCTGGTGAAAGAAAAAGAGAAAATATCTTTGCGGATTTTAAAAATGAAAACAATAAATATCATGCGAACCTCATTTTCACTATACCTGGGGAACATAAGATTACGATTGAAATAAATGATGAAAATTATGATAGCGTTATTCTTAATGTGATGGAACCAATCAAAAAAACAATTGAAAATCGTTCCCACTATATAAGTGATGTGTTATTTAATGGGGGAAAATGTGAAACCCCTTACAGTTACTCGCCTATTTCCAATCAGGGTGAATCTTTAGGGAAATTAAGTCTAGTGTTAAAAAATAATCTGTTGGGAACAACGAATGTCAAGGAAGTTCAAAAAGTAGAGGCTAGCTGTGTTCATTATATTCGTCAAAAGTGGTTCCAAAACGGTGATTTTACAAAACCAAACAAGTTATATGGTGATTTTTACCGATGCATGGATTTCGAATATATTGCTCATGTCTTTTATCTTCTTTCACAGTTTGAAGAGAATATTTTACAGTTACACCATCCGGATACTTACTTATCCTGGGCAGCTGACGTGTTCTCTTTACGGGTGAATCCTGATTTACATGATAACCATCGAGGAAAAGAAGAAGCAGGAATGTTAGGCGTGTTTTTCTTGTACATTGATGAATTAATGGAAGAGCTTAAAAGTCGTGGACTAACGGATAAATATGAAGAAATTAGTTCTTTATGGTTAAAGATCGCGCAGAATGTAGCTATTAATAGTAAAACTTATAAAGCTGCAGTTACTGAGCATTTTTATGATAATGCTGGATTTGGTCCTGCAACAGGAGCATTAGCTAAAACAAATCATTTCGAAGCAGCCAAAAAGTATGGGGAATTAGTACTTGCGAATATTGGATTTTCAAATGATTTCCGTGCTCAAAGCCCTGACCGCTGGTGGGAAGCATTATCCTATATGATTCATTCCTTGTGGGGAGGGGTGACAGCTGCTGCATGTCTTAAGGCGTATGAAGAATTACATGATAGCAGGTACTTAAAAGCTGCCTATCGTGCAACTATCGGCATTCTTTACTGCTATGATACCAATGCAAAGGCGACGGATACGAAGCTAACAACGGGGGAAGCAGCATCTACTTACAGTATAGCCGGCCCTCATATCAATCGGCCTGACTTATCCCGAAACCGATTTGGCCAGTCCACGTTCTATAGAGAGGGAGGCATCTTTACTCGTTTATTCACGAAGGAAGAAGAAACAGCTGATTGGGATATGGGAGAAGAACTAGTCGCCTATTTAGATGGATTTGGGAAAAAGACCTTCTTATATGAAGAAAATGGAACCGTTTCCGTTGTAAATGGCTCGATTGAAGAGACTGACGAAGGACTTTTGATTACTAGTTATGCACCGTATCCAACTGAATATCATTTCTATAACAAAAATTTACATTTCGTTTTAGGAAATGGAGAAACTATTCCACAGGTTTTATTAGTAGACGGGGAATTTAAAATAAAAAAAGAAGAATTACTAACTAGGGAGTGAGATGAATGATGGAGGGAAACACAGCGAAAAAATTAAAAGTCGGTATAAAGGAAGAGACTAACTCCAAATTGTCTTTAAAACGCGTATTAGCTTACGCTAGTACAGACACTGCTGGAAATTTACTATATTGTACACTTACTAGTTTTATTATGTATTTTTACACGGATGTTTTTGGAATTTCAATCGCTTCAGCCGGATTAATTCTGCTCATTGCTCGTATTTTTGACGCTTTGGATGCACCTATTTGGGGATTAGTCATTGACCACACACGAACAAAGTGGGGAAAAAATCGTCCATATTGGCTATGGTTATCGATTCCTTTTGGGCTCATGGTATTTTTAGCTTTTTTAGCTCCAGATTTATCTACAAGTGCCAAGTTTACCTATGCTTTAATCACTTACATTCTTGCTGGAGTCGTCTATACTGGTATTGGAACACCGATCACTGCGATTTTACCGAATTTAACAAATAACTCAACTGAACGTGTTCGGTTAAATTCTTGGAGAAGTAATGGTGGAATGATTGGTTATTTAATTACTGCTTCATTCACTTTACCACTTGTCGAGTTTTTTGGTAAAGGAAATGATAAACTCGGTTTTCAAGTCACCGTAGGCATTTACGCCGTCATTGCCATTGCCTTACTGCTTTTTGCTTTCGCTGGAACGAAGGAAATCAATACAAAAAGTATCAAATCGATTCCTATTAAGCAAAGCTTGGGAGCAGTGAAGGGAAATTGGCCATGGATTACTTTGGTTCTTGCTTTTATCTTCTATTGGTTAGGTAATACAGCTAGAACTTCAACCGTTATATATTATTCAGAATATAATCTTGGTAATAAAAACTTAGCATCAATCTTAAATGGGCTTGTCGTTTTTCAAATGGTATCAATCACGATTCTCCCATTTATTGTTAAAAGATTTCTGAAAACGCATACCCAAATCATCGGATTTGCGATCGCAGCAATTGGTCAAATCATCATTGCTTTTGCCGGAAGCAATGTTTCGATGGTTATCTGTGGATGGGTAGTAGCATCTCTAGGAACAGGTATTGCTGTAACATTACCATTTGCCATGTTATCTGATACGGTTGATTTTGGAGAATGGAAAACTGGTATTCGTGCAAGCGGCTTCTTAACGGCCATTGGCAGTTCGTTTTGTATCAAATTAGGATCTGGTTTAGGAAGTTTCATCCCTTCTATCATTATGGAGAAAGCAGGATATGTAGCAAATGTCACTCAGTCTGCTGCATCATTAGCAGCAATTAAATTTTGCTTTACCTGGCTGCCAGCCATCTTCTTTGTTGTAGGAGCAATAATCATGTTGAACTACATCAAATACGAAAAGAATGAGGCAAATGTGCGTAATCAGTTGTCATAGGGGACGGCCTTAAATTATTTTCATCATAAAATAGAATCAAAGCCCTGAACAGTTTATGTTCAGGGCTTTGTCCTTTATAATGGACGGTCCCAAAATCGTCCCTGTGATATTCCCTCTATGAAGAGAGGAATATCCGCTTTTGATAAATCATAAACACCAGGTGCATCTAACTGTACACGACATCGTTCTAGAGCTTTATTGTCTTTTAAGGCCACTGCAAAAGGTTTAAAGTGTTTATAAGTAGTTTCTATAAATTCCAATATAGGCGGCTCTACTTGGGAATTCGTACTAATTAATAATGCTGCATCAAAAAGACTTGAATCTGCTGTATCAAACGTATCAGTTACTTTTAGTACAGGACTGATCCTATATATCCTTTTGGCAACAATACTATAGTTGATATTAAATTGTGCCAGCGCTTTAATCCAATCCGTTAATTTCTCATCATCGGGTTCACCGTTTACCAAGATAGCTACACTTTTCGTAGCCGGTTGGCTGACGGTTTTTGCCATACTCAGTGCAGGAGACCTTTTATCTGATTTTACTTCAAGATTTTGTTCAGGAAGTTCTGCACCAATATTGTCAGCCACTTCTTCTGCTACTTGCCGGTCAATATGATTTAAAAGGGCCACCACGTTATTCTTAACCATATCCGATTTACATTTGCCAAGCTCAAAGCTTAGAGCATCTTTTAAGTGCTGTTGTTCAATTGGTGAAAGACTGTTGTAGAATAATTTCGCTTGAGAATAGAAATCTAGAAAACTCTCACTTCTTTCTCTTATTTTTCGACCCTCGATTTTTTCCTGATAGGATTGATAGCCTCCTAGTTCAACCGGTGCCGGTTCAGGCTGATTGGCATTTAAACCGTTTCGATGATAGCTTGTTTGTCCTTGATGAATCACCATTTGATGCATTCCATCTCGTTGATTGTTATGAAACGGACATACAGGTTGATTTACTGGGATTTGATGGAAGTTGGGACCTCCCAGGCGGGAAAGCTGTGTATCTGTATAGGAAAATAAACGTCCTTGTAGTAAAGGATCATTTGAAAAATCGATGCCTGGAACTACATGACCGGGATGAAAGGCGACTTGTTCAGTTTCTGCAAAAAAGTTGTTAACATTACGCTTCAAGGTCATTTTACCAACGATCTTAACGGGTACTTCTTCCTCTGGCCATAATTTTGTAGGATCTAAAATGTCAAAATCAAATGTAAACTCATCTTTTTCCGGAATAATCTGCAGGCCGAGCTCCCATTCTGGAAAATCGCCTTTCTCAATCGCTTCATACAGGTCTTGGCGGTGGAAGTCAGGATTTTTACCGGCAATCCTCTGTGCTTCATCCCAGACAAGGGAATGAATCCCAAGGACCGGTTTCCAGTGGAATTTGACAAAATGTGCTTCACCATCTGCATTGATGAGTCGGAAGGTGTGAACACCAAATCCTTCCATCATCCGTAGGCTGCGTGGAATCGCACGGTCACTCATTGCCCACATTACCATGTGGGCTGATTCGTGATTCTGGCCAATAAAATCCCAAAACGTGTCATGAGCGCTCGCACCTTGTGGAATTTCAGTGTGTGGTTCAGGTTTAAGAGCGTGTACAAAGTCAGGGAACTTAATCGCATCTTGAATAAAGAAAACTGGCATATTATTACCGACTAAATCGAAGTTACCTTCATCCGTATAAAATTTGGTCGCAAATCCTCTGACGTCACGAACCGTATCACTCGATCCTCTCGAGCCCTGTACCGTAGAGAAGCGGACAAAAACCGGTGTAGTTTTGGATGTGTTGGTGAGAAAGTCAGCTTTTGTATATTCAACCAAAGATTCATAGAGTTGAAAAATTCCATGGGCCCCTACGCCACGGGCATGAACGACCCGTTCAGGGATCCTTTCATGGTCAAAATGGGTCATCTTTTCTCGAAAATGAAAATCCTCCATTAATGTCGGCCCTCTTACCCCAACCTTTAAAGAAAACTCGTCTTCAGACACTTTTAGCCCTTGGTTGGTAGTCAAAGGAGCTGCTTTTTCATTATTGACGGAATAAATTTCTAATTGAACCGCTTTTTTATTTTCCATAGGGATCCTCCTTGCAAATATATGTATCCACATAAAAATAGACTAGGAAAATATATTTCCCACTCCTTCGGTACCCTTTTTAAAGGAAAGTGAAACGTTTTTGAACGATGCAATTTACAAGGAGGACTGCGGAAAACCCAGGTATATGACAGTTGTTTCTTTATTGGCATTTGTTTATATTATTAATTTTTGAACCGTACATACTTTCTAAGATTTGTATTACTTCTTCAGTAGGAATTTTCATATCATCATTAATCCATTTTCGAATGATCTCAATCGTTCCTCCTGTTATATAAGTGAAAAAATATTCTAATTGAGTCTCGTTAGCATGAGGAAACTGTTTTTTTGTTTCTTCAATTGTTTTTTCATAAGCATAATTTAAAATGGTAGTTAGAACATGAGAGCTATTTTTTTCATTAAAAATAATTTTACAAAGGTCTATATTTTCAAGTATTAAATTAAAAATTCCATTAAGGATATTTTGAAGGTATTCGTCTCCTGAAATATTAATGGCACTCATCATTTTCTCGATCATTTCTTCCTCGATACTCCTCATTAAATCAAAAGGATCATTGTAATAAGAATAAAATGTTCCACGATTAATATTTGCAACTTTGCAGATATCGGTTACGGTAATTTTGTTTAGGGTTTTTTCTTTAAGCAGGAGTAAAAAAGCATCTATAATGACTTTTTTACTGTACAATGTTCTTCGGTTTCCTTTGATCCCAACCATGTAGTGTTCCTCCTAAATAGAAATGAAATCATTGTGGTTTTATCGAACAAAATAAAAAGAAATGTCTATTTAATAACACAAGTTCTGAAATTGCTTATTGTTAGGTGTAATCAGATTTAATATACTTTTTTTACGCCATTAAATCAACATAGTGTTTGAATAATAACTACTTGTTTTAATGTATTGTATGGGGAAATAACCAACTTAAACGAAGACAACAGGGAGGATAAAAGGTGAGAAAGATAATAAAGAGCCGTTGGGCTATATTCTCATTATGGCTAATTGCGACGATCATACTTACAGTCATTCAGCCAGACATCAATGCCATACTGCGACAAAAAGGGCAGCAAGGAGCAAATAGTAAAAGTCCCTCGGTCATCGCAGATAATATCTTAAAAAAGCTTGATACTGCTAAAGGAACCAATGACCTTATCGTTTTTTATGATAAAGATAAGATTTCAGATGATGAAATGAACAAAATTGGTGATGCTGTAAAGACAATTAGCGATAGCAGCAAAGAGCTAGGTATTACAAATATGATCGACCCCTTTAGTATGCCTGACGCCAAAAGTTCTTTAGTTTCTAAAGATGGCACTACACTTATGGTCAGCTTTAAGCTTGATAAGAAATCAAGAGAAGTAGATGAGATTAAAAACGAACTAGATAGCAAACTTAGTAAAGTACCTGTGGAATACTACTTAAGCGGTGAAGACTTCATCAATAATGATTATTTAAAAGCGTCTCAAGGCGGGGTAGAGAAGAGTGCAGCATTGACCGTTATCTTTATTTTAGTCGTACTAATCATTGCGTTTCGGTCAGTCGTTACTCCTTTGATTTCATTAGTGGCTGTAGCCTTTTCCTATCTTTGTTCCATGGGAATTGCAGCGCAATTAATTGATAAAGCAGGATTTCCGATTACTAGTCTTACGCAAATGCTCCTAATCCTGATCCTCTTTGGGATTGGTACGGATTACAACATCCTTCTTTTTAATCGCTTTAGGGAGGAGCTTTCCCATGGCCACTCTATTGATGATGCGATTGTAAATACTTATAAAACAGCAGGTAAAACGATAGCCTACAGTATTCTCACTGTTTTTATTGCTTTCCTTGCTCTCGTTTTTGCCGAATCGCCTATTTATAAATCAGGTGTTGTGGTGGTAATTGGTGTAACGATCCTATTGTTGGAAATATTGACCCTAACACCTTTCATCATGAAAGTATTAGGTCAAAAACTTTTCTGGCCTTCCAAAAATGTAGGTGGACATAAGGAAAACAAGTTCTGGGGTAAGACATCCTCTTTTGCAACAAAGCATCCGATTTTACCAGTGGTATTTATTCTTTTAATCATAGGACCGATGGTATATCTACACGAGGAAAAGCTTAATTTTGATACCATTGGAGAACTTGGAAATAAATATCCTTCCTCTCAAGGTTTTAACTTAGTTGCGGACCATTTTGGTAAGGGTCAGGCCATGCCGGCTACGGTTGTCATTGAAAATAGTAAAGCCCTTGATAATAATGAATCTCTTGCCGTAGTGGATAACATAACTGAAAGACTCAAGAGCATTAAAGGAGTAAAGCAAGTTTCATCGGCCACACAACCTCTAGGAAAGCAAATAGATGATTTTTACGTCGACAGTCAAATGGGGTCGGTTACGGATGGAATTTCAAAAACTCAAGATGGTGTGGATCAAATAAACGAAGGATTAAAGCTGGCTCAAGAAAAGCTTGGATCAGCAGACTTTTCCAAGGTCAGCCAAATGGTAGATGGTACGGCAAAGCTTCAAGATGGAATGACAGCCTTAACCAATGGATTAAAGCAAATCCAAGCTGGTATTGATGATGGGGCAAATAATTCACGAACGATAAGTAACGGTATGGCTGCCATAGAAACGAATCTCTCTAAGATGAGCAGCGGCGTAGCAGTGTTAGCTGATAATTATGGAAAAATGCAGGCAGGTTACAAAGAAATGGGAACCCATTACCAAGATGCTGCACAAGCTCTTCTTGGTGTAAAAAGTGCGCTCTCTCAAATGCAATTAATGGTGGCTGCTTTAGGTTCTAGTTATGCAGATTCAGAGAGTGATGCTAATTACCAAGCATTAAAGCAAACAATCAATCAGTTATCATCATCATTAAGTCCTATTACACCTGAAGGAATAAAGGCATTAAATGAAAATTATAATGCAGTAACAACTGGATTTGGTACAGCAAATAAAAATCTTGCCACCATGGGCAGCGGTTTATCCCAAATGGCAGCTGGTTTGAAAAAACTTGAAAGAGGCCTTGGGAAAGCTTCCTCAGGAATAGGCACTATAGTCACGAATATGAATAATGTATCCGATGGGCTTGGCCAAATGAAATCAGGACAGGAGCAGCTTGTAGCTGGTCTCAATGGTTTCAGTACTTTTGGGCAAAAGCTATCAGATGTAAATGATGGGTTAAAGCAAATTTCTGATGGACTGGGACAGACAAATGGTTTCTTAACACAATTTAAAACTAATAAAACCTTCTTTATTCCGAAAGAAGCGTTGACGGACAAAGATTTCAAAAAATCATTAGATGTATTCATGTCCAATGATAGAAAAATCACAAAGATGACAATCGTTTTGAAAGCTGATCCTTATTCCAAAGAAGCTTTAAGTACGATCAATAAAATAAATTCTACTGTTTCTGATGGACTTAAAGGCACTAGCCTTTCAATAGCAAAGTCTGGTGTATCAGGACCAAGTGCTACCACAAACGATATGAATAATATTCTAAGCCGCGATCTGAATAAAACAACAGCTATCGTGATTATTGGAGTATTACTGGTGCTGTTCTTTGTGATAAGATCCTTCTGGATACCGGTGTTCATTACTGGATCCCTTGTAGGAGCATACTATACAGCCATGTTCATGATCAATTATATTTTCATAGATTTGTTAGGGTATGAAGGAATATCTTCTTTCGTTCCATTCTTCTCTTTCATCATCATTGTAGCCTTGGGAGTTGACTACAGTATATTCCTCATGATGCGCTTTAAGGAATATCCACAGTTGTCACCAAAAGAGGCAATCGTGTTAGCTTCTAGGCATACCGGCGGGGTCATCATTTCGGCAGTCATCATCCTTGGCGGTACCTTTGCTACACTTATGCCTTCCGGAATACTGCTTTTGTTTGAATTGGCTATAGCTGTCATTACAGGCCTCGTAGTCCTGTGCTTTATCCTGCTGCCAGTCTTTTTGCCGGCGATGATTGCTCTTCCAGATGCACTTAGAAATTTATTTTCTAGAAAAAAGGAAGAAAATTTAGGGTTGGAGGAAAAAGTAATATAACAGCCAAGTTTATACTGCAAGAGTCCCTAAGTAGGTGAAGCTAATGAGCTTCATCTACTTTTTTGGTTTTAATTTGATAATTTTCCACTTATCTCTATCTTGTGTATATATTTGCAAACTTTATTTGATGATTCTCTAAGTTCAGGTTAAACTAGTTGAATGAGGACTGGATTCAGTTACTAATTATAATTAATGAAAAGTACATGCATTTAATGTAAAACAACGTAACATTACTAATTCAGAAACTAGGAAAATAACATTGAAAGTTGGAGCCAAAATGATGAATCGAAGTATTATTTTTTTTGATATTGATGGAACTTTGCTTAACCATGATAAAAAATTGCCTCTTTCAACGAAAGAATCTATTTTTAAGTTAAAAGAACTTGGTCATGAAGTAGCGATTGCAACTGGGCGAGCTCCGTTTATGTTCGAGGATTTACGAAAAGAATTAGAGATTGACACCTATGTTAGTTATAACGGCCAATATGTTGTCTTAAAAGGGGAAGAAGTATATCGAAATCCATTAAACATATTATCCCTTGAAAAGTTAACAGAAACAGCTCTACAAAACAATCATCCTGTCGTCTTTATGGACCATGAGGACATGAGAGCTAACGTGCCAGAGCATACATACATCACAGAGAGCATTGCCACTTTAAAAATTGGCCGTTTCCCGACGCATGATCCGCATTATTACAAAGGGCGGGAGTTATTTCAATCACTCCTTTTTTGTCCAGAAGGGGAAGAAAAACAATATGAGCAAGAGTTTCATGATTTTGATTTTGTAAGATGGCATCCAGTTTCAGTGGATGTTTTACCAAAGGGGGGTTCAAAAGCCCAAGGAATTAAAAAAATCGTTGACAGTATCGGTATTCCACCAGAACGACAATATGCCTTTGGAGATGGTCTCAATGATATGGAAATGCTCACAACGATTCAAAATAGTGTAGCGATGGGGAATGCTGAAGAAATAGTAAAGGCCGCAGCTAAACATGTAACAAAATCGGTTGAAGAAAATGGAATTCGCCATGGTCTTCAAATGGTAGGTCTTTTATAAGTACATACTGATTATCTAAAAAACCGGAAATATAAAGTTTTTATTCAAAACTTTGTATTTTTCGGTTTTTTTTTTGCAAAAAAACTGACTCATTCTTAAAGCACCTTTAATTAAGGATGTGGCAGAAGATCAATTATATTAAGTTTACATTAAGATTAAAGTGGTAGGATTCGAGTTGTTAGAATGCTTTCGGTTCGGAATAGAGAGAGGGGTATCTTAATTGAAATTAAAAATTCTTGCTGTTTTATGTGCTTTGGGATTACTCATTAGTGTTGGTTATGTGAGAGCACAAAAAACAGATTCTACCACGAATACAACAGAAACTATACAAGATGAACAAAATGGCACAGTCGAAACTGTTTCAAATACAAATGGAGCCCAGGAAAATGAGGCCCAGAATGAAGAGCAAAATGAAGTTCAAGTTCAGAATGGAAAAATAGTAATTGATAATGTACCGCAAATTCAGCAGATGCCGGAATTGCCACGGGGATGTGAAGTAACTAGTCTAGCCATGCTTCTCCAATATGCAGGGGTTTCAGTCGATAAACTGACGCTGGCAAAAGAAATAAATACCATCCCTTTTCGTGATCAAAATGGTCTCCATGGAAATCCAAATGTGGGGTTTGTTGGTGATATCTACTCATTTGATAACCCGGGATATGGAGTATACCATGGTCCAATTGCCGATTTAGCTGAATCCTATCTCCCAGGGAGAATACTAGATTTAACAGGTCAAAGTATTGATTCTGTTTATAATATGGTAAAACAAGGCTCACCTGTTTGGGTTATTACCAATTCCAGATTTGCCTCACTTCCTGAAAGTGAATTTTCCATTTGGAATACACAAACTGGGAATGTCCAGATTACCTATAGAGAGCATAGTGTTTTAGTAGTGGGGTATGACGACAATTATGTTTATTTGAACGACCCATTAGCGGATCAACCACATAAAACTGTGTCAAAAGCTAGTTTTGAAGAATCGTGGATTCAAATGGGAAAACAAGCTGTCAGTTATCAATAGTAATTAAATCTTTATGTGTGAGCACGAAAAACAAAAAGGTTCTTTCTAAAAATAAGAAATGCATAACCTTGAACCATTTGTTTAAAATTTCCAACAAGTAGTAAGAAGTTCCTGGATTTTTATGCTTGTAATCCTTCAATTTTAAAAACTATACTTATAGAGTGAAATCATTATTTAATCGTTGGAGGAAACATGTCTATTCAAGTTCAAAATTTAAATAAATCTTTCAGGGTCCATGTCAGGCAGGAGGGCTGGACAGAAGCTTTACGCAGTTTATTCAAACGTGAATATCAAACCGTTCATGCAGTGAAGGACGTGTCCTTCAGCATTAATACGGGTGAAATTGTAGGATTTTTAGGGCCGAATGGAGCAGGAAAAACGACCACTATTAAGATGTTAGCCGGTTTGCTGCATCCTACTTCCGGCCAAATCAAAGTGAATGGTTTTAAACCACAGGAACAGAAGAATGAATACAAAAAAATGATGAGTTTGGTCATGGGGCAGAAGAGTCAATTGATTTGGGATATCCCCCCGATGGAGACTTTTCTAGTAAATAAAAGCGTCTATGAAATTGACGAAAAAGTGTTTCGTCAAACCTTGGATGAATTGGTTGAATTACTAGAATTAGCCCCTTTACTTGGTAAACCCGTACGAAATTTGAGTCTCGGTCAGCGCATGAAATGCGAATTAGCCGCTTCATTATTACATCGTCCATCCATTCTTTTTTTAGATGAACCGACAATTGGCTTGGATGTGGATACCCAGGAAAAAGTACGCCAATTCATTGCCAAATATAATCGTGAACATAAAACAACGATTCTTCTAACCTCTCATTATATGGGAGATGTCACGGCACTTTGTGAGCGAGTGTTAATCATTAATCACGGAAAACTACTCTATGACGGAGAGCTGCAAGTTTTAACGGAAAGATTAACTCCATATAAATTGTTAGAGGTTCGTCTTCCTTCAGGCTCACATGGTCGATGGGAATCATTCGGAGATGTGGTTTCTTTTGAAGATGGGAAATTGACACTTCGAGTCGCAAGGGATCGTGTACCGATTGTCTCATCTGAACTACTGGCTAATTTTGAAATCAATGACCTAAATATACAAGATCCACCGATGGAAGAAGTGATTACCTTGGCTTTCCAGGAGGAATCCCATGATCACTAAATATCGGGCCATTTTACGGATGAAATATGTGGAGATGTTTTCTTATCAGCTATCGACGATGGTCTGGATGTTTGGTACGATGATCCAACCCTTAATTACTATGATGGTGTGGATGAATATTTATCCAGATCAAGGAGATTCTTTTACTTTATATTTTATATCTCTGATAATGGTAGAGCGCTTGACAAGTGCTTGGGACGTTTGGGAAATGGATCGGCAGATAAGGGAAGGGACGTTCTCCTATCAAATTGTTCGGCCTTATCATCCGATTCATTGGGCGATTGCTGAAAATATTGTTTATAAAGGTTTGTTTTTAGTCATACTTGTGCCATGTTGGATTATTCTATCCATCTTTATTCCTTCTCTTCAGTTACATCTCTCACTCAGCCAATGGGGACTATTTTTAGCTGCGCTGTTATTAGGAGCAATTATTCGATTTGCTTTTAGTTTTATGTTTGGCATATTGGGTTTTTGGATGACCAAAGTGACAGCTGTCTATGCCACATTCGAAACGGTATCGTTATTTATTTCGGGCCAAATTGCGCCGTTTTCTCTTTTACCGCCTGTGGTGAAACAAATCAGTACCTTCTTACCATATCGCTATATGATTGGATTTCCTTTAGAAATTCTAACTGAGTCAGCCGATTCGCAAACACTAATGGTTGGATTTATCGGTTCTTTCATTTGGACTGTACTTCTCATTGTTGCAATAGGCTGGTTATGGAAGGCTGGATTAAAGAAAAATCAAGCAGTGGGAGGATAACATGAGGCGATATTGGACGATATTTAAAGAATTTTTTCGAACTTGTCTGGTAGAGGAACTCGAGTATCGCAGCGAGTTTATTGGAAATCTCTTTTCCAGTTTATTTGGTATTATTGTATCAATTTTGATGGTGCAAATCTTTTTCTATCAAACGGATCAATTGGGGGGATGGGCATATGCTGAAGTTCTGATTCTTCTTGGTATTTTTAATACCTTGCAAGGACTGATTGATTTTGCTCTTCGTCCCAATATGCCGAGACTGCTTTTGCATATTCGGATGGGAACGTTAGATTATGTGCTTGCAAAGCCTGTTGATAGCATGTTTTTCGTGAGTCTGAGGCATATGGTTTTCTGGCGGCTGATTGATGTCCTATTAGGTTTTGGACTAATTATTTATGGTCTTGTTCAAAAACATTTCATACCGTCTTTACTTGATGTCGGGTTCTTTTTAATTAGCATAATGGCTGCCTTATTGATTATTTATTCTTTATGGATGTTACTGATGACCACTGCCTTTTGGGTAATTCGGATGGATGATTTGTCTTTCTTGTTTAGTTCTTTCTTTGAAACAACTCGGTTTCCTATCACCATGTATAAAGGGTGGCTGCGTATGGCCTTAACGTATGTATTACCTGCCGCTTTTCTTACGTTTACCCCGGCAAGTTCTTTAATCGGTAAATGGGATGGCGTCACTACTGCGGCATCACTCATTGTTGCTGTAGTATTCTTTTGGCTGGCTCGTCGATTCTGGAAGTTTGCACTAGCGAATTATACGAGTGCGAGTAGTTAAAATTATAGTAGATCATATCCCCCGAAGTAAAAAGAAAACAAGAGATACAGAGGATAAGGGTGGTTCATAACCCCTGAAGGAAAAAGAAATTAAGAGATACAGGGGATAAGGGCGGTTCATAACCCCTGAAGGAAAAAGAAAACAAGAGATACAGAGGATAAGAGCGGTTTATATCCCCCGAAGGAGAAATAATCAGATACTACAGCAGATAAGAGGCGTGGATAAACATTCCATGCCTCTTATTTTTTCGTTTTAAGGGAAAAACACCTTTAAAACATACTTAACCGATAATTTCTAGATAAAAGTTCCAATAGTTTAATTCCGGCCACACTGTTACCTTTTTCATCCAGTGAAGGACCAAAGATTCCGATTCCAAATTTTCCAGGCACAGCCCCCATGATCCCGCCTGATACGCCACTTTTAGCTGGAATACCAATCTTAATGGCGAATTCTCCTGATGCATTATACATTCCACACGTAACCATAAATGTTTTACAGATTCGCGCTACATCCTCATGTATAATCTGTTTTTCAGTTAGAGGATCTTTTCCATCCATTGCAAAGATCATACCGATCCTGCCTAAATCCAGACAATTCATTTCGATCGCACATTGCTTTGTGTATAAATCTAACAATGTTTCAACATCTTCAGTGATGATTTGATGCTGCTTCAAAAAATAACATAATGCCCGATTTAAATCTGCCGTTTCGAATTCAGAGCGGGCGACCTCCTTACAATAGCCAATGGCAGGGTCGTCTGCCAATTCACGTATAAAGCCTAATAAACGCTGAAGCCGATCTTCTGCTGAATTTCCTTTTATCATATGGGTTACCACAAGTGCACCTGCATTGATCATAGGGTTTAAGGGCTTAGCTGGTGCCATTGTTTCCAATTTGGCAATTGAATTAAAAGGGTCTCCAGTCGGTTCCATTCCAACCCGCTCAAAAACATATTGAAAGCCTCTTTCCATAAGAACAAATGCTAAGCTTATCACCTTTGAGATACTTTGCAGTGTAATCTTTTTATCAATATTTCCAGCTGAAATGCATCTTCCGTCAGGATAATGGATCGCAATAGACAAATCCTCTGGATTTGCTTTACCCAGCTCGGGAATATAGTCTGCCACCTTGCCATATGTTGTATATCTTTTGGCTTCTTCCACTAATCGCTTTAATTCGCCACTTGTTTTACATGGCATAATGCATCACCCATAGTAGTTTTGCCTATGAATTTACGTTCATACATGTACTCATCATAAGAAGATAAAATGGTTAACAAATTTAAAAGGATAGTTAATTATTCAGAAAGTTATGAAATAATTGTAAAAGGATGAATCCTTGAAAAAAATCTTAAATTACT
>NZ_JBALPZ010000048.1:16272-34744 GCF_036965645.1 Neobacillus drentensis
GTGTTTATATTATTTAGAAGAAAAAAGCTGGCAAGAATAAATAATTTTATTTAATGGTCTTTAATTTATTTTACATAAGGGCCATTCTATTAATTGGATATTACTAGCCAATTCTTAACAGCCTATCGAAAGGGGAATAAGAGATGTTAGAAGTTATGGACAGACCAAAGTCAGCACCAACTAAAGCAGAACAACTTGATGTACTTGATCAGTTGCTAAAGCCGGAGGTTCAGGAATCATTGACCGCCTTGGTAGAACAGCTCCCAAAATTGACCGAACTTGTGAATATATTAACAAAGTCGTACGACTTCGCTCAGTCAGTTGCAACAGATGAAGTATTAAAAAATGATACAATCGGAGCCATTACAGAGATTGTAGAACCTATTAAAGACTCGGTGAAGAACCTAGCTGCTACTGCAATCGAAGCAAAAGATCGTGCTGAGGAAAGTAATGAAGTGATCGGTTTATTTGGACTCTTGAAAATGATAAAAGACCCTCAAGCTCAAAAACTTTTCCGTTTCATTAACGCTTATCTTGAGGTTTCGGCAGAACGCTCAGCGAAATAAATTTACCAGTACATCCAAAGAGACGGGGGAGAGACTATGTCAAAGAAAGTTGTTATTTTAGGTGCCGGATATGGCGGACTATTAGCTGCTATTAATATTCGTAAATATTTAAATAAAGATCAAGCACAAGTTACTGTGGTTAATCAGTACCCTACACATCAAATTATTACAGAACTTCATCGTTTGGCAGCAGGAAGTGTTGCAGAACAGGCAGTTGCCATGCCTTTAGCGAAGCTTTTCAAAGGAAAAGATATTGAGCTTAAAATCGCAAAGGTTGAGTCATTTTCAGTAGATCAAAAAGAAGTAAAACTTTCAGATGGATCTACTTTATCCTATGATGCGCTAGTCGTGGCTTTAGGAAGCAAAACAGCTTACTTTGGTATTCCAGGATTAGAAGAAAACAGCATGGTGTTAAAATCAGCTGAAGATGCGAATAAAATCTATCAACATATCGAAGAACGGATCGCTGAATATGCTAAAACGAAAAATGCAGCGGACGCAACGATTCTTATCGGCGGCGGTGGTTTAACAGGTGTTGAGTTGGTTGGAGAAATCGCTGATATTATGCCTAAACTTGCAAGAAGCTATGGTGTGGATCCAAAAGAAGTAAAGCTGCTTTTAGTAGAAGCAGGCCCTAAAATCTTACCTGTTTTACCAGATCCATTAATTGAACGAGCTACTGCGAGTTTAGAAGCACGTGGTGTTCAATTCTTAACGGGACTTCCTGTAACTAATGTAGAAGGAAATGCCATTGATTTAAAAGATGGACAAAAAATTACCGCTAATACGTTCGTTTGGACTGGCGGAGTACAGGGTAATCCTCTAGTAGGTCAATCAGGACTTGATGTGGATCGTGGACGCGCTACCGTTAATGAATATCTTCAATCTACTTCACATAAAGACGTATTTGTTGTCGGTGACAGTGCGGTTGTCTTTGGTCCTGAAGGACGCCCATTCCCGCCTACGGCCCAAATTGCTTGGCAAATGGGAGAACAAACAGGATACAATGTCTTTGCATTCTTGGAAAACAAAGCATTTAAAGAGTTTTCTCAAGTTAACTCTGGAACACTTGCAAGCTTGGGACGTAAAGATGCGGTAGCGACCATAGGTGCAAACGCTATTCCACTAAAAGGGATGCCAGCATCATTAATGAAAGAAGCTAGTAATGTTCGATACTTATCACACATTAAAGCATTATTTAGTTTAGCTTATTAATTTAATACTTTGATCTGTTAAACGAAATTTTTTGAAAATGGCCCAAGTGATTATTCTTCACTTGGGTTTTTATTTAATTTTAGTTCAATACTGGTAGAAAATTAATGATGAGTAGCAGGGTGGGTTAATAAATATACTAATATTAATCCATATCATTGTGTTTAGAAAGAAGTGAAAAGCATGACAGAAAGATCCTCTAAATCCCCTTCCATTATAAAACAAGCCTTGTCTGTTAATAAAAAGCCTTTTCCCTGGTTAAAGGCATTTTCTGCAGGGGTAGCAGCATCATTGCCCATATTAATTGGATTAGTATTAGGACATTTTGAATATGGGTTGATAGCTGGAATGGGTGGTTTTACTTATCTTTACGTTTTTAATATACCTTATGCTCAGCGGGCTAAAAAGATTTTTATTATTGTAATTGCTTTAACCTTACTTACTGCGCTAGGTACATTAGCTGCTCCCTATCCACTTGTAATTGCTGTTTTAATGGGAATAATTGGGGCTTCTGCTATATTTATTTTTGGAGCCTTAAGAATTGCAGGTCCCTCGGCAATTTTTCTTGTACTGGTTTTTTCAATGACAACGGGTATGCCTGTTGATCCAGCATCTGCTCCATTACGGGCAGGCCTTGTTTTCCTTGGTGGAAGTTTGTCGTGGATCATGGCTATGATTGGTTATTTCTTTGATCCGCATGGTCCAGAAACGGGTGTTATGAAAAGAGCTTTAATGGAGCTGTCTTCATTTATTGATTCAGTTGGAACAGAGCGTTTTCATGAGTCAAGACATCGTGTGATGTCAGTTTTAAACGAAGCGGATGAAATACTTGCATCAGGTTATATCTCCTGGAGACAAACCGACTTTTTTAAACGATTATACGTTCTGAATACTTCTGCCCATTCGATTTTTACGTACATACTTGAAAATTTTTCAGATCATGATAACAAATTACCACCAGAATTAGGGCAATCTCTCCGAAAAACGGCTCTGTCGTTAGACGGGAAGAGTGAGATAGAAATTGTGGCAGGGGAAATCCTGCAACCTGATGAGATGGATAATCTTGTTGCTTACTTATTTAAATTAATTTATGATGCAGATGCTATCATGAACGAACCAACTTCCAAAATAAATAAAGTGGTTGAAGTCTATAAGCCCTCCATTAAGACGGTCCTTGGGGGGGCATTTGACAAGAATTCCATCATTTTTCTGGCTGCTTTTCGGTTTGGAATCATAACGATTATTGCGGCCATTATCGCTTTCCAATTTGGGCTTGTACGGTCTTATTGGGTCCCTCTATCTTGTGTAGCTGTGATGTCAGGTTTTTCCATTGTCGCCACCTTTCATCGTGCCATTCAAAGAGGTATTGGTACATTGTTAGGGATCTTGATAGCCAGCGTCATTCTTTCGTTGCATCCTGACGGCTATATCATTGCTTTGCTTGTATTATTATTAACCTTTATTACAGAGCTGTTTATTGTAAAAAATTATGGGTTAGCCGCATTGTTTTTTACACCAAATGCCTTACTTATGGCTGAAAGCACGAGTTTGGGGCATTTTGATTTTACCTATTTTGCTTCTGCGAGGATGTTGGATGTTTTGATTGGCAGTATCATTGGACTTATGGGTGTATGGTTAGTGGGAAGGAGATCTGCGTCGAGTCGTATCCCTCATTTAATTGCGAAAACCATTCGTAGTCAGGCCCAATTTTTACTTATTTTATTTTCTGACCAAGGAAAGGGATTTAATGCGAGAGACAGCAGAGAGTTAAAAAAGATGAAAACGAATATCCATAATTTAAAAACCTTGTATAACACAGCAGTAGGTGAGATTCCCGCTGATCGAAGAGCATTAGATTACTACTGGACTGTAGTTTTTTCTGTTGAACAGTTAGGATATTTACTAGAAAATTGTGCTAAATTAGATAGTCGTCTGTTACTTTCTGAAGAGACACTTGCCCAATTACTTTATATTTGTGAAACAACCGCAATCGCAGTGAATTTGCAAAGGTCCCCATCAATTAGAGAGGTTCCTGAAATAGAAACTTTCCCAGCCATTCAAAATGAACTTATTAATTTACAAAAAACACTCCAAATCAGTCCCAAAGTAATCTTGTAGGAAGATAAATCGATTGCAAGAAACAAAGGCCCATCTACTCACATGGGCCTTTGTTTTGTGCTGAATAATTGATTTGGGTTCCATTTTTTAATTTATTTTCTGTGAGCTTTTCTTACCAATTTTGTTACAACTAGCCATTCTTTAAGTAGAATACAATCATGTAATCCATAAGTTGTACTTTTAAAACCAAAAGTCAGCAGGGAAGGAGGATAAATAACGCGCATTGAATTCTGAACATTCTGTTAAAGAGATACAAAAACTTAATCTATCTATATAGGGCGTTAAGAAAAAGGAGTGAATACCATGAGCACCATATCTATGGAAGAACAAGATTCCTTAAAAGTAAAAGATCCCTCTTTATATAATGAGGACCTTGCACCTCTTAGTAAAGAAAAAAGGAATTGGAATTGGCTAAACTATACAACAGTGTGGATGGGGATGGTTCATAATATTGTCGCCTATGAAACAGCAGGAAGTTTGCTTGGGTTAGGAATGAGTGTCTGGCAGGCTTTAGCGACCGTGATTACGGCCAATATTATCCTAATTATAGCGATGTGGCTCAATAGTGCAGCGGGTGCTAAATACGGGATTCCTTTCCCGGTCCTGATTCGTGCTTCATTTGGATACAAAGGAGCACAGCTTCCAATCATTATAAGGGCATTTGTGGCGATATTCTGGTTTGCTGTTCAGGCCTATTTAGGAAGCAAAGCGGTAGGTGCTGTTCTAGGTGCATTAATACCAAGCTGGAACAGTTTATCATCCATCCATATTTTAGGTATGGGGCTAAATGATGCCCTTGCAGTTGCTCTTTTTTGGATATTGCACGCATGGGTGATTTCTCATGGCATGGAACGAGTTAAGTTTTTTGAGCTTTGGGCAGGCCCTCTCGTTATTGTTTTAGGTTTAGCTCTTGTTGTTTGGGCGATAACAGTATCGAATGGATTAGGTCCACTTTTTGATGAACCATCGAAACTAACAGGTGGAGCCTTTTGGAGTGCGTTTGGGATTTCTATTACCGGACTGATTGGAACCTGGGCCACATTAATACTAAATATTCCCGATTTTACTAGGTTTGCACGGAGTCAAAAGGACCAAGTCATTGGTCAGGCAATTGGCTTGCCAGGAACGGCGATTATTTTTGCAATCATGAGTATTATTACAACTTCGGGGACCATCATTGCTTTCGGTAGACCCATTTGGGATCCAGTCGAATTGCTTCAGCAATTTGGAAACCCGTTTGTATTATTCCTAGGGGCTTTTGCACTGCTCATTGCTACCTTGTCTGTAAATGTAGCGGCAAACGTTGTTTCCCCTGCTTATGACTTAGTAAATTTATTTCCTCGCAAACTTAACTTTGTAAAAGCGGGACTCATTTCAATCGTGGCTGCCCTATTTTTTGCACCATGGCTTTGGTATAACAACTCAGGAACCATTTTTAATGTTCTAGGTGCAATCGGTGGAGCACTTGGACCGGTCGGTGGCATCATGATTGCGGATTATTTCTTAGTTGCCCGCAGGAAATATGATTTAGCTAGTTTTTATAAAAAAGACGGACTATACGAGTATACAAATGGTTGGAATGTTAAAGCACTTATTGCCTTAGTAATAGGGCTGATAGCCTCATTTATTGGATTAATTATTCCAGCAGTGAAAGAGTTGTACACCTACTCTTGGTTCTTAGGGATTGGGTTCGGATTCATTTCCTATATTTTGTTAATGAAATCAGATAAAGTGTCGGAAGCAAACCTAGAAAATGCAGAAACTACGATTTAATTTGTCTTTCGACTTAGTTTTAGTGGAAGGTCGACTCAAAAAAGGGATCGGATAATATATCATCCTTTCTATGAGGAGACCTTTTTCTTCGAACATGTTTTCGAAACTAGGTGTTCCGACAGTTAAGGGAGGTTCATAACCGCTGAAAGAGAAAGGAGCCAGGTACTCCGACAGATAAGAGCGGTTCATAACCCCCGAAAGAGAAAAGAGCGGAGTGCTACGACAGATAAGAGCGGTTCATAACCCCCGAAAGAGAAAAGAGCGGAGTGCTCCGATAGATAAGAGCGGTTCATAACCCCCGAAAGAGAAAAGAGCGGAGTGCTCCGACAGATAAGAGCGGTTCATAACCCCTGAAGGAGAAAAGAACCGAGTATTTTGACAGATGAGAACTGATTCATAACCCCGTGGCTGTCTCACATAAACGGTGTCACATATCTGTCGAAACGTAATTAAGAAATAATTCCCTTCCGAAACATCTCCGCAATAGCCTGGACCCGATTTTGTACACCTAATTTTTTTATTGCTGATTTAACATACTGATTTACAGTAACTTCACTAAGATCCAAGGTATCAGCCATTTCCTTCGTGCTTTCACCCCAGGATACTCTTTTCATCACCTCCAGTTCTCTTCTGCTTAGTAATTGTGTATCTTCAGGTCCAATTGTTTTTTCCATGATTTTGCCGACTTGACGTCCATATTGGGTAAATGATGTAAGTAACTGGTGGTTAATGTTTGCATCTTGTTTAAACTCGTTGGTGCAGATATATCCAATTGCTACTGAGCTAAAATAAATGGGGACAACTAAGAAGGAGTTTACATTTGATGAGGTTATGTATTTACTGTTAACTTGTCTAAGGTATTCAATGCCAGAACAAAACTTTGCTTTCCTTTCATAAAGAGCAGAGTATATGATAGGCAAAGACCGGATATCATCTCTGATGTCTCGGATATGAATTAATCCATTCTGGTTTATCGAGATGATTCCTTCTCCAAGAAATCCTAAATGGGAGTATCTAAATAAAAATGAGTTTTTAACAGGGAAAAGATTCATATAAATATCAAGTATTTTATAAAGTTTATCTTCATGTGTTTGAGCTGCTTCTAATTCTTGAAAAGTATCTAAAATGGTATAATTCAATGTCACATAAACACCTTCTTTATAAGGATTTATTACATATAAAATTAGGAATATTCAAATTATACAAAAAATATTAAGCTATAGATAGACTTTCTTATAGCATTTCTAAAAGATTTTTAGATGATATGGTAGAGGAGGCGTGCAATTCATTCATTAAGTATTTTAATAATTGGAACCGTTTACATTTAATGAGTATTTTAACTGTGGAATTATGAGAAGACATGTGCTGAAATATCTATACTCAGATGTAATCATTAAAGGATAAGAATATGAGGAGGTAGAGAAAAATGGCATTAACTCAAAAATCTAATTCTTTCATTGAACTGGATGCAGTGATCGTTGGGGCTGGATTTTCAGGATTGTATCTGCTTTACCGTCTGCGTGAAGCAGGTTTTTCAACCCGTATATTTGAAACTGGCGACAATGTTGGCGGTACATGGTATTGGAATCGCTATCCAGGTGCCCGCTGCGATGTAGAAAGCATCTATTACAATTACACTTTCTCTGAAGAACTCCTCAAGGAATGGACGTGGTCCTCAAAATATGCTGAGCAGCCGGAAATCTTAAGCTACATTAATTATGTTGCAGATAAATTTGATTTGCGCCGGGATATCCAATTCAAGACACGTGTAGATTCTGCGCACTTTGATGAAGAGAGCAATAGATGGGATGTTCACTTGAATAACGGTCAAACGGTATCGGCTCGTTACTTGATTACAGCAGTTGGCTGCTTATCAGCTTCAAACGTACCGAAATTTAAAGGGC
The DNA here is from genome assembly GCF_036965645.1 of Neobacillus drentensis. GTDB lineage: Bacteria > Bacillota > Bacilli > Bacillales > Cytobacillaceae > Neobacillus > Neobacillus drentensis_D. The sequence continues at coordinate 23,846 of NZ_JBALPZ010000048.1, forward strand.
TGGAGAGCTTTAAGGGTGAATGGTATCATACGGGACATTGGCCTCATGAAAAAGTGGAATTTAAAGGGAAACGGGTAGGCGTTATCGGAACGGGATCCAGCGGAATTCAGTCCATACCTGTCATAGCTAAAGAAGCAGAACACCTCACTGTTTTTCAGCGCACTCCTCAATATAGTACTCCAGCTAGAAATGTACCAAATGACCCGGAATATATTAAAAAAGTTCGAGAAAATTACAGTGAAATTCGAACCCAAATGCGCTCTTCTCTTACAGGGATACCAGCAGTGCCTCGAGACCGTTCAGCGTTTGACGATACTCCAGAAGAACGGCGCCGGACTTATGAAGCTGCTTGGGAACAAGGTGGACTTCTTACGATTTCTTATTCTTATAATGATTTAAGTTTAACACCTGAAGCAAATGAAACCGTTGCTGAATTTATCCGCTCCAAAATACGAGAGGTGGTAAAAGATCAAGAGGTAGCAGAGAAGTTACTACCGAATTTTTATTATGGTACAAAACGCCCAATCATTGATACTGACTACTTTGAAACGTATAACCGAGAAAACGTAACCCTTGTTGATGTGAAAAGTGCACAAATTGAGGAAATTACACCAACGGGTGTGAGGACTGCAGATGCTGAGTATGAACTAGACATGATTGTGTTTGCAACAGGCTTTGATGCCATGACAGGTCCTTTGTTTAAAATAGATATCCGTGGTAGAGATGGAGTGTCACTAAAGGAAAAATGGGCAGGCGGAGCAGAAACAAGGACATACCTTGGAATCGGAACAGCTGGTTTTCCTAATATGTTCATGCTTACGGGACCTGAAAGTCCTTCCGTACTTAGTAATATGATGGTATCGATTGAACAACATGTCGAATGGGTATCGGATTGCATCAACTATATGCGTGATAACAATAAAGAAGTCATCGAGGTGAATGTGGAAGCTGAAAATGCCTGGACCAAGCATTGCAGAGAGGTTGCGGAACCAACTCTTTATGTAAAGACGGACTCATGGTATATGGGTGCAAATATTGAAGGGAAGGCACGCGGGTTCCAGATTTATCTCGGTGGAGTGGGCCCTTATCGCCAGATTTGTGATGAAATTTCTCAAAAAGGCTATGAAGGGTTCACGTTGAAAGCTTCAGAAGAAAGTGTTGTTAAGTAATCTACTTAATCATTAATCCTATATCAATCTTTAATAATCTTTAAGGGGGAAACGAATAATGGCATTAGATCCACAAGCAAAATTCTTATTGGAACAAATGGAAGCGATGGGAGCTCCGGCAATGCATACCTTAACACCTGAAGAAGCTAGACTGACGACTGATTTTAGTGCTTTGGCTGGAGAGCCTGAGGATGTAGGTAAGGTAGAAGAAAGGACGATTCCTGGCCCTGAAGGAGAGATACCGGTTCGTATTTATACACCAGAAGGAGATGGTCCTTTTCCTGCGTTGGTCTATTATCATGGCGGCGGCTGGGTCATCGGTAATTTGGATACAGTAGAAGTGCCTTGCCGAATGCTGGCCAATAGAGCAAGCTGTGTGGTAGTTTCAGTAGATTATCGATTGGCCCCTGAGCATAAATTTCCTGCAGCAGCTGATGATTCGTATGCAGCAGCCAAGTGGGTGGTTGAAAATGCTGCTTCTATTCAAGTTGATCCTAATCGAATTGCTGTCGGCGGCGACAGTGCGGGCGGAAACCTAGCTGCTGTCGTTTCGCAAATGGCAAGAGACAAGAAGGAAATTCGATTGGCTTACCAAATGCTGATCTATCCTGTTACCAACCATTCCTATGCAACGGAGTCCTATACTGAAAACGCTGATGGTTATTTACTAACAAAAGATAGCATGATTTGGTTCTGGAATCATTATTTAAGGAATGAAGAGAATGGCAAAAATCCTTATGCTTCTCCGCTGCAAGCAAATGATCTTAGCGGACTTCCTCCAGCATTGGTTCTAACAGGGGAGTTTGACCCGCTCCGTGACGAAGGAGAAGCTTATGCAGAAAGATTAAGAGAAGCTGGGGTCCAAGTAGAGGCAACACGATATGATGGCATGATTCACGGTTATTTCTGGATGCCGGGTGCACTAGAACAAGGAAAGAAAGCAATAGAGCAGGCAGCATCAGCATTGAAGCAGGCTTTTCAAGGAAGTGTAGCCTCAAAATAATGTTTTAGAAAGAAAAGGACACTTCCGAGAAGGGAAGTGTCCTTTGTGTCATTATACAGATTGTCGATCTTCGAAAGGAAAATCATCTCTTGAAATCCGTTTCTTCAGGAGCCCAAAGAAATTTTCAATTTCACGTTCTGCGCTTAGAAGAGAGTCTGAGCCATGGATAACATTTTCTTCTTTTGAATAGGCAAAGTCACCACGAATAGTACCTGGCATTGCTTCAGATGGACTGGTCTTTCCAATCATGAGACGAGTTATTTCTATTATATTTTCTCCTTCCCAGACCATGGCAAAAACAGGACCTGAGGTAATGAAATCCACTAATTCACCGAAAAACGGCTTTTCTTGATGCTCCATATAATGATATTCAGCTTTAGTGCGGTCCACTGTCATTAACTCTGCATTTAATAAGGTAAAACCTTTTTGCTCAAAGCGTCTAAGGATTTCTCCGATTAACCCCCGTTTCACCCCATCAGGCTTTACCATTATAAACGTGCGCTGTAAACTCATACGATCACCTCTTGAAAAATAGATATTTGATGAGAACCACCAGACCAGTAATAAAATTAGCCGATCGCTTTTTAAAGGTGAATTCATCACATCATCCATTATGGGGAAAAATCTCAAAATTCAAACCAGCCATCCTTTAACGAAATAACAACATATTTCAAAAGGTCTGTTTAAGCAGCCGCACAACAAACTATATTATTTCATTTCAAAGTGATGGTTGATTGTTTGACAAGTTTGAATGAGGGCTGATGCAAGCCTTTCTTCATGCCCGTAGAATCGAATGGAAGGGAGTGGAATGGAGACCGCACTTATATTTCCTATATGATCAACAACAGCTGCCCCCACAGCACAAATTCCAGGAATGTGTTCCTCCCTTGCAAAACTAACTCCCTTTTTTCGAACCTGTTCCAAGTCCCTTAACAGTTCATCACGAGTCGTTATGGTATGCTCCGTATACTGTTGCAAATGCTCAGGTAATAGTCTCTCTACCTCAGCTAAAGGTAAGGAGGCGAGTATCGCTTTTCCGTTTGCTGTACAATGCAATGGGAAAGAAGCCCCTGGTTGTGAAGTCGCCTGCAAAGGATGTGGAGCGATAATCTGATCCACAAAAAGTACCTTACCATTTTCCAACACGGATAGGTCAACCGTTTCATTGATTTGATGTGATAAGTTTAATAAAAATGGCCGGACTTCTTCTCTTAAATCACTATGGACAGCACCTGCAAGCATGGCAATCTCTGGTCCAAGGCGGAAACCTCCATTAACAGAAGCCGCTGCAATAAATCTCTCCTGTTCAAGTGTGGTAACAATTCTTTGAACGGTGGACCTGGCCATGCCCACTTCTTTTGCAATTTGCGATAAGCTTAATCCTTTTGGATGAGCTCTAAGAGTCCTCAGTATTTTAGCCGCACGAGAGATTACTTGAACATTAGATGTTTTCGTTTGATCTTTTTTATCGATGTGCATAAGTATGTACTCCTCCCTATATATCCTATTTATTATAACGGATGTTTGAATTAATTTTACGTATTGGGTACAAGAGTAGATTGTCAATAAACTGGTTGTTAACTCCCACGCTGAATCTTTGCTCTTTCTAATAGTTTTATTTGCTGAAAGATGAATAAATCGTTATTGACATGTAATTTAAACTTTCACTATAATGAATATAACTACAATACGATACAAATGTACCACAATGCGGTTATAAAATAAAACAATCATTTATAAAAATCCAATAATAAATACTAGATTTATATTAGTTTTCAACTAATTCAAAAAATGAGGGAAATAGATGAGTGTAGTAAAAATTGGTGTAATCGGAATAGGAAATATGGGCAGCTCGCATGTACAAATGATAAATAATGGTCAAATCAAAGGAGCTGAGTTAACTGCGGTTTGCAGCAGTAATGATAGCCGAATTGAATGGATTAAGACTCATACAAAGGGAGAAGTGAAAATTTTCAAGGATGTTGAAACCTTTTTCAATGAATCAGGAATCGATGCTGTACTAATTGCGACTCCGCATTACAGTCATCCTGAACTTGCCAAAAAGGCATTTTCAAAAGGGAAACATGTCTTAATTGAAAAACCAGCGGGTGTTTATACCAAAAATGTTCTGGAAATGAATGCTGCAGCGAAATCTAGTGGAAAAGTGTTCAGCATCATGTATAACCAAAGGGCTAATCCGCTTTATCAGAAAGTGCGCGGCCTTATACTGTCAGGTGAATTGGGTGAAATAAAACGTACCAATTGGATTGTTACGGACGCCTACCGTCCACAAAATTATTACGATTCTAGTAAATGGAGAGCCACTTGGAAAGGGGAAGGCGGCGGGGTTCTATTAAATCAGGCCCTTCACCAATTAGATCTTTGGCAGTGGACGACAGGTCTGATGCCAAAGAGTATTCGATCAGTGACTAGTTTAGGCAAGTACCATGATATAGAGGTGGAAGATGATGTAACAGCCTTTGTGGAATACAATAATGGGGCGACAGGTGTGTTCATTGCTTCAACTGGAGAAGCACCGGGTACGAATCGCCTTGAGATTGTTGGAGACCGCGGGAAAATCGTCGTCGAAAATGAAGAACTTACTTTTTACCAATTAGCACAATCCGAACGAGAGTTTAATTCTTCATATACAGGAGGATTTGGCCAGCCAGAATGTAAAATGATGAAAATACCAGTAAAAAGTGATAATGCAAATCATGCCATCATTGTTCAAAACTGGATTGATGCCATTGTTAATAATTCACCTCTACTTTCGCCTGGGGAAGATGGAGTAAAGGCATTAGAAATTTCAAACGGCATCTATTTATCTTCTTGGATAAATGAAAAGGTAGTGTTGCCAATAGACGCAGACCTTTATTATGAAAAGTTACAAGAGAAAATTAACGGCTCTACATTTGAAAAAAAACATGTAACTAATACTACATTAGATGTAACCGGGACGCATTAATTACAGCAAACGATGCAAAGATTAATAAACGGTTGCTACTCAACCGAGTTCACCTAGTAGAGGGAAATTTACCTTTCTACTTTTGGAAATGAACTTTTGCCAATATATAGAGGCCCATCTATTTAACATAGATGGGCCTTACTTTATGCTATTTACCTGTTAAAGCCGTATAAGCATTAGCTTCTCCGGCACCATAGTATTGATCGTGACCTGGTTTGCCATAATCTAAAGAGGTCTTCTCAATAAGGGCCTCTACCTGACCTGGCTTCCAGTCTGGATGAGCTGCTTTGATGACTCCAGCAATACCGGCAACCTTCGGCGAAGCCATGGAGGTTCCATGGAGATAGGCATATCCAGGATGCTCCGGATCAATGGTAGTGAAATAAGGCGCTAAATAAGTTGGCCATGTTGACAATGCACGGTAAGTAAAGTCACGATCATCTAAATTCCCCGTTGAAGCATATTTAGGACCGTTATCTCCGCCAGGAGCTGCCACTGTAATAAAGCTATTACCATAGTTTGAATAGAATGCCAATTGATCTTTCGACCATTGATTTGAGGAAGATACTGTAATGACACCTGGAACTCCACCTGGTGTTTCAATGGTGACGCCTTTAAAAACAAGGTTCGTATCACCATAATTGGCATTCAAATAATCAGTTAGTGATTTTTTATCAGCATAGTTTAACGACTCATTACCGGCAGAAGCCACAATGGTTACATTATTATTCACTGCATATTTTACTGCCCGTTTCCAAAGGAGAACATCTGCAATGTCACTATAGTTAGTACCATTGTATTCATATTTTAAATTGTCATAGCCGCCAATGGACATATTCACAACGTCCACTTTATCTTTAGCTGCTTGAATCATTGCTTTAACAATTGGTGTAGTTGGCGCGCTTCCAGAACTGTCAAATATACGGTAAGCCATGATTCCTAAATCTGGGCCGACACCTTTTATTTTTCCATTACCCGCAATGGAACCAGCTACGTGTGTACCATGACCTTCACGGTCAAGTACATCATTGGAGTTTCCTGTTTCACTCTTGTCATTTCCAGAATAACCTCCTGCCGGAACGAAACTTTGACCGCCAACATAGTTGGCTTTAAGATCAGGATGATTGGCATCAATACCTGTGTCGATAACACCGACTATAGCTTTATGAGTAACCTTTCCATTTGCTTCTGTACCGCCTGACTCAATTTTAAAGGATTTTCCTTCATTCGTTAAATGACGAATATCCCACTGTGAATTCCAATATGTACCATCTGTATCAGGTTGAAGTGTTACAGGCTTACCGTCAGCTGCTGCCGGTTGTTCGTCATCTAGTTTATAATGCATTTCTACGTTTGCCGCAATAATACTAGAATTGGATTTTAAATTGTTTAGAAAATTAGGATTTGATGAGCGGACTTCTAATCCGCCGATTTCCGGTATGGCATTTACCACTACTCCTCCGGCATTTTTAATGTCTGTCTGATAGGTTTTAGGTAATGATGACTGGTTGTAGGCGATGAGGTAGCTTTTAGTTGGTGAAGTTGCAGAAGTGTGCAGATTAAAAGTTGAGAGAGAGTGCTAAGATACTGCTGGCTGCTATCGCCATTCCTTTTTTACTCTTTTTCAATAGAAAGACCTCCTAAATTATTAATCTAACACTTCTATTTTAGTCCAAAAGCTAACTTATTGGGTATAGGAAATTCTCGATAAAGAACGACAAATTTATTAGAGACATTCGACTAATTTGTGTTATCTGCCCCCAAAAAATTTGTAACCAAAAATTTACATGCAATTCAAACAGAGATAAAATTTCTGAGTTATCCTTAAGGTACATCATGAGGGAGGGATCGGAAGTTGTTAAAATTTCAGATCATGTCTTCTTTGGTCATCTTAGTCTGTATTACTTTTGGGATCTGTATATTCATGGTATCTTCTCACAATCCATCCACAGTGACGCAATCCACATCCAACCACTACGTTCGAGTACAATTGTTAGGTATTAATGATTTTCACGGTCAACTAAACAAGTATCGAAGGGTTTCAGGGTCCATGACAGGAGGGGCAGAATACTTGGCTGCCTATTTAAAAAAAAATAAACAGGAAAACCCGAATACCTTACTTGTTCATGCTGGTGATATGGTAGGAGGAAGTCCCCCTATTTCTTCTCAATTTCAAGACGAACCCACAATTCAATTTCTAAATCTCCTGCACATGGATGTCGGTACACCTGGTAATCATGAATTGGACGAAGGCGTAGCAGAAATGAAACGTCTCATTTTTGGAGGATTCCATGAAAGAACCGGTTACTTTAAAGGCGCCAATGCCTCTTACATTTCTGCAAATATCATCGATAAAAAGACTGGTGAACCCTTGTTACCACCATATGTCATTAAGGAAATCAACGGAATTCAAATTGGCTTTATTGGTGTAGTCACAACCGAAACCAACATGTATGTAACCCATGAAAATCGAAAACAAGTAGAAATAACGGATGAGGTATCAGCAATTAATCGAACAGTCCAGCAATTAAAGGAAAAAGGGATTAAAGCGATTGTTGTACTGGCACATATTTCAGCAAAATCGAATCAGTCAGGAACTAATCCCCAAGAAGCTTTAGTGGAGATGGCCCCCAAAATCGATGACGAAGTCGATGTTATTTTTGCTGGACATAGTCATCACTATGCCAATACCGTGGTAGATGATAAATTGATTGTTCAAGCCTATTCTTATGGGGAAGCCTTTTCTCAAGTGAACATGGAAATAGATCGTAATACCAATGATATTGTTTGGAAAAAGGCAAAGATTATTTTGACTTCACATCATCAGATAGAACCAGATAAAAATACGGTTACTTTTTTAAAAAAGCTTAAGGAAAAAATGGGTAATCAGTTTAATCAAATTATCGGATTCATTCCTGAAGAAATCAGTCGGAAGCAAAATGCAAATGGTGAATCTCCATTCGCGAAAATGATTGCAGAATCTGAGCGGAAAGTCATGGGGACAGAAATTGCTTTTGTCCATCAAGGAGAAATGCGGGGAAGCTTACAGCGAGGAAATCTTACTTTAGAAGACCTTTATACACAAATGCCATTTGGCCATAGTATCACTAAATTAATCTTAACAGGGGACCAAATTAAACTAGCTTTAGAACAGCAGTGGAGAAAAGATCAGGTAAATAATATGTTACAAATTGTTGGTTTAACGTATAGATGGGACCCTAATGCACCAATTGGCAGCAGAGTGATCATGCTGAAGGACAGTAAGGGTCAATACCTTCAACCTGACAGGGAATATGAGGTAGCCGTTAGCGATTATTTAGCTTCAGGTGGCGATAACTTCTCTGCATTTGAAGAAGGTAGAGTTGTAGAAAACGGCCCAGAAGTTGTAACTGCCTTTTTACACTATATTGAACAAAAGTATCCAAGGAAATGAATGTAGAATGAATACCGCCTTCCTTAAGGAAGGTGGATTTTTTTATGTTTAGTAACTCCATTCATTAGAGGAGAACTTTTATATTATTGTATTTGAGAACTTTTAATCTGCATCCTCATGATCTAATTGATAAATAATAATAACTATAATTTAATTCTTGAGGAGTGGAACACATTGTTTGTTAATAGTTTGAATCAAACCTACCTTCAAATCGGAAATATTAACTTGTACTGTGAATACTTATTGGATGATAAACCACCCATACTTCTAATCCACGGCTTTGCTTCTTCTACGTACACTTTTCGCCGAATCATTCCCTTATTACAAAAAAAGTTCTCAATAATCGCAGTTGACCTTCCCGGTTTTGGTAAAAGTGAGAAGTCAACTTCGTTCGTTTATAGTTTTGAAAACTATGCGAAGTTAATGATTGAATGTATCCACAGATTTGGGTTTGCTAACACTCATATTGTTGCTCATTCAATGGGCGGTCAAATTGCTCTAAATATGGCGCGAATCGCACCTGAGAAAATCAACAAACTAATTTTATTAAGTAGTTCAGGTTATTTAAAGCGTGCAAAAAAACTTCTAATCTGGAGTTCCTATTTACCTTTCTTTGAAAAATTCATTCATTATTATATTCAAAGAAAAGATGTCAAAGATCACTTAAAGAATGTCTTTTTTAATCATACATTGATCAACGAAGATTTGATAAATGAATTCGGAAGACCGCTGGAAGAAAAAGGATTCTATAAAGCTTTAATTCGATTACTGAGGCATCGTGAGGGTGATTTATTATCACACCAGCTAAAGGATATACAAGTCCCCACATTATTAATATGGGGAGAGGAAGATCTTGTAGTTCCTTTAGAAGTTGGAAAACAATTAGTTCAGGATTTACCCGATGCCAAGTTAATTACCTATGAAAAAACAGGACATTTAATTACAGAGGAGAGGCCAGAACTTGTCTTTAAGAATATATTGTTACATACAATCTATGGTTTTTAACCATTTTTAAGAATACGTAATAAAAAAGCTGGCTCAAAAAATGATAATAAAACATCTTTTTGAGTCAGCTTATAGGATAAAAAAATATGATGGTTAAGAAAGTTTTCATTTTGCTTCTTCATAGTAAGGCTCTCCGGCTTTAAGAATAAATGATAGTATGTCTTCAGCAGCATTTTCATTAATAAATTTCCGCTGACAGTCTATGATTTCATTTAATTTTTCTCCATCATTTTCAAGTAACTTGGATACTAAGTTCTTAATTTCCTTTGGGTTTTTACATACTACTCCTAGATTGGAATTTTCAGCAAAGGCTGGATTATCCTCTTCCTGACCTGGCAATGCACCGGTTATGATTAATGGTGTATTGGTAGCTATAGCCTCAAACATGACATTCGGACTGCCTCTAGTAAAAGCGATATCAGAAGAAAGCATGAGGTCTTGGATATTTTTGGTATAACCATAAATCTTTACTCTTTCACCATACTGCGCTTTAAGTGATCTTTCCAGCTTTGTTTTAAGTTTTTCGTTTTTTCCAGCTACAATTTTTACAGTACAATCAAAATAATTAAGCAGGTTTACAGCTATTTTCTTCATATTTCCTATACCTTCGCCACCGCTCATGATCAAGCAATTTAAAGATTGCTCCTCTTGAGAGAATTTACGTTGATTATAATTCTTCAGAAAAAATCGGGATCGAACTGGAAAACCTGAGACTTTTATTTTCTCAACAGGAATCCCAAATTCAATACACTTACTTTGAGCTTCGAGAGTTGGGCTAATAATGAAATTTGCCCTTTTATCAACCCAAAGGGGATAGATGTTTACAAGATCGGCAATTAGCGTAATGAAAGGGATTGTGATATTTTGCTTTTCTAAAATGTTCAAGATTGAACCATTAAAATTTGGATGAACGGAAAGAATGATATCTGGTTTAATGTCGGACAGAATTTTTAGAAAATTATCCTTAATAAGTGTTTCAATAAAATTGTCTACTAAAGAGGGTTTCAAAGCTGAGAGTTTCCAGATCATCTTCCATAGGTTTTCTGAATTTCTTGTTATAGGGCCATATGATTTTCCTATTTTTAACAGCAGTTGTCTGCCAAGCATAAATCCATCTACTACATGAATATTTACATCATTATGAGTTTTGACTGACTCACAAAGCGATTCTGTTATACTTTTATGTCCATGCCCTGTATGGTCGGAAGAAATAATCAATAATGTCTTTTTCATATTATCAACCCTTTTTAAGAATATTAAAATTGTAATTTTCATATTAAGATTTAAAAAAATCCCTATAAGAAATTGAAAACTTAGATAA
>NZ_JBALPZ010000049.1:0-58378 GCF_036965645.1 Neobacillus drentensis
AGTTTAGCTTAATTAAGTACATTTCTTCACAAAGTTAAAAAAGCAAATTTTATTTATAACAGCTTACCGTTGATTCGGGAATATTGAACTTAGCTATCTGCTAATTGAATTCTACTTCATCTGGAGACCTTTAAGTTAAATGTTTCCTTTCTACTGACAGACTTATTAAAATTCGAAACAATCAATTCAATCATCTTTTCGTATAGATAAACTTATTAAGAAACATGCACTAGAAAAAATATAAATCATATATAGGAGATATCCCGTTTGAATGCTTGAGGAGGATATTATGAAACCTATGTTACCTAGTGAAAAATATTTCGGTAATTTAGAATTAGTTTATGCATTTTATGGGGCTATGCCTACAGGTGTTACTGTTTCAGAAACCGGTCGTATTTTCATTTGCTTTCCGAAATGGGGAGACGATGTTAAATTTACGGTAGCGGAAATTGTTGAGGATAAATTGCAGCCTTATCCTAATTTACAAACCAATTTGGTTAACCCCGAGAATATCACAATGACTTTCATCAGTGTCCAAAGTGTAGTTGCTGATGGAAGGGGAACGCTTTGGATATTAGATACAGCGGCACCCAATTTTTCTAAACCTATTAAAGGGGGGGCAAAATTAGTCGCTGTTGATTTAGAAACCAATACAATAAGAAAAGTATATACCTTTACAGAAGATGTTGTCCTGCCTACAACTTATCTGAATGATGTCCGTTTTGATTTTCGTGTTGGAAAAGCAGGTTATGCCTATATAACGGATTCTTCTTCAAGAGGACCAGGAGCCATTATCGTCGTAGATTTATCAAATGGAAACGCGTTTAGACGGTTAAATGGGGCAAATTCAACTTCACCCGATCCCTATTTTTCACCGAAAGTAGAAGGTCAAATTTTAATGAATCGAAACAAAGACGGTTCAACTTCTCCATTTAGATTGGCGTCTGATAGTCTTGCGATTTCTCCGGATGGAAAGGAATTATTTTTTGCTCCACTAACCAGTCGTCATTTGTTCTCGATCTCAACAAAAGCCCTGAGAGACAGAACGATACCAGACATGGATTTACCTTATCATGTGGAGTATTGGGGAGAAAAAGGTGCGTCTGATGGAATGATCACCGATGCAAAGGGAACTGTTTACGCTGGAGATTATGAAAACAACAGTATCCGTAAGATATTGCCAAATGGTATAATGGAAACTATCGCACATGATCCGAGAATTTTGTGGCCGGATACTTTTTCAATTGGTCCGGACCAATATTTGTATGTCATTGTGAACCAATTACATCGACAGCCTAGATTTCATTATGGAAAGGACTTACGACAGAAACCTTATAGTTTACTTCGTATCAAAATTTATGAATTTCCTGCTCCTACCTTTTCATAATAAAAATAGTCAATTAATGTTTTCATTTTATAGTGTAAAACAAACGAGTAAGCAAGAAGTATTAACTTTATTTACTTCTGCCAAATAAACTCAAAATGGTTTAATAGGAACAGTTTATTTGGTGAGTGTTAAACTGTTCCTGGAAATTTTTTATAATGTCGGTAAGTTCAATGCTGTATTGATATTATTTAAATCCAAACTGATCTGTTCGTTTGTATCCCAAGCATGGTACCATCCTTTTTCTACCATATATGCGGATATTTGTTCATGCATATCAAGAGCTTCCACTAAATGGCGAGTGAGCATATCTTTAATTTCCGGTGTTCCTGCCTCCGTAGCTGCCATGGCATAATTTCTAATTCCACTTTTAGCTGAAATGAGTAGATCCATTGCAACGACTTGATCCGATAGTCCGTCCATGCCAGTTAAAGTTTCAATGATTTGATTCATGTTCATTCATCTCCTAATTTACTGCTTAGCGTTGGAAAGGATAGAAGCATATTCTTGTAATTGTCTCGTAGATACATCAATGTCTTGCTGCATAATATCTTTTAATAGCTGATCTGTAACTAACGCTTTCATCGTTTTGGATTTAGTTAAACAAGTGGTCTTAAATGCAGCCATCTCATGGACCTCAAGAACTTCATGTAAGGCGTAGTTCATTTTTTATACCTCCTTCCCTCAAGGTTTCAACACGACTTTTATACAATCATCCATTTTTGTGTCAAAAATCTCATAGCCACGCTTTGCTTCACTAAGTGGAAGTACATGACTTACGACATCTCCAGGATCAATTTTTCCGGTTGAAACTAATTCAAACATATATGGCATATAATGAATCACAGGTGCTTGTCCAGTGCGTATATTGACGTTTCGGTTCATAATATCACCCATTGGGAATCCATTATATCTTCCACCATAAACGCCTGTGACCTGGATGTTTCCGCCTTTTCGAACTGCCTGTGAAGCGATGATAAACGCGCTAAACGCTCCCCCATGAAGTTTCATTCCGCTAGCAAGGAACTCTATATCAGTCATTTTACCGTCCATACCAACTGCATCAATGACAACATCAGCGCCGCCATTCGTCATTTCTTTTAAATGCATTCCCACATTTTCAAAGTGTTCGAAATTTACAATTTCAACTTTGTTGGTACGTTTGGCGTGTTGCAAACGATAGTCTACATAATCTACGGCAATGACACGCTTTGCTCCTTTTAGCCAACAGAATTTTTGAGCAAAAAGACCAACCGGACCACAGCCAAGAACAATAACGGTATCTCCATCCTTTACGCCTGCATTGTCAACACTCCAAAAACCAGTAGTCATCGCATCGGCAATAACTGCTAACTTTTCATCTGGTTCCTCACAAGTCTCTGGAATTTTGAAATGAGTAAAGTTGGCAAACGGCACTCTTAAATATTCAGCTTGCCCACCTGGATAGCCACCCGTTGAACCAGAATATCCGAAATAGGCACCCATATCACCATTATCATTAGAATTATCACATTGGCTTTCCAAATGGTTTTTACAAAAAAAGCATTCACCACATGCTATATTAAAGGGAATAATTACTCGATCTCCCTTTTTTAGTTTAGTCACACCTGGACCAACTTCTTCGACGATTCCCATTGGTTCATGGCCAATAACATAGTTTTCTTGCAGGTTAGGAATCATGCCATGAATTAAATGTAAATCAGAACCACATATAGCTGTACTCGTTACTTTAATAATCATGTCATCTGGTTTTTCAATCTTTGGATCTGGAACTTCTTTGACTACAACATTTTTAATACCTTGATACGTTACCGCCTTCATTGGTTACAGCCTCCAGTGTTAGTGTTCATCAGGTGTCCGGTCAAACATACCTTTTCTATTGGTCTCAACAGGAAATAGATTCATTTTGCCAATCATTAAAGTATTGTTGGCAGAGAGTTGGTCTAATTGATATTGTTCATTTAATTCGTATGGATGAAACCATTTTTTACTAATCATTAATTCTGTAATTTCTTGGTGCATGGCAATCCCTTGCATTAACTGGTTTCGTAAGAGGGTTCTAACATCAGGTGATGCGGACTCCGTTAATGCGACCGCAATATTGCGCACACCTTCTTTGGCACGAAGAAGTAAATCCATCGCAAATGTGGTATCTGCTAGCTCTGGTACGTGTAGCGAGTTTATAGGGTCTAAATAGTCATTGTTCAATGAATTTGCCTTCCTTTCAATTTATTATTGGTGTTGGCCGGTTTTGAGGAACAGGCGCTTCAAAAGGTGCACGTTGATAAATTGCCTGTAATTCTCCAAGTGCTTGCATGGATTGTTCAACATCTTTTTGCATTAATGCTCTCAAATCATGATCAAATACCAGTCCTTGCATTAGTTTTGATTTCGCTAAGCAAAGGGTTTTAAAATTAATAACTTCATGTAGATCCAATGACTCATGATCGGCTAATTTTTGAATATCCATTTCTAATTACCCTCCTTTTTACTACAATGGTATTGTTCCAAGTATAGGAGGAAACATTCTAAAATTTTCTTAAAGGATAGGTAAAGTATTTTGAATGTTTGGGATATTTGTGAGGTGGAGAAAATTCATTCAGCACTAAAACACTAATTCAGCAATATGTACTTGCTTGGATAATCGATAAGAACGCGAGTAAAAACCCCTTGGTGCTCAAGGGGTTTTGTCTACTTCGTAAAATCACAGTTATGGTGAAGTTTCACTAAGATAATTCTCGTCGATCAACGGAACTTGGCGGTTCTTCAAACCATCCATTGGAAATCATGATGTTTGCGCAGTCTTCCGCAAGCTTCACATCCCTTGAGATGGCAGACGAATATTTGAGCCCGAGGTCGCGCCTCATTGAGCCGGACAAGGCGGTTCCATAATATGCCATTGCTGCTTGAATCAAAAATGCGCAATGGAATATCATCAATTTATCCGAAAATGGCGCAATCTGAGAATCTGTAACATGGGTGTCCCATGTGATGGCAGAACTGATGAAGTCTTCATGAAGGATGGTAGTAAAAATTTCAATATGTTCTGCTGCCAGTTTTACCACTTCTTCCATAAACCGGCGGATTTCTTTCGATTTAGCGGTTTGGCTAAAACCGAGAGTCAAGTCTTTAGTCAAGATGGTTTTCTGCAAATTAAAATAAAGACTAGAGATTTCTATTGTGTTCAATGGGCGGCGTTCCCCGAACCAGCCGGTTAAAAAGCTTTGCTTTTCCGCAAATTCAATTTTTTCTTGAAGCACGATGGTGGGCGGACGTTCCAGGAGACCTCTCGATTGCAGCATTCCCAATGTAGTTTCGTATAATTCATAAGATCCCTTGTGCGTTTCGAAATAGAATTGAAGAATGTCCAGCCTGCGGGAAGCGGTGATCCCAAGAGAATAAGAAGTCAATCCGTGTATCGACATTTGGTGCAAATAGAACAGCCAGAGTTCGTCTGAAAACAATCTCGGTGCATCTAAATGGACATCTTCCTCTGTAAATGCATGGGGAATCGGAAATTGTTCCTGATTGAATATGGCGGCGATTTTTTGAACAATGTTTTCTGATAAATTCAAAGCTTTGCCAAAAATAGCGTTAATTTCTGGATCTTGAATAGTTTGCAATGCATATTTGTTTACGCATAGAGCCATCGTATTAGTCATATAAGGAGTCCATAAATTCGTTACATCGAGTGCAACTATTTTTTTCTCCATTGCAATCCTCCACAATTTTTTAAAATCTAATTCATGCTAATAACCAACGCAGTTTTACAGAAATGTACTTAAAAATGTTAGGCTTCTATTTTTTATTGGTTTTTATGTATTTTAGTCACAAAATTTGTCATCCAACTAAAGTCAGTCGGCATGGTGTTTCTCCGCTGGCACATCAATTTTATCCGGACGCAACATCTTAGGTAACAGAACTAAGTCAAGGAAATAAATTTGTAAGAAGGTAATACAACTTTTTTCAAATCAAAAAAAGATAGTGAAGAAATGTACTTAAGCCATTTTACTTTGGTAAGCACTACAGAAACTATCAGGGCTATAGTGAAAAATGCATCAATCATAAATAAGCAGATTATATACAATAATTTATTACTAATTAAACCCACCAACATCTCATGTGTTGCCACATACACTCCGCACACTTTGAGTTCGTCTCGCAGATAGTTTTAAAATGTAACTAACCAATAAACTCACTAACCCGTTAAAATAAACCTTTCCGATTTCCCCTTGGAGTGAGAAAAAAGATTTCCTGAAAAAACGTGAAAAACACAGGGCTATCCCATACGGGATAAGCCTTTCTTCTTTTTTAGTACTAGGAAAACTTTATTCAAATTCGAGAAAAACCGTGAAAAAAAGCGTGAAAAAAGAGCGAGGAAATGTGTAAAATAGAGAAGAAAAAGAGGATAAAGCAAGAGATTTCGGAAAACTTTATTATGACAGCGAACGAAGGAATTCGGGTTTGAGTAGGGAATGTGTGAACGTTTATTTTATTACTGAACATAGTAGAGACAAAAAAGAGAAAAATTAATCGTTTTTTCTCCTTTTTGTTTTAAGGGTTAGGGGATAAGTAATTTACCCCCGATTAAACTCGACTTCTACGGAATTAAAAAAATTTCGAATGCGGGAGAAGAAGTGGGACAAAAACGAGATAAATGACCGAAATCCTGACCGAAGATCTCTTAAGACCTTCGGTCTTTTTGTGTTGTAAAGGGCTTCGACAGGGGTCAAGCATGGTCCGACCAGTAACCCCCTTGTGTTATTAGCGGGCTTTTTACACTGTCTACTTAAAGGGGATAATATCAGCGTTAAGGCCTTTTTCAAAGTGTTAAAAGCCGATTTAACACAGGTGGAATCCAGTATTTTAGACAACTGGATTTAAAAACTGAAATCTACTGAATATCCTACTCTTGAAGACTTTTACAAGGAGTAAGGGGGATTAAAAAAAGAGATATCGAACGGAAAAATTAAAGATTTTTAATTTTATATTAGAGAGTTATGTCTAGTGTTCTAACTCATTATTTAATGGCCACACGAATGTGAATATTAATAATTCGTTATTTTCCTTTGATTTAAAGTCCCTACAAAATGAAGTAGATGTACAGACGGCTTGTTACTTTAACATTTTTGGTTTCTTATGGGATGAAGTAACAAAAACAAAAGATGAGTTAATTTATCTATTTATCGAAGAATTTCATTTCTTATCAAAAAATCCTGATTCATGAGGTTGTTCTATCAAGCGTACAAACGTTTTAGGAAATACAATGCTGGTTCGATTGCAGGTTCGCAACAAATTATAGATGTTCTCGATACCGTTGTGCTGCGATGATTGAAAACAGTCATACAAAGGTGTTCTTTGTTTTAGAGAATAAGGTTGTAGAAGATGTTGTAAAAAAAATTAATCTATCATTTTCTGATGAAGAAATTTCCTTATTAAGGGCAAAACGACAAGGACAAGCGTTAATTACATATGGATCTCAACGTGCTTTTATCAGGGTAGATCTTACACAAGAAGAACTTCGTCTTTGGAATAAGAAGTGGTATTTTGAAAAGTATGGGTTGAATCCTGACGAAATTCAAGACTATGAGGCTAGTAACGAAATGACTCTACTGCGGTTAACTTTAACGTAGAGAAGACCATTTCAGGCTTAAAACCAAGGTACTATAATCTATCCACGTGTCTATAAGGCGGAGATGCAAATAAGTCCGAGATGTATCTGTTTGCAAAAGCTGGAGGTCAAGAATATAAAGTGGATACTGCCGTAAATGGCTGGATGAATTGGAGTACCCTCAGATCGCTAACATACTTGTTAAAGAGGATGGAACGATTACGATTGGAGCGTGTATAAAGGCTGATGATGGTGCCTGGGGAAGTTTAGATGACTTTTATTTATATCAGGTGAGTAATCAATAAGAAGTAATTAGTGGCGCATGAAAATGTTCATGCGTCTCTTTTCATTGTTAATTTTTTAATATTATTTTAATAAGGTTGAATTCATAGATGAGATTTCCTTAGCCAGAATCTATCTTCTCCTATACCAACTCCTGCAAGATTCCTACTCTCCTAAGCTACGTGTTTAACCTTATCCGGTATTGGAAACGTGGAAACTTTTTGGAACGAAAAAATTTCCATATTGGAACCTTACGGCACCATTGTCAGGGATGGAATCTCCAATCGTCGCATATTTTAAATAAATCTAAATTGGCACAATACTTGCAAGTATATAAGTGACATTGTGATGTAAATCCCAAAGGAGTGAAATGTATGCGTTTAATTAATTCGTTGGCGGTAATTCTGAATGACAAATGTACCGGCTGTAAAATTTGTTCTCAAGTTTGTCCGACTTTAGCAATTACCATGGAACCTGTGCCAGGAACCAAGCATAAAAAGCTGGCTGTGGTCGAGGAGGAAAATTGTACGGGCTGTACGGCGTGTGAACAACGCTGTCCGTTCGATGCGATTGAGATGACCAATCTGGAAGAGTCTCGTATGATCGGCGTGGATATTAGTCTATCAAACTATGAAGAAGTACAAAAGATTTGTTATGATGCCCATTTACATCCGGAGCAAATTGTTTGCTATTGTACTAGTACACGTGCCGACGAGGTAGCTGCGGCCATTCTTCAAGGAGCGGATACACCGGATAAAATTTCACAAAGAACCGGCTTGCGTACAGGTTGTACGGTAGAATGCCTCCAGCCGGCTATTCGCATGTTGAAATCAGCGGGTATTGAACTTGAAGCTCCTAAAGGCCGTTACCAGTGGTATGGAGAAACACCGACTATTTGGAGTATTCCGGACGAAGTAAAAGAGAAATATTCGAAACGCGGTTTCCATTTCGATGAGGATATTGAATTCCTAGAGAAGCTGCGTAACGCTCCGTTATCTAGTGCAACTTGCCAACTACAAGTGAAAGGGGAGGAAAAGTAATGTACCCAGCACCAATTAAACCACTTAATCCACGTCCATCACGGTATGGTATCGACCCATCATTGGTGAAAAATCGTTTTGCTGAGCTTCCGGAGATGACCTCACTGATGCTAAACGAATTGTTCCCGGACGTTCCAGATGTCATTTATCCAAGTTCAGAAGGAATCTACTCGATTCGCCGCCACGCTGAGGCAGCACTCGAAAAAGTTGATCTGTCGATGATCCAGCCAAATCACACGGTCAATATCCTGGCTTCACACCATGGATTTACGCTTCTGGGCGGAGAACCGTATGCCGAATTATTAAAAACGGTCTATGACGTAGTTAAGCAGCGGACAGGCGCCAGGGAAGTTCGTTTACGTGCAGGCGTGGGGCTGCGCTTTAGAGAGACGGAAGAATATATTAAACGTTTTGAGTTGAATAAGCATTTTGATAGAGCAAGAGGAATGGCTCCAATTGATGAAGGGATTCCGATCGAAACGGAAATTGGGACGCTGTACGGCTTGAAATGGACGTATGATGCTACTTGGATTATTCACGTTCATAACAGTGACGTTCGTGAAGTCCACTTCCACCGCCAAGTAGACCGTGCGGTGAAGCCGTTTGGGATGTCTTATGCGCGGATTGAAACTCGGTCGACATACCATCAAAACCTAGGACCGCGCGGTGCTAACTTCACTGCTCGGGCTATCTTTGAATCAGAGTTTGTACAAAGCAAGTTCGTTGGAGCTGTGTTCCTTAACATGTCTCCAAGTGGTGTCATCAGCGTCGAGGCAGATAATGACCTCTACAAGATTAACGATGTCATTACCCTAAGTGGCTTGCGTCATTACGGTAAGGTGTTCCAGCTGTTAGGTGAAATTGATGAGTGTATCGTTGGTCTGGACTTCCCATGTCCAGTGCCATATGTATTCTCAGCAGGGGTTATTTACTGTAACTTTGTCGGGGCCAACTGCGATTTGTTTGACCTCGATGAGAGACTCGCACCGTATACATGGTATGCGGAAGCAATGTACGGCAGAGACGGAAAACCGCTCGTTTCAGACGTAAAACCAGTCAATCCCGCCATTAAGATGGTCGTTCATAATTACGCGTGGATTGGATATCCGAGTGCATTCTTCTCTCAGCAGGTACCAACGCTGGTAGTTGGAAAGGAACAAGCCGACCTGTTTGAACATGATTCGCAAAACATCGAGTATATGAAATATGCGATGGTAGCGGATAACTTACATGATTCAATGAACTTTGCCTATAAAACAACAGGAACAGACAAAGTAATCGTATTTGACGGTGCCGTTGGCGGGATCAATGTGAGCCGCTCCTTGGCAGATCATCTGATGGAAGTCGCACCAAGTGTCAGCGACAAAGTCGATAACATCCTTATGCCGAAATGGCTAAAGCAAAGAGGCATTTTGGTCAACGCATAAGAATATTCAAAAACAAAGGGTCGACCGCACCCCCAATATAAAGTAAATGTTCATTTATTATCTATTGGGGGTGTGCCTTTTTTAAACATCTTTTCCGACAAGTTTTCGTAAAAATGAAACCGGATTCATAGGATTGCTCTGTAATAGTAATAGAAAAATGATAAAAATATGGAGGAGAAAACATGTCTAATTTTTCTAGCTCTTCAAGTTTAGCAAGTAGTCCAAAATCAGATCCACCGGCTGGTGTTAGTAATAGTCAGATGATAAAGGCCTCTATTGCATCTGTTTTAGGATGGTCACTCGATCTTTTTGATTTATTTATTCTTCTTTATGTCGCTCCTGTTGTTGGTCAAGTGTTTTTCCCTTCCCATGTCCCGGTGCTTTCACTGGCGGCTGTCTACGCATCTTTTGCGGTAACATTAATTGTTCGTCCGCTTGGTTCCGCCATTTTTGGTGCTTATGCTGATAAGCACGGAAGAAAGGGTGCAATGACTGTAGCGTTTATTGGTGTAGGACTGGCATCTGCTTCATTCGGTCTTCTGCCTACTGTTGATCAAATTGGTATTACCGCTTCAATCATTTTCCTTGTCCTCCGTATAGTTCAAGGGGTTTTTGTCGGTGGCGTTGTTGCATCTACACATACAATCGGTACTGAATCTGTTCCAGCTAAGTGGCGTGGAACGATGTCTGGTCTAATCGGCGGCGGTGGTGCAGGTTTGGGAGCGCTATTTGCATCGATTGTCTATCTTATTGTTACACAGCTTTTTCCAGGTGAAGCCTTTAACGGCTGGGGCTGGAGAGTCATGTTCTTCTCCGGAATTTTAAGTTCAGTCATGGGAATCTTCGTATTTAAATCACTCGAAGAATCTCCACTATGGAAACAATTGAAGAAAGAAAAGGAAACCAAGAAGACTGCACAAATACAGCCAGAGAATGAAAAATCGCCTGTTAAGATCATTTTTACAAAATATCGCTCCGTATTTTTTGTCAACTTGATGATTGTTTTTGGAGGGGGTGCCGGTTACTATTTAACATCTGGATACCTGCCTACACTTTTGAAGATGGTTAACAAAATTAATCCTACAACCGCATCGTTCATTCTAATGGGAGCTAGTGTTGTCGCCATTATTACACCGATCGCATTGGGATACTTAAGCGATCAAATTGGAAGAAAGAAAACCTTCTTAATTATCGGGGTTATCAACCTTATTGCACTTCCCCTGCTGGGATTGGGATTAGGGCATGCAACAAGTATCTCTGCTATTGCATTTTATGCGATTGTGTTTTCAGGATTAGGGAATGCCGGATACGCACCTGTTATGATCTTCTTGAATGAGCGCTTCCCAACAGCTATTCGTTCCAGTGGTACTGGTATCTCTTGGAACACAGGATTTGCACTTGGCGGGATCATGCCAACATTCGTTTCCTTGGTTAGTAGTGTAACTGGCGGCATTCCGGTTGCGCTGGCTTGTTTCCTAGCAGTAATTTATTTGATTTTTATAATTGGAAGCATCATTATCCCAGAGACAAAAGGAAACTTCTAAAATAGTTTAAACATATCCGGAGGTGAATAAACATGAAAATGGTCGTGGGTATTTCCGGTGCGAGCGGTGCGATATATGGCGTTCGCACCGTGGAAGCATTGTACCGGCTGGGGGTGGAAGTTCACCTTGTCATCAGTGAAACTGCCAGGAAAACAATTGAGTACGAAACAGAATATCGTTTTCAAGATGTTTATAGAATGGCTTCAGAGGTATATGAAAATCGTGATTTGGGGGCCGCTATTTCAAGCGGTTCTTTCAAAGTAAAAGGAATGATAGTCGCACCATGCTCAATAAAGACACTGGCCGGTATCGCTAATAGTTTTAATAATGAATTGCTGACCAGAGCGGCAGATGTTCAGTTAAAGGAACGCAGAAAGCTGGTACTTCTTCTACGTGAGACGCCCTTACATCTTGGGCATATTCAACATATGATGAACGTTACCCAAATGGGAGGAGTGATTCTTCCCCCGGTTCCGTCTTTCTATCATTTACCTAAAACAATTGACGATATTGTAAATCAAAGTGTTCAGAAAGCACTTGATCAATTTGATCTTGAAGCAAATTTATTTACGCGATGGTCAGGAATGGAACATTCGATAGAAAAAGGATAAATGAACGGACATGAGAGGAGTAGGGATATGTCTACATTAATCGATCAAAAACAGACTACATATTACAATTTCATCAATGGGGAATGGACGGAATCTTCTTCAAAAGAATTATTGGAATCAAAAAACCCGGCTACTGGCGAAGTGGTGGGCTACGCGCAAAAATCAACGGTTCAGGATGTGGAATATGCAATTGATACCGTTTTTCATGCGTTTAACACTAGTGACTGGGGCTATAATCCGAAGCGGCGCTACAACGCTTTGTTAGGTTTAGCACAAAAAATGGAAGAGAACAAGGAACATCTTGCTAGAGTTTTAACGATCGAGCAAGGGAAAACCATCAATGAATCCCGAGGCGAGATTGCCGGTTGTATTGATACATTAAAATACTTTGCCGGTGCATCCCGGACCGTATTTGGGCGCTCGATTCAGCTTGAATCGCAAAATTTTGGGGTCATTGCAAAAGAGCCGATTGGCGTAGTTGGAATTATCAGCCCATGGAACTGGCCGGCCCTTTTGATGGTTCGGGAATTAGCTCCTGCTTTGGCAGCTGGTAACGGTGTAATTGTTAAACCGGCAAGTCTCACACCGGCTATTTCAGTGGAAATTTTCAAACTCATTGACCAAGTTCCTGATTTCACCAAAGGGATAGTTAGCATTGTGACTGGCCCTGGACGATCAATAGGTGCAGCGATGGGAACAAGTAAGAAGATCGATATGATCAGCTTCACTGGAGATACTTCCACAGGTAAGACGATCATGGAAATGGCAACAAGCAATATAAAGAAGCTGGCATTAGAACTAGGTGGAAAATCGCCCAATGTTGTATTTGCAGATGCAAATTTAAGGAAGGCAATCCCTCTGATAGGCCGCTCGATCTTTAACACCGCCGGACAGATTTGTATGGCTGGTTCTCGATTGTTAGTCCATGAATTTATTAAACATGAAGTGATTGCCGGCTTAAAAAAATATGCGGAGAATTTAAAGGTCGGGAATGGAATTCATGAAACAACGGATATGGGGCCAGTTATTTCGCAAAGTCAGTTGGATATCGTGACAGACTATATCGAAATCGGACGTAAGGAAGGAAAAATCGTGACAGGCGGTTACCGCTTAACTGGTGGGGAATACGATAAAGGCTTTTTTTTAGCACCAACGATTATCGATGAATTGTCGTCTTCCTCTAGAGTCGTGCAGGAGGAAATCTTTGGACCGGTTTTAGCAATTCAGTCTTTCTCTAATGATGAAGAAGCACTCGCCATGGCCAATAATTCCGATTTTGGACTCGCTGCTGGTGTCTGGACAACCAATTTAAACCGAGCCATGAAAATGTCGAAAGCAATTAAAGCAGGTACCGTATGGATTAACACGTACAACAGGAACTTCCCAGAAGCTGAATTTGGCGGTTATAAGCAAAGTGGTCAAGGACGTACTCGCGGTATTGATGGATTAAATGAATATTGTGAGACAAAACACATTCATTTTGAAATCGATTAATTAAAACAGGGATGCAAAGGAGGGGATACCGTGACAACAGGACACTTAGTAAAGGCAGCAGATTTTAAATTCTCGTTTAATCTTCCTACTCTAATTGAATTCGGGTATGGAAAGGCTGTTGAGTTGGGACAACGGCTTCAAAAGCTTGGAGTTAAACAGGTATTTTTAGTAACGGATAAAGGGGTCGAATCAGCTGGGTTGCTTGCAGGATTAACTGGATCATTGGAAAAATCAGAGATTTTATTCGATATCTTTACAGGGGTAGAACCCGACCCGAGTCTTGAGACCATCAACAATGGTTATGAAATTTTTGGGCAAAAAGTGTATGACTGTATTGTCGCAGTCGGCGGTGGAAGTCCAATTGATACGGCGAAAGGGATTCGGGTTGTTGCAGCAAATGGAGGCAGTATCGGTGATTATGCCGGGGTAAGCAGGGTTCCTGTTGCGCCAACGATTCCGCTTATCGCCATCCCAACCACATCTGGTACTGGTAGTGAGGTAACCATGTTCGGCGTTTATTCGGACTGGCAAAATAATGTCAAGGTAACGGTGACCAGTCCCTATATGGCACCAACAATTGCGATTGTTGACCCTGCCTTGACAATGAGTTTACCGGCAAAAATGACCGCCGCATCAGGAATTGATGCTTTGGCTCACGGAATTGAAACCTACTTTTCAATTCTATCCAGCCCTGCATCGGATGCACTTGCGATGGAGGCTATCCATATGGTAAATGGACATCTTCGCAGTGCAGTCGAACGAGGGCATGAAGTGGAAGCACGCGTTGGCCTATCACATGGCAGCTTATTAGCAGGAATGGCTTTTAATAACGGATTTTTAGGATTAACCCATGCGATTGGGAGCGCCTTGTCCGGACACTGTCATGTTCCACATGGGGTTGCAATTGGACTCTTACTCCCAAGTGTAATTGAATTTAATGCGATTGCTCTTCCGGAAAAAGCAGCAAGAATTGCTGAACAGATGGGGGTGAAGGGGGAGAACCAGGAGATGTTAGCGTCTCAAGCGGGTCGTGCTGTTGCCAGCCTTGTTAAGTCAATTGGGCTTCCAACAAGACTAAGAGATGTTGGGGTAACGGAGGAGAAGCTTGCTGATATTGCGAGGGATTCATTCAAGAGCGGCATGATGAAAATGAATCCGCGTCAGCCTTCTGACGATGAAATTTTATCCTTATTAAAAGATATATTGTGATTCTATATGGGGAAGAGGGTTCGACAGTGGCTGCAAGTACGATTATTTTGGGCATTGCTTTACTTTATATAATAATTACAACAGGCATAGGTCTCTACACCAAGAAATTTTCTAAAAGTTCTGATGGGTATATGACAGGTGGAAAAGAGTTTGGCCCCTTAATCATTGGTCTTTTAATGATGTCCGAGTTTATCGGTACCGGTTCAACTCTAGGGACGGCACAAACCGCTTTCGACAAGGGGATTTCCGCATCGTGGAATCTAATAACTCTAGCGCTTGCTTTTATTCTTTTTGCTTATACTCTCGCTAAGAAGTTTCATGAGCGTGGAGAGTATACCATTTCCGGTGCTATTTCCAAATCATATGGAAAGAGCGCCATGGTTATTACTTCACTTATTATGATTTATGCATTATGTGTAGTAAACGTCTCTATGTATGCAGGTGGTGCTGCAACTTTATCTACGATTCTTAGAATACCACATTCATTAGCAGCTATTTTAGTAGGATTGATCACAGTGGTGTATGTTACTGCCGGCGGAATGTTTGCCGTAGCTTATACAAATTTAATCCATGTGGCTTTCAAGTATTTGGGATTAATCCTTGCCGTATCATTTGGATTGGCGGCAGCTGGAGGGTTTGCTGGTGTATCTTTAGATCTTAAACCCCAAATGTTTAGCTGGACCGGAATTGGTTGGCCTATGATTATTGCGTGGACCATTGCCAATATTGGGTCGGTTTTTTCAACTCAATATATCATTCAAGCGGTATGTTCCACTAGAGATCAGGCAAAGGCAAAAAAAGCTAGTATTTATTCAGGCCTATTGGTTATTCCTGTTGGGATTATTGCGGCGGTGATTGGGATGGCTGCAAAAAGCCTGTTTCCAACTATTCCTTCAGCTCAGGCTATGCCGATCATGACTACTTTGATGAATCCTGTTCTGGGTGGATTGGTCGTAGCTGGTTTGATTGCGGCGGTCTTTGGTACTGTTGCGGCAAGTACAATTGGTTCAGCAGCTTTAATACTAAAGGATTTTTATATTCCCTTTTTCAACAAAAATGCAACCGAAAAGCAGAAGCTGCGGTTTTCCCGAATTGCGACTGTCGTGATGGGGCTGCTTCCGATTCCTTTTGCAATATTTGCTCCGCAAATTTTAACGACAATCTTTTTTGCTAGAGCATTGCGGACAACGATCGCGGTAATCGTTGTGCTGATGTTCTATTTCCCGAAATTCAGCAGCGGCCGAGGGGCAACCTGGGGAATGATTCTTGCCGTAATCATAACCACTGCTTGGTATTTGGGAGGGAACCCGTTGGGAATCGATAATATTTATATTGCAGGCCTTACGCCATTGGTTGTCATGTTAATTGATCACCTTTTTAAGCAGCCAAACCAGGAGATCATCTTGTGGGAAAAGAAGGAAAATGTTTAAGAGATTCTTGTACTAGAACCAAATGGAATCTTTAATATGTAAATCTTATTAAAAGGCAATATCAACAAGTTTGTTGGTATTGCTTTTTCCTATCTTTATCAAATTCTATCAAATTAGATTTTAATTGTGAGTTGAGGTGAATCAACCATGTTCGTACAAACCTATACTCCCATCGTCCCAATCGGCTGGTCGGTACTCTTGGGCATCTTACCCTTATTTATCCTTTGCATCCTGCTTGTGATCGGATGGTTAAAACCAGCCATTATCTATGGATTGGTTTTGCTTCTGACCGCAGGATTGGCAGGGACAGTTTGGAAAATGCCAGTATCGATGATCACAAGTACCGTGTTTTATGGGATTCTTTTTGCACTTTTTCCACTCTTTTATATGATTTGGAGTTCAATCTTTTTGTTTCATGTGGCCGACAAATGCGGGTATATTAATCGCATTAAAAATACGCTTAAGACGGCAGAAGAGGGAATAGAATGGAAAGTGCTTCTCGTCGGATTTGGGTTGACTGCTTTTATTGATAGCACAGCTGGATTCTTGGCGCCAGTCGCGATTGTTACTGCGCTTCTGGTGCAATTAGGCGTTGAACCAAGAAAAAGTGCGATCGCCACGCTTTCTTCCAGTGCGATACCGGCTGTATTTGGTGCAGTTGGAGTTCCAGTGATCCTGCTCTCACAAGTGACTGGACAGTCATTGGCGGAAACGATTAGACAAGTTGCTTTTTTCGATATAATTCCTGCCATGGCCGCCCCCTTCATTACCTGTGCAGCCACCTGCGGCATTTCATCCACCCGGAAATTCTTTAAACAGATCTTCATTGGAGGCTTCAGTTATGCAGCCGCTACTCTGTTAAGTGTACTTTTTGTATCTCCCTATTTAGGAGCGATTGTCGGTGCAGGTGTGTATGTTGTTGTCATTTTCCTGTTGGGAAAAAGGCAAGGGATTTTTACTGGAAATTTGTCAGCGGAAATGTGGATTAAAAGCTGGTGGCCGTTTGTACTCCTAACCGTGTTTATTTCCGTCTGGAATCTCCCATTTCTCCAATCTATTTTGGGAATGGTAGGGCAAGGCTGGCCCATTCCCTTATTAGATCAACACATTATGACAGAGGATCCATTTGGACATGGTGTGATATCTGTATCCTGGAAAAATAATTTTCTTGCCTCACCGGGAACAGCAATCATTTTGGCTTCTTTGTTTACTGCGTTAACATCTGGTATGGGCTTGCTAAATTGGATTCGGATGCTGTTCTCTTCTTTACGTTCTGTTGGAATGGTGGCATTTAATTTATCGATGATCTCATCTGTTGGGTTTTTAATGGTTTATAGTGGTATTGCTGGTACGCTTGCCTATCCATTTGGACATTTAGCCGCTGGATATATGGTGGTGGCTCCACTAATGGGCTGGCTTGGAACCTTTTTAACGGGCAGTAATGCAGCTTCAATTGCCCTGTTTGGCGGTATGCAGGCTTATGCGGCCAAAATTACCGGTCTGCCCGCTGTTGGAATTGCGGCTTGCTTTGCAGTTGCGGCGGTCGGCGGGAAAATGATAGCTCCTCAAGCGCTCGAAGTTGCTGTTAAATCTTCCGGTATGGATTCCAGTTCCGAGGCGAAGCTGCTCAGAAAACTGATCGTATTTAGTTTGTTGGTTCCCTGTTTATCCATCGTAGTGATTGTGATGTGGAAACTTTTTGGGACAGAATAGTTTCCATTTTGGAAGTGATAGGCACCAAAACTGGTCATTAAAGTGACCAGTTTATCGTCGTCTGTAATCATATAGCAATTGGCACAATACTTGCATTAAATTAATTGACTTGTGAAATTAAGCTCAGAGGAGCGGAAGAATGCGCTTATTAATTTATAGGCTGTTACTATCAATTACAAATGTAATGGCTGTAAAAATATGTTAGAAGTAATTTTGAACTTCTAAAATATAAAAAATAAATAGAGTTACCTAACATTGATTTTATATAATAGGGGGAAATGCTAGTATGCGAGCTAAAACATTCAGGACATGGTTGCAGCACCTTCAGACCGAAGGCCGTCTGGCTGTGATTAATCGAAACGTCAGTTTACAGTATGAGATTGCCGCAGTAAGCAAAAAATTGGATGGAAAAAAGGCCACTTATTTTACAAATGTAGAAGATTATTCGATACCAGTTGTTTCTGGCATTTGTTCCAGCCGTGAAGATTTTGCTGAAGCACTCGAAACTGATCAATACGGAATTATCCATAAGTTTAATGAAGCGGTGGCTTCGCCGACACCCTGTCGATTGGTGAATGATGCGGAGGCTCCCGTTAAGGAAAATATCATTCTCGGAGATATCGACTTAATGAAGCTGCTTCCGATTCCCGTTCATCACGAGAAAGATTCAGGCAACTATATTACAGCTGGACTGTTTATTGTTCGGGATCCTGAAACCCGCAAGCAGAACGTCGCCATTCATCGTCTACAGGTTTCAGGAAAGGACAAGCTTGGCGTCTTACTCCTTCCACGCCACACGTTTCATCTGTTTAAAGAGGCAGAGGAGGCGGGAAGGGCATTGGAATGTGCCATTGCTATCGGAGTAGACCCGGTTACATTACTAGCATCGCAAGCAAGCACGCCGTATGGTGTGGATGAATTAGAGATTGCTGGCAGCCTGCGCGGAGAACCATTGGAAGTGGTTCGCTGCGAGACGGTTGATATTGATGTACCTGCATCTGCTGAAATTGTCCTAGAGGGCAAGATTTTGCCCCATGTTCGCGAGCCGGAAGGACCTTTTGGAGAATTCCCCAAATATTATGGACCACGCAGTAATAAGGAAGTTGTTCAAATTAGTGCGGTCACGCATCGAAATAACCCGATCTTCTATACGATTGTCCCTGCATGCTACGAGCACTTTTTATTGGGAGGAATTCCTCGGGAGGCAAGCTTGTTTCAAAGCATCCGTCAAACGGTACCAGGCGTTAAGGCCGTCCATATGAGCCCAGGAGGAACCTGCCGCTATCATGCTATAGTGTCGATTAAGAAAAGAACCCAGGGAGAGGCGAAAAATGCAATTATCGCCGCCTTTGCGAACAGTTTCGACATTAAACATGTGATAGTCGTTGATGAAGAGATTGATATTTTTAACATGGAGGAAGTGGAGTGGGTGATTGCCACCCGCTTTCAAGCCCAAAAAGATTTGGTACTCATCCACGAGTCCCAGGGATCGAAACTGGACCCTTCTACAGAGGATGGTGTAGGGTCAAAGATGGGATTGGATTGTACTGTTCCGTTGAATAGTGAACCGATGCGTTATTTACCAGTATATATTCCGGGATACAATGAAGTGAAAACAGAGGATTATGTTGATTTTAAGGCCTCTATTAAAGCTGAACATCTAGAATAGTGAAAAGAATAGAAAACTAGTGATGTCTAACGAGCAATCAACTACGCAGCAGAGAGCACCCTTTAAATGATTGAAGACTCGCCGGGCCAGACATATTTTTAAGACAGGAGTGGGAAAAATGGAAGGCAGCTTACTATCTATACTATTTTTAGGATTTATTCTTGGGATCAAACATGCAATTGAACCTGATCATGTCATTGCGGTTTCTACAATTGCTAGTCAAAGTAAAAAATTATGGCGTTCTTCTCTGGCAGGGGTTTTTTGGGGAATCGGGCATACTGCAACACTATTTTTAGTTGGAATCATCTTGATTATTATGAAGGGGAACATACCGGAAGAGTGGGCGATGTCTTTTGAGTTTTTAGTTGGGATTATGCTAGTTTATTTAGGCATAGCAAGTATTCTTTCCTTTAAAAAAGTCCATCATCATGAACATCATCATAATGAGGTTGTTCATGATCATTTTCATCATCGCGCTGAAGGTGCTCCACACTTGCATGAGCATAAAAAGATTTCCTATCGTAAATCTTTGCTGATTGGCTTAGTGCATGGGCTTGGCGGAAGTGCAGCAATGGTGCTATTAACCATGAGTTCAGTTACAAGCGTTTGGGAAGGGGCCGTATATATTCTTATCTTTGGCCTGGGAACGACCATTGGTATGCTTGGATTTACAACGATTATTGGCATTCCGTTTGTCCTTAGTGCGAAAAAGGAAAGTGTGAATTTAAAACTGACAAGAATTACCGGGCTAATCAGTACCGCATTTGGACTTTACTATATGTATAACTTAGTAGTAACAGAGGGCTTATTTAAAATTTGGATGCAGTAAATTGACATCTGATCTCATATTGAGAAACAGGATAAGCTATATTTCATAAAGTAGGGGTTGACCAGCTAAAACAAGCTAGTCAACCCCTATTCTTATGTATGGGTTATTGTTTAGATGTGAATGGATATTGTGCCAGAGCCTCGCCTAGTACAGTCTGATAGACTCGTTTTCCTGAAATTCCAAGGGATTCAGCTACTTGTCGACAGGCTTCATATTCCGGAGCCACATTTACAATTTCTCCGTCCAAGAAAGCAATCTTGACCGGCAATTCACCAAAAGATGTTTTAACCTGGACAATTTTATGGGGAACGGCCCAACCAGTGACTGTATAATGACGCATCCCGATGGTGGTTGTCTGACGTACTATTTCCTCTTGGATTTCTTTTTGCCGTTCAGTCTTACAGGCTACCCGAAGCTGCAATCCAGGGCGTCCCTTTTTCATGATGATTGGAATAATGTACGCATCCATTGCCCCGATGGATAAAAGGCGCTGGATGAGATAGCCTGCTAATTCAGGGTTCATATCGTCAATGTTGGTTTCAATCACAATCGTTCCTTTTTGGGGATTTGAGGATTTCTCCGTTTGAGAAGAGGTGCACCACTCTCCAAGCTGAATTCGCAGAATGTTCGTGGAAGCATATTCTGGTCCGGCTCCATATCCTACTTTTTCCGTAATAAATGCCGATTGTGGAGCAGGTACAGCTAAGGTTCGAATGAGAGCAACAGCTGCGGTGCTGGTTATTCTTCCAGCCGCTCCGGAAGTTAAGGTAGGGTATCCTAGTAATAATTGAACGGTTGCTGGTTCAGGAAATACTTTCCACCCCTCGTCATATTGGTTCCACCCGCTTCCCAGATTAATGGTGGAAACATAACATTCCGGTTCTCCAATCAAATGCCAGGCCAAGATGTTTCCAACCGTGTAACAGAGTATTTCTGCAGAATTCTCTTGATCAAAAGGTATGAAGCTAGGGTTCGTATCACGCACAACTGCTTCGGCCGCACCCCAGTGTTGGAAAAACAGTTTGCTTTTTTCTTTTACTATTTGTGGCAGCTCCCAGTTATCGATTATTTTTTCCATATCGGATAGATTCATAGAACCATGCAGTTTAAATGGATAAATACAGGCAGACGTTGCCGCAATTCCTTTCACTTTCATTCGCTGAACCTCAAGATCGTTTTCATGTACACCAATTTTACCCATATACGAACGCCATTCATTTTCGGGTAATCCCAAATCGAACCAAGCACCTAATAACCTTTCGTTGTCCACCCCTTCGAAACATTCAATATATGCGACTGTCATTGCTGCCCTCTCCTTTCATGTCCCATTTTCTTTCGATTGTAGCATAAATAGGAAGCAGTCAAGTATAGGAAAAATATAACGAATCGAAGAGAGTTCCAATGCGGCATCATTTAAAGTTGCCATGCATACTAAGATGGAAACACATGGTTTCCATTATTGTGGAAACCACTGATTGATAAATGGAACTAGGTGGTTTCCATGGAATCGTATTAATCCCTATATTTACACTTGGCACAAATCTTGCAATTATAAAAAGTGAAGGAATTCCAACTGGCGTTAATTAAAATGGTGCGCTTCAATCATGATCGGCTGTAATACCGTCACAAAAAAGGGTATTGAACCAGCTGCTGAAATGGATGATGGTGGTGTAAATCCCAACAAATTCCAATTCAAAAAGTACATCGATATCGCACACAGAGATCTATGAGAGTAGGAGGATGATCAGAAACATGTTGGAAATAACACGGCACAAAGAAGAAGCAGCTGTATATGATTTGCGAGATACATTGTTTATACCCATTCAAGAACGCCTATTTACAGCTCAAGTGGTAGCTACGAACTATGGGATATTGGCAAACAGCATGCGTGCTGTTGCGTTTGTATATGAACTTGGCCTTGAACTATTAACTTGTTTAGAAGATGGCGCGGCAGTAAAGCCGGGGGATGTCATCTTAACCTTTCGAGGTACGCCGAAAAGTGTTGCTATAGCTGAAGACCGGGTGCTTGGGTCGATGATGGTTCCGTCTGGCTATGCCACTCGGGCACGACAATTACAGCTTATTGCAGGATACAATTTGAAGGTGGTGTGCGGGGGATGGAAGAAACTCCCGCAGGAATCCAAGCCGGGTCTACACGCTGCACTGGCGGCAGGGGGGATAGGGATGCGAATGGTTGAAGGTCCGTTTGTCTATATCGATAAAAATTATGTTTCGATGTTTGGAGGAGTCGGCCAAGCACTTCAAGCGGCTGCACAGTTTCCTGACCATAAGACCGTCATTCAAATCCGAGGGGAATTGCAATCTATCGCTGAAGAGACAGAGTCCGCGGTTCATGGAAGAGCGAATGTCCTTATGGTGGATACAGGGTCGTTGAACGATCTTAAAATTGTTCTACAAATCTTGGATCAGCTTAATGCCCGCCATCGGGTAAAGGTAGCTTTTGCGGGCAGCGTAACAGAAGAGACACTGCTTTTGCTTCGTGATGTTCCGGTTGATTTGGTCGATGTCGGTGCTTCGATTCTAAACGCTCCCCTACTCGATATGCGTCTAGAGGTTAAATTGTCCGAATAAACAGTCTGCAAAGAGAGTCATAAAAATTGAGGGAGGCGAAAAGGAGTGGAATATAGTCTTTTAAATAAAACAGAACTCCGTTTAACCGATGTATATCTAAGTGATTGTGATTTATCTGAAATTTCAAATACAGTGGCTGAGGTGCTAAAGCTCCCAAGGGACCGGGTATTTGTTATCGATGTTCGCGAGGATCATATCGCATTGGATTTACTCGTTCAGACCATAAATGATGATCAGTTTGTAGGAAAGAAAGAAGAATTGTTAAAAGCCGTAGGTTCGCTTCCAGGTGTAAATTTTGGTCCTGAACCGGACATTCATTCCGAAGGGGTATTGGGGATGATCGCATTATCTCCAATAGAAGGGAAAAAGGTGGTTGAGCAGAGTGCAGCGATGGGTAACGAAATTCAAAACCGGATTCGCCGCCGTGTGAAGGTATTCCCTACTGGATTTGAAGTTGGAAGGGGCATGATCGAGGATACCAATACACCTTACCTCGAAAAACGGTTTACGGAAGCAGGATGCAAGGTACAAACTCATCGGCCGTTAGCGGATGATATTGACGAAATTGCAGGCGCATTAAGGCAGGCACTTGAACAAGGATTTGGCCTTATTGTTACCACCGGCGGAGTGGGAGCAGAAGATAAGGATTGTTCAGTTGAAGCCTTGCTTAAGGTTTGTCCGGAAGCAGCAACCCCTTATATTGCAAAATTTACTCGTGGACATGGAAGGCACGTAAAGGATGGGATTCGGATTGGAGTCGCCAAGGAAGGATTAAGCTATGTGGTTACACTTCCCGGACCGAATGAAGAAGTGCAACTTTGTACAGATGTACTTGTGGAGAGTATCAGCCAGCAGCCCGAACCGGAAGTACTCGGAGAACAGTTGGCCAATCTTCTTCGGGAGCGGTGGATGAGAACAGTGGGCGTGCACGGTCATGCACATCATAGTCATCATGGGAACCATACAAATTAAAAACTACTATTTTTATAGAAGGATAGAAAGGAAGAGTCTAGATGAGTCTGATAATCGAACAAGCAGTGAAACAATTATGGGAAGCAGATAATAATAAAGATCCGATTGCGCCGTTGACAGAAATGTACCCTAATCTTACGCTCGAAGATGCATACGCAATTCAAAAGCAAGTCCAGGCTTGGAAACTCGATTCCGGAAGTCGTGTGATTGGACATAAGATTGGCTTAACTTCAAAGGCCATGCAGAATGCTCTAGGCGTTCCTGAACCAGATTTTGGTTCATTGTTCGATGATACCCTTTTACCGGAAGGAAGTTTTGTAGACTATCAGCAATTTCTACAGCCAAAGGTAGAAGCAGAATTGGCCTTCGTAATGAAACATGATTTAAAGGGACCAGGGATACACTTCCATGATGTGATCCGGGCAACGGATTATATCGTCCCCGCTTTTGAAATTATTGATAGCCGTATCAGAAATTGGGAAATTAAGATTCAAGATACGATTGCTGATAATGCTTCATATGGAGCATTAGTATTAGGGAGCCGTGGTATTCCGGTGGATGACTTGGATTTAAGGACGATTGGGTTAGTTTTAGAGCAAAATGGTGAAGTCATCGATACAGCGGCAGGCGCAGCGGTGCTCGGTCATCCGGCGGCAGCCGTGGCATGGTTGTGTAACAAGCTAGCTGCATTTGGTGAAGGATTAAAAGCAGGAGATATCGTTCTCTCGGGCTCTTTTACAAAAGCCTATGAGGCGAAGCCGGGAGATGTTTATACAGCCCATTTCGGCGGTGTTGGCAGGGTACAAGTTGGTTTTAAGGAAAGGTAAGCTTTTACAAAAACGCTAATTTCGTTTTAAAAATGCTGGGATCATAGAGCCTCACTAGAGTTAAGCATTTTCGAATTGCATGAATATAAAATAATTTTTAAAAAGGGAGAGTTTCAGCATGTCACATCAATTAAAATATGAAAAGTTACTAGAGAATCTTAAAGGGTTTAACCGCGTTGCCGTCGCTTTTTCAGGTGGCGTTGACAGCACTTTTTTGCTTAAGGCAGCAGTGGAAGCTTTAGGAGCAGAAAATGTCCTTGCAGTAACATCTGATGCTGAGACTTATCCTGAGCGCGAGCTAAAAGAAGCTATGAGTTTAGCAAAAGAAATTGGCTGCGAGCATGTGGTTATTCACACAAGCGAACTGAATATTCCCGGCTATGCAGAAAATCCAATCAATCGTTGTTACTTTTGCAAACAGGAGCTTTTCACAAATTTGATTCCGGTTGCCCAAGAACGTGGGTTTAATCAAGTTATTTTCGGAGCCATTGCTGATGATTTGAGTGACTATCGCCCAGGGTTTAAGGCAGCATTGGAAAAAGGAGTTCGTGCACCTCTGCAGGAAGAGGGGCTAACGAAAGCAGACATTCGTGCTTTATCCTATCAGATGAATTTAAGTACTTGGGATAAACCTTCATTTGCGTGTCTGTCTTCTCGAATTCCATATGGTGAGAAGATCACGCAAGAGAAGTTAACGATGATAGATAAGGCGGAACAATTCCTTATGGACCTCGGCTTCCGCCAAGTTAGGGTGAGACAGCATGAGAAATTAGCACGTATCGAAGTTGTACCACAAGATATCCAGAAATTGGCTGGTTTCAACGAAATGATTGTCAGCAAACTGAAGAGTCTCGGATATATGTATATCACCATTGATTTGCAAGGTTACCGCTCCGGTAGTTTAAATGAAACAATCAAAACACCTAAATTAACAATGGTTTAATAAATGGTTTCCAGCGTCTGTGTTTTAAGGTATAAATAAAATAAGTATTAATTTTTAAATTAACCGCTTATTTTAGTAAATGGAGGGGGAAACAATGCTTCTCTCAGATATAACACAAACACCTGCATTTATGGTTGAGTCGAGCATGCTTCAGCATGAATACGACCAAATTGTAGCGAAGATGAAAACGTTATCCACTGAGGTAATACCGGTCATTGATCAAGGATGCTGGGCCGGTGTATTTCAATTGTTTTCAAATTCATTTCCTTCAGGGAAAGAAATGGGATTATGGTCTCAGGATACCCCCTTCTTCTACGAGGATACTGAGATAATAGATATAAAACTTCCTGTCAAGTCAAGTCTAGTTGGCGTGGTTGATAAAAATAATAAATTTATAGGGATAGCAGAGACAAGTAAAATAGTCGAACAGAAAAGAGTCATTTGGGCTAAATATAAGGAAGTATTTGAGCAGCACAAACATCTTGATGCCGTTATAGATTCTGCGTATGATGGAATTTTGATTACTGATGCACTTGGTGTGGTGACAAGGGTCAACCCAGCCATGTCCCGTTTTTCTGGCATTTTAGAAAACCGTTTTATCGGCCGGCATTTGACTGAACTGTTTAGCCAAGGGGTTTTTAAGGAACCTTCGATTACATGGAAAGCGTTACAGGAAAAACGAGAAATAATTGGACTGCAGCGATATCAGACCGGTCAAGAACATATTGTAAGCGCTGTGCCCATTATTGATGAGTTTGGAAAAGTGCAGGGGTCAGTTGCGACAGTCCGAGATATGACTGAGCTTGCCAGGCTGAGGGAAGAATTGAATTTTGTGCAAAAACGCAGCCAGGAGTATCAATTAGAAATATTGAAGCTTCGTAAGCAAGTCCTTTCCGACGAAGTGATTGCCGTCTCTCCAAAAATGGTAAGCGTGTTTGATTTAGCAGGAAGGGTAGCCGATTTTGATTCTACTGTTTTGATTTTGGGAGAGTCTGGAGTCGGAAAAGAAGTTCTCGCAAATTTTATTCATAAGAATAGCCGGCGTTCGAAGGGGCCATTTGTAAAAATCAATTGCGGCGCTCTTCCTCCGGATTTGCTCGAATCAGAGTTGTTCGGTTATGAAGCAGGGGCTTTTACGGGTGCCAGCAGATCCGGAAAAAAAGGATTATTTGAGGCAGCCGAAGGAGGCATGATCTTCTTAGATGAAATCGGTGAAATGTCGACTTCCCTTCAAGTAAAAGTTCTCCGCGTCCTCCAAGAACAGGAGTTTACCCGGGTGGGAGGGGTTGAGCCGCTTCAGGTGAATTGCCGGATTATTGCAGCAACCCATCGGAATTTGCAGGAAAGAATTCAGCTGGGATTATTCCGGGAGGACTTATACTACCGGCTTTACGTGGTGCCGATTCATATCCCGCCATTACGGGAAAGACATGAAGACATTCCAGCGATGATTCAGTACTTTTTAAATCGCTACAATCAAAAACATGGAATCCAAAAAATGATTGACTCGCAAGTGATCCATGCGCTAAAAAATTATTCGTGGCCGGGTAATGTTCGTCAGTTGTCTAATCTAATTGAGCGTTTGGTAGTTACGATATTTGAACCTACCATACTACTGCATCATCTCCCTGAGGATGTTATGACATTTGAAGGCCCGTTGGCAAGGACAGTGTACCATCCACCAATGCCAAAGGGAAACTTTGAAGATGCCATTGCTGCTACTAATCCTCAAATGATGGAAATAACTGAATCCGATAACTATAACGCCTTTAATGTATTAGAACGTGATTTGATTATTGAATCACTCACTCGATATGGTTCCATTCGCAAGGTTGGACAGGCTCTAGGAGTCTCCCACACGACGGTGATTAAAAAAATGAAAAAGTATGGCATTACGAGATAGTGTACGAATTTTAAACGACAAAAGGAGGAGACAACATGAGTTTACAGGAAATATTACATAGAGTTCAGAACGGGGAAATCTCAGTTGACCAAGCTGAACAAGAGATACAGGGGTTTGAAGATTTGGGATTTGTGAAAATTGACTATGACCGGGAATCCCGGACAGGCTTTCCTGAGGTTATTTTTGGAAGAGGAAAGACGATTGAGCAGGTTCAAATTATTTTTTCCCGCATCTATCAAAAGCACGGCAAGGCTATGGTTACGCAAGCTACTGAAAAAATGGCCGAGATCATTCATCAGGATTTCCCTGATGCCAATTATGATCCGATGTCACGTTTAATTACAATCGGTCATGGAGAAAAACGATTTGCAGGTAAGGTTGCGGTTCTTTCAGCAGGAACAGCGGATTTGCCAGTTGCCCAGGAAGCTGCCCAGACTGCTGAATGGATGGGAAATGAAGTCGATCGTATTTATGATGTTGGTGTAGCAGGCATTGATCGACTGCTTGCTCAGCGGAAGCGGATTCAGGAGGCCAGCATCGTCATAGTTGTCGCTGGAATGGAAGGGGCATTAGCAAGTGCCGTGGGTGGTTTGGTACGTCGCCCTGTGATTGCTGTTCCGACCAGCGTTGGTTATGGTGCCCATTTATCTGGATTGACACCGCTGCTTTCAATGCTTACTTCTTGTGCCGCTGGTGTAACGGTGGTGAATATTGACAATGGATTTGGTGCTGCCGTGGCCGCCTCCATGATTCAGCAAGCCATAAAGGAAGGACCATTGGGCGATCAGAGGGATTAAGTCTCTTCTTTGAGCTAGAGGGTGAACAAGATGGGACAAGAAAAATCTTGTCCCATCTTGTTCCCTGGCTATACCGTAAGTTTATATAAATGCCGACCTAGGAGGAAATCATAATGAAAGCGATTTATTTAGACTGTATTTCTGGGATTTCAGGGGATATGACATTGGGTGCGCTAATCGATATGGGGGCGGATTTATCATATATAGTGGATCATTTAAGGCAATTACCAGTGGATCCATTTGAGATTAAAGTACATAAAATCATTAAACTTGGTATCAATGCAACCAAATTGGAAATCAATTTTCCATCACCTTCAAAAAATAGTGAACATATCCATAGTCATGAGCACAGTCACGAACATGGACATAATCACAGCCATGACCATGTTCACGAGCCTGGATATAATCACAGCCATGACCATGTTCACGAGCCTGGACATAATCACAGCCATGACCATGTTCACGAACCTGGACATAATCACAGCCATGACCATGTTCACGAGCATGGTCATAGTCACAGCCATGAACATGTTCATAGTCACAGCCATGATCATGTTCATGAGAAAAATCATAGCCACAGTCATGACCATGTCCATCGAAGTGCAGCGATGATCTTGGAAATGATTGAGCAAAGTGATCTTCCGTCGAGGGTTAAAGAGCGAAGTATGGCAATTTTTAAAGAAATCGCGATTGCTGAAGGAAAAATTCATGGAGTCCATCCTAGTGATGTTCATTTCCATGAAGTGGGAGCAATGGATTCAATTATTGACACAATTGGTGTCTGTTTAGCACTTGAAAGTCTTGGTATTGACGACATTTATGCCTCACCTGTACCAACAGGGTCAGGAAAAAAGTGGATGGCCCATGGTTTATATCCAATCCCCGCCCCAGCGACGATGGAATTACTAAGGGGAATTCCGCTAGCTGAACTAAACGTAAAGGGGGAATTAACAACCCCAACTGGCGCAGGAATTTTACGAGCACTTGTGAAAGAATTTATCCTTCCGGGTGGATTTACTGTAGAAGAGATTGGGTATGGTGCTGGGGAGAAAGATTTTGATCATCCGAATGTATTAAGAGTGATGCTTATTACAGCATCCGACTTAAAAAAAAAACATTAAAAGCCGAAGATTTACATGAACGTGAATCAATTTTTGTGTTGGAGGCGCAACTGGATGATATGACAGGGGAAGGTCTTGGGTATACGATGGAGCGACTCTTGTCAGCGGGTGCACTTGATGTATTTTATACACCGGTTTACATGAAGAAAAATCGGCCAGGTACGCTTGTGACGGTCTTGGCATCCATAGAATCAGCCGATCTCTGTGAAGAAATCTTGTTGGTTGAAACCACGACTCTTGGGGTCCGAAGAAGTCATTGGAGCCGTAAAATTCTGGAAAGAAAGTTTTTTATTGCTGACACACCTTATGGAAAGATAAAGGTGAAGCAGGCGTTTATGGAGAATAGGATGCTGCACCAAGCCCCTGAATATGAAGATGTGGCAAAAGCGGCAAGAGAACACCAGGTTCCCTTTCAACAAATATATCAGTCCGCAATGAAATAAAAGATTTTAAAAGAGGCGCATGGAATGATGAGGGCACTGAAAAAGTCTCTAAAATATTTGAAAAGCATTTTTTCCTTCAAAATTTTGAAGGAAAGGGTGCTTTTTTGAATATATGGTAAGCTCCATCCAGTAACAAATATAAAGAAAAAACCAACCTAATTCTAATTATAAATGAAAGTTGGTTTTTTCTTTGGCTGCTTCATGGGTTTATTTAATAAGATTTATGTACCTATTTAATTTCCGAGGGATCTTGGTTATACACGAGTTTCCATGCTTCAAGGAGATTTTCTTTCGTTACTTTTAGAGCCGGTACAGCTACATAAGCCGGTGCTGGTTTGCCGAGCAGTGCATAACCGGCCAAGATCGCCTCGGCCACTCCTTGATGGTAGGGCATCTGCGAACCCGAGCCCTTGATAAGTCCATCTTTTGCGATTTCTACGGCAGCATTGGTACCCAAATCAATTGTCGTAATAACTAAATCATGTTTTCCTGCGGCACGGGCGGAGGCCATAGCACCTTCCGCCACCAAATCCCAGACAACAAAGATTCCTTTCAAATCTAGGTGTTGAGAAAGCATAGCGTCTGTAATCTCTTTCCCATTATTCGGACTAGTAAAACCGCTGCGGGCTATGATTTGAATTTCAGGATAACTTTCTCTAATCCTCCTTTCAAAAGCCGTTAATCTTTGTTTCGTTACAAAAAAATCAGCATCGTAGTATATGACCCCAATCTTGCCTTTAAAACCTATTTTTTCTGCCATGATGTCGGCGGAATAGACCCCGTTTCCATAATTGTCGGCTGAAACGACGCTTACATAATCCTCACCCGGTTCCAACCCGTATGGTGTATTGTCCATAAAAACCAGCTTAACACCTGATTGAGCTGCGGTTTGAAAGGCACCCGCGGTTAATAACGGATCGATGGGAAGACTAACAATAATATCCGGTTTTATTGCTAATATCTTTTGAATGTCTGCAACTTGCTTTTCCCAGTTAAATTCGGCATCAGTTACAGCCACGACCCTAATCCCCATTTTATTAAAAGTTGTCTTCAATCCTTCGATTTGTGCTCTTGCCCAATTATTCCCGGTATAGTGCATGGCAATAGCAGCTGTATAGTTCTTTTCTCTAAGCCTTTTCAAATCTTTCAAAGACAACTGAAGTGTTTTGGCAGATACAGCTTCCTCTCCATTTGGTCCGGTACTTAAAATTTTATGTTCGGGTATATTTTGATTAATTGTACTAGTTAAAGTTTCGTATATAGTTGTTAAGAACTCCTTTACATTAACAGGTTTTGTCAGATAATTATCAAACCCCTTGCCTAATGTCTGCTGGATGTCCTGAGGCATGGCATTGGCACTGACAGCAATAATCGCAATATCCTTCGTTTTTTCATCCTGTTTTATAAGGTCAAACACCTCATAGCCATGCATATCTGGGAGGTTAAGATCTAGTAGAATTAAATCTACTTTTTCAGTCCTAGCCAGTGCCAATCCTTCTTTTCCGGAACGAGCAGTTAAGATCGTATAGGATGGCTGAGATTTCAGGATGTTCTTCA
The DNA here is from genome assembly GCF_036965645.1 of Neobacillus drentensis. Classification (GTDB taxonomy): domain Bacteria; phylum Bacillota; class Bacilli; order Bacillales; family Cytobacillaceae; genus Neobacillus; species Neobacillus drentensis_D. The sequence goes on from NZ_JBALPZ010000049.1 coordinate 31,399, forward strand.
CCAGGTGTAAGTTAGATTCATTATCTTCCACATACAGCAAACCATAGTGATCTGACTTAGGATTCTTTGTTGGTAAATCCATCACTTCTTCCCCCCATTGGATCGCGGTCGTTAAATCAAGGGGAAGGGGGAGGCTAAAGCGAAAATCGCTGCCGATTCCTTTTTGGCTCACTACACTAATTTTTCCACTCATAAGTTGGACAAGTTGCTTTACTAAAGATAATCCAATGCCCGTACCTTCCTCTTGTGTTCCTTCAATCCGATAAAATGGGACAAACACTTTCTGATATTCTTCAACAGAAAGCCCAACTCCTGTATCCGCGATATGAATAACAGCCTCGTTTTGTTTCATATACGAGAAAATCATGACTTTGCCGTCTTCCCGGTTATATTTAATGGAATTATCGAGAAGATTAAGTAGGATTTGTTTAAGGCGAATCGGATCGGCAAGAACGGTTACGGTTTGTGAATGGTCCATTTGATTATGAATTGTAATTCTTTTTTTCATGGCAAGAGGCTGCACGATATGGATACAATCATTGATAATGGTCAGCAGATCTACCTCTTCAATTGAAACTTTTATTTGACCTGTATCGATTCTGGATAAATCTAAAATATCATTAATTAAGCTTAATAAATGCTTCCCTCCGCTTAAGATTTCTTGGACAAAGTCCTTCTGCTCCTCATTTAAGGTTTCATCTATTTCTAATAGCTGGGCAAAACCAAGGATTCCGTTCAAAGGGGTCCGGAGTTCATGACTCATTTTGGAAAGAAAGTCCGATTTGGTTAGGTTTGCTTTTTCCGCCGCTTCTTTTGCCTGAATGATTGTTTGTTCCATTTTTTTTCTTTCGGTAATATCCGATATGGTCACAAGCGCAGCTTGTTCCCCGTCTTTATGTAATTTAAGTGGTTTTGAAGTAATGGAAAGCCATTTAGTCCCATTATATCGATCGCTTAATCCCAAGACATAATCATGGAAAGGAATGCCCTGTTCGAGGGTGATAATTCCTGGCAATTCCGAATAGGATAGGGGGGATCCATCTTCTTTTACATATTCTAATTGGCTTACATTGGATTCTGTTAATAAATCTGATTTAATACCTAATACCTTTTCAACATTTTCATTAAGCGCAATCATTCTACCCGACTTTTTATGAATAATCACGCATTCAGACATGGTTTGTAAAACTTCTTTATATAAATTTTCGTTAGGGGTAATTTCCACTTTTATACCCTGCCTTCCGAAAGAATAGACATGCATTTTCCTGAAGCTGTAGCTTTAGTATAGTCCATAGTAATTCTTCTTTAAAACTGCAAAAAACCACCATATCTATTTAATATTAAAATACTTCCTATCCTGCTTAAACTGCCTTATACTGAAAGTAGTTAGTTTGACGGCGATTTCAAATAGTAGTATGTTATCTATTATTTTTATATTAATGTTTAAATAAAAGCTTTTATATGAGGTGATCTTTTGAGAGTTTTAATTGCAGAGGACCATTCACCATCGAGAAAACTATTGAAGCATCTCATTAAACCCTTGCTGAGTTATGAAATGGTTGGAGAAGCGGTTAATGGTGAGGATTTAATTTGCAAGGTGATGATAGAAAAGCCAGACATCATTTTGGTTGATATTAATATGCCATTGTTGAATGGGATGGAAGCGGTGAAGTCTTGTAAAAAAGTAGTCCCGTCATTACAAGTTATCTTTATCACCGGGCATGATGAGTTTGCCTTAGAAGCTTTTAGTGTAAATGCAATCGATTACATTGTCAAACCTATTGACCGAGACCGTCTTTATGCAGCGTTAGGACGAGCAGCTGCACTTGCCAAGCCTGTGGCTGAAAGCGGGCGCCAAACCGTTAAGAAGGATTTAATGGTTAAACAGTCCAATCAGTTTTCTTTTATACCGTTAGATGACATTATTTTTATTGAACGAGCGGACCGGAAGGCCGTCATTCATACAATTGATCAAAAAATAGAGGTAAATGAGGCGTTAACGAATCTTGAAGAACTTCTTGATTCCCGTTTTGTAGCCTCCCATCGTTCCTATATTATTAATTTGCAATATTTAAAGAGGATTGAAACGGCAGGGCAAACATACAAAGCATATTTTAAAAATTATGAGGAGACAGCAAAAGTTTCCAAGAATAAGTTAGCAGAATTACAAAAAAATAAATCGTTGTGAGGTCAGGGATCTACCGGACCTCAATTTTTTTTGTTTTTTTAAAAAATTTATGATTTATTGTCCGAATGAACGATGATTATGTCCAAAAGGATAGAAAACGATTTCAATTGGACAAAAACCTTGTCGGAAGATGATTAGACGACAATTTTGTAATCGATTACAATTCAAATATAGAAACAAGAAAGGACAAATAACAAAGATGGTAGGGATTGTAGATGTAGCAAAGAAGGAAATAGTTTCTGCTAAAACCATTCTAGTTGTTGTGCCTGACATTACAAATCCTTTTTTTTTAAAGGTGTTTAGGGGGATTGAAGCAGTAGCGCTTACAAATGGATATCAAGTTATACTCGGTGATACGGGCAATGATCTGGAACGAGAAAAGGGGTTTTTAAACCTTTTGCATCAAAAAAAAGCAGATGGAATGGTTTTATTAACTGCCCAAACGGATACAGCAACCGTTGAAGAGGCGGCCCAAAGATTTCCGTTGGTCCTTGCATGTAAGTATATGGAAGGTTCCAACATCACAACTGTTTCGATTGATAACATAAGCGGTGCCAGAAAAGCAACAGAATATTTAATCGATTTGGGACACGAAAGAATTGGCTGCATTATTGGACCTCTCAATAGTGTCTTGAACCGAGACCGTCTCAAAGGATTTTATCAAGCAATGTCAAGCAACAACCTTATCGTGGATCCTGTGTTAGTCCAGGAAGGTGATTTATCTTTTGAAAGCGGTTTTAACCTAATGATGAAGTTTTTTGCCATTGGTCAACTCCCATCTGCGATTTTCGCTGCCAATGATGAAATGGCAATGGGAGTCATTAAAGCCATTAAATCTAAGGGGCTTAAGGTGCCAGAGGATATTTCGGTTCTCGGTTTCGATAATCTGAAATTCTCGTCCATATTCGAACCAGGTCTGACAACGATTGCCCAGCCCGCTTTTGAAATTGGTGAGAAAGTGGCGGAATTACTATTCAGGCTCATCAACAAAGAGGAAATCAAATACGAACAAATTTTTTTAGCTGAACAGTTGATTATAAGACAGTCTTGTCATCAGAATGTGAAAATTTTTTAGATAAAAATGTAATCAATTACATTTTTTAGGGTCCGCAGAAACCTGGTTTTATAACTTAAATGAATGTAATCCATTACTAGTAATATTCTATTAAGCTTACATTTATGAAAAGGGGGTGGTGCCACACTTATAGATTGTAAGGTGGTACCGACAAATAACGAGCTTCAACTAAATAACTACTATAGTGGAGGTAATCAAATGAAAAAGAGTTTTTCTATTACAGTTTTACTGTTACTTGTTTTAAGTGTTTTTCTTGCAGGGTGTGGCGGAAAAAAATCTACATCTGAACCAGCGAGCACGAAAAAGAATGAAAACTACTCAGAAACAGCTTCAGGACCATTAACGATCAATCCAAAGATTCCTGATTTAGCGGTACAAGATAAAGGGCCGAACGGAGAACAGGCCGTTTCAGCTAAGACATTGCAGCTTACGCAAGATGAGCTAAAGAAGATTAAAGAAGGTCATTATAAAGCGGCGATTGTTATGCACTACTCAGGTACTGACTATATGAATGCCGCAGTTGGTGCGATGAAGGATACATTTAAGAAGATGGGCATCAAGATCGTTGCTGTAACAGATGCACAGTTCAAAGCGGAAAAGCAAGTAAATGATATCGAAACCGTTTTAGCGAAAAAGCCGGACATTATGATTTCTGTTCCAGTTGATGCCGTATCTACCGCACCAGCTTATAAAAAGGCTGTTGCCCAAGGCGTAAAGTTAGTATTCATGGATGGTGCTGCACAAGGTTTAGTTGCAGGTAAAGATTACATCAGTATTGTGTCTGGTGACAACATGGGTAACGGAGCAACCGCAGCAGACATTATGGCTGAAAAACTTGGCGGAAAGGGTAAAGTCGGCATTGTGTATCACGATGTAAACTTCTTTGTAACCAAAAACCGTTCTGATGCTTTTGAAAAAAGAATCAAAGAAAAATATCCAAATATTGAGATTGTCGCAAAAAGTGGGATTACTGGTCCAAATCAGGCAGAAGAAGTAGCATCTGCTATGTTGACAAGACACCATGATATTGATGGTATCTTCGCGCCATGGGATGTACCGGCTGAAGGTGTTATGGCTGCAGCAAGAACGGCTGGCAGGGATGACCTAGTTGTTACAACAGTTGACTTAGGTACAAACGTAGCGATCTCCATTGCACAAGATGGAATTGTTAAAGGTCTTGGAGCACAGCTGCCATATGACCAAGGTGTAGCACAAGCGATCCTTGCCGGCTATGCCCTATTAGGAAAAGAAGCACCAGCGTATGTTGCTTCACCATCCATCAAAGTTACGAAAGAGAATGTATTAGATGAATGGAAGTTAATCTACGGAACAGAGGCTCCTGACACAGTAAAAAATGCGATGAAATAATTTTAAAAAAAGGATAAAGGCTGCTTTTGAAAGCAGCCTCTAACATAAAAAGAAGGTGAACTTGGATGGAACAACCGATTCTCGAAATGAGAGGTATTAATAAAGCTTTTAATGGGATTACCGTTTTAAACGATGTCCATTTCTCCGTCAAAAAAGGTGAAGTTCACGCCTTGATGGGGGGAAATGGTGCCGGGAAATCGACGTTAATGAAAATCCTCACAGGCGTATACTCTGCAGACAGCGGCGAGATTTTAATTGAAGGAAAACCGGTAAGCATTAAAAGTTATGATGATGCTCAAAAGAATAATATATCGATGATTTTCCAAGAGTTTAGTTTAATTCCTACCCTTACCGTCGCTCAAAACATCTATCTTACTCGTGAGAAGAAAACATCATTAGGGCTGCTCGATGATAAGGATTGTGAGAAGAAAACAGAAAAATTGCTAGAAGAATTAGGCGTAGATATTAGACCCAATGATGTAGTTCAAAATTTGGGGGTCGGCTATTGGCAGATGACGGAAATAGCCAAAGCACTTTCCCAAGAAGCAAAGATTCTGATTATGGATGAGCCAACCTCGTCCTTAACCAAAAATGAAACGGAAGTACTCTTTAGTTTTATTAACAAATTGAAAGCAAAAGGTTATTCCATCATCTATATTTCTCACCGGATGGATGAAATCTTTGAAATATGTGACCGAATCACGATTATGCGTGATGGCCGATATGTCACAACAGAAAAATGCAGTGAAACTGATCTTGATACTGTAATTTCACATATAGTCGGTATGCAATTTGACCAAGCTTTTGAATGGAAAGAACGTTCCTACGCAACGGACGTGCCGCCCATTTTTGAAGTAAGAAACTTAAGTGCCGAACATGTCCAGGATATTAATCTGAAAATTCAGCCGGGTGAAATCGTTGGAATTGCCGGGTTAATGGGAAGCGGCCGGACGGAATTACTTCGAAATCTCTTCGGGATTGACCCAATTAAGAGTGGAGACATCTACATCAATGGTCAAAAACATTCCATTAAGAATCCTAAGAATGCCATAGAAGCCGGACTTGCACTGATTCCGGAGGACCGCCGGATGCAGGGATTGGTCCTTGAACATAGTGTCAAGGATAATATGATTCTTCCAATTCTTTCAAAGGTGAAAAAAGGAGCTTTTATTGATAGTAAGAAATCTAATGACATTAGTAATGAATTTGTAAGGAAGTTAAATATTAAAACCGATAATATTTTTAAAAAGGCCGGGTTGTTATCGGGCGGTAATCAGCAAAAAATCGTTCTAGCTAAATGGCTGGCGAACGACCCTACTGTCTTGATGTTGGATGAACCAACGATTGGTGTGGATATTGGTGCAAAAACGGAAATTGTGGAGATTATTAGAGCCATGGCCGAAAACGGCAAGGCAATCCTTGTGGTTTCTTCCGAACTTCCAGAACTGCTTGCTTTGAGTGATCGTGTCATCGTTATGCATGATGGGGAAATTAAAAAGGAAATGACCCGCAGGGAGATTAAATCAGAGGAGGAATTACAATATGCAATCCAAGGTTTCTAGTATTCAAAAGCCAGCCACTCCTTCATTGAAAGGATTCGAGTGGCGTAATTATATTGTCTATTTTGCCTTCGTGGGCGTATTAATCTATTTTTCTATCACCTTAAGTGATGAAGGTTTTTTAACTTCAGGGAACTTATTAAACATTGTTAGACAAACAGCGACGATTTCTTTGATGGCGTTGGCCATGACATTCGTTATTAGTACAGGGGAGATTGACCTTTCTGTTGGTTCCATTGCTGCCCTTTCTTCTCTAGTCGGTGCATTAGCCATCCAAGCGGGCTATGGCATTATTGGTGGACTCATCGGCGGTGTAGGTACTGGACTTGTGGTTGGATTAATCAATGGTTTGCTAGTAACAAAAGTAGCGATTCCTTCTTTCTTAGTAACACTTGGAACAATGGGAGCTGTAAAAGGTGCTGCGATGTGGGTTACAGATACTGCTCCAGTTCCGATTGTAGATGCAAATTTCAATTTCATTTTTGGTTCAGGGGATATTGGGCCGATTCCAGTTCTACTTATTTGGACTCTAGTATTTACAGTGATTGCTCATATCTTACTTCGTAAAACATCTTTTGGCCGTCAGGTATTGGCGACAGGCGGTAACGAAAATGCGGCAAGATTCTCTGGCGTAAAGACAATGAAGATCAAGTTAATGGTTTTTCTTGCAACTGGTTTAATGGCTGGGTTAGCTGGTCTCCTTTATGCGGGCCGTATGAATGCCGGACGTTTTTCCTTCGGTGAAGGGGATGAGCTTTCTGTTATTGCTGCGGTTATCCTTGGTGGAACAAGCTTGTTTGGCGGTGTAGGAACAATCATCGGAACGATTGTTGGTTCCTTAATGATTGGTACGATCAACAATGGTTTGATTATCATGGGTCTTGATGTCAGCCAGCAAATGATTATCAAAGGAGTTATCATTATCTTGGCGGTGGCTTTTGGTAAGAAAGCGTTGAAGAGGTAATTTTTAATAGAGGTTTCCGCGGAATAATAGCAGAATTCTGCGGAATTCCCCCGGAAATTGACGGAATTAATGATAAAAAAAGCGGAATTCTTTTCAAAAAAAGTGGAATGACCCTATATGGTCTATAAATTTCCATTCTTGAACTACACGATCATGAACAGGAGGAAGAAAGGTGGAGAAGATTAAAGTTGGTATCATCGGTACTGGTTTTATCGGGCCGACTCACATAGAAGCCATTAGAAGGCTTGGTTTTGTAGAAGTAGCTGGTTTGGCGGAAACCAGTCAAGAAATGGCTGAAAAAAAGGCAGCTGAGCTGGGAATTCCGAAGGCATTTGGTGATTACCGAGAAATGCTGAAAGACAGCGAAATCCAGGTCGTGCACAATTGCACACCAAATCATCTTCATTTTGCCATTAATAAAGAGATTATTTTAGCTGGAAAGCATGTTGTCTCAGAGAAACCACTGGCTATGAACAGTGATGAATCAGCAGAATTGTTGGAGTTAGCAGAAAAACAAGGCGTCATCCATGCGGTGAACTTTAATTACAGACAGCATGCGAGTGTACAAAACTTAAAAGCGAAAATCACTGAAGGTGATCTTGGGATAGTGAACTTGGTTCACGGAAGCTACTTGCAGGACTGGTTATTATATGAAACAGACTACAACTGGCGTTTGGCACCCGAAGTAGGCGGAAAGTCACGCGCAGTAGCGGACATTGGTTCCCATTGGTGTGATACCGTCCAATTTGTAACAGGCAAAAGGATTGTCGAAGTTTTTGCCGATTTAGCAACTGTTGTTCCAGTAAGAAAGAAACCGCCAGGAAACGTAGCTACTTTTGGGGCACAGACGGCGGAAGATAGGCAATATGAAGATGTACCAATTAATACAGAAGACTATGCATCCGTTCTTGTCCGGTTTGAAGATGGAGCACGAGGAGTCTTTACGGTATCTCAAGTAAGTGCGGGACGGAAAAATAGATTAAGCTTTGAGATTAACGGTAATCAAGCTTCAGTATTTTGGAATCAGGAAGAGCCTGAGAAGCTATGGATTGGGCACCGGGATAAAGCAAATGAAGTTCTATTAGCGGATCCGGCGTTGTTTTCACCAGAGGCAAAGTCTGCTATCCATCATCCAGGAGGGCATAATGAGGGCTGGCCGGATGCTTTGAAAAATATGATGTTGAATTTCTACTCGTTTGTTCGTGACGGCAAAAGCCTGAAAACAGACAAGCCAAATTTTGCGACATTTGCAGATGGACACCTTTCGATGTGTATCACAGACGCAATCTTAGAAAGTAACCAGCAGCAGAAATGGGTGAAGGTTCAGGCTAACAAGGAGGTACTTGCGTGAAATTAGGTGTATTTACCCCCTTATATCAGAACCTGCCTTTTGAAGAAATGTTGGATAAACTGGCAGCCATGGGTGTGGAGGCTGTTGAATTGGGGACAGGGAATTATCCCGGCAATCATCACTGTAATCCGGATGAATTGCTTGCATCTCCTGAAAAAAGAAAATCATTCCTGAGAGAGCTTGAAACTAGGGGAATAACAATCAGCGGCTTAAGCTGCCACGGTAACCCGCTTCATCCAAATGTAAACATTGCTCAAGAGTCACATGAGGTTTGGCGAAAAACGGTATTACTTGCAGAACTTTTGGAAGTTCCTGTAATCAATGGCTTCTCCGGCTGTCCGGGTGATCATATAAGTGCAAAAAATCCAAACTGGGTTACATGCTCATGGCCTCCGGAATATTTAGAAGTGCTGAACTGGCAATGGAACGAAGTCGTTATTCCTTATTGGAAAGAGGAAGCAAAATTCGCGAAGTTGCACGGCATTAATCAAATAGCTTTTGAGATGCACCCAGGATTTGTCGTTTATAATCCTGAAACTCTACTAAAGTTAAGGGAGCATGCCGGCGAAAACATTGGAGCAAACTTTGATCCGAGCCATCTTGTTTGGCAAGGAATTGACCCGGTCGAGGCCATCAAAAAGCTTGGCAGGGAAAATGCGATCTTCCATTTCCATGCGAAGGACACTTATTTAGATCAAGCAAATATCAAGATTAATGGTGTTTTAGATACAAAGCATTATAGCCAAATTTTAGACCGCTCTTGGACATTTAGATCAGTCGGATACGGCTCGGACGAAAAAATGTGGAAAGACATAGTAAGTGCCCTTCGAGCAATCGGATACGATTATGTCATTTCCATCGAACATGAAGATATGCTGGCTTCCACCGACGAGGGATTAAGCAAAGCGATTACTCTCCTAAAAGGGGCCATGTTCAAGGAACAAATAACCGAGATGTGGTGGGCTTAAGGAAGCATGGGGACGGTTCTCATGCTCCCAAATGGCTGGCTGGTCCTTAAATCTCCCGTCTCAAGGAAATTTGATAGATTCTCCATTTTCGACAAACCGGAAATATAGTGGCTTATTTTTAACAATTTCAATTAAATTGGAGGCAGTACGATGACAACAATGAATGCAGTATTTTTTCCAGGAGATAAAAAGGTAGAGATTCGTCAGGTGGATATCCCAACACCTGGCCAAGGAGAAGTATTAGTTCAATTAAAAGCTTCCGCTATTTGCCGAAGCGATATGAGCTTATATTATGGAACTTCCGTTTTTGAAGGAACAAAATGCGGCTGCACGGTACCAGGGCATGAACCTGCAGGAGTTATCACGGAAGTAGGAGCTGGCGTTTCCAATTACAAAGCGGGTGACCGAGTTGCTGTTTACTTAGCTCTTGGCTGCGGGGAATGTGCACATTGTAAGAGCGGCTACAAAATGTTCTGCAAAGAATTTAAGTGTATCGGCTTTGACTCTCACGGCGGTGACGCAGAATACATGGTGGTTCCAGCTGAAAACTGTATGAGACTGCCAGATAGCATGAGTTTCGTAACGGCCGCTGTTTCAACTGACGCTGTAGGAACCCTTTACCATGCGCAAAAGAGATTAGGAATTTCCGGAAGAGACTACCTGGTCATTTTTGGAATGGGTCCTATGGGCGGTGCGGGTGTGATGATCGCTAAAGGCTTAGGCGCAACAGTAATCGCTGTTGATATGCTGGATGAGCGCTTGGAGCTTGCGAAGGAATTGGGTGCGGATTATACCATCAATGGTAAAACCATGAATGTTCAGGAAGAAATTGCTCGTATTACAAAGGGTCTTGGTGCAGATGCTGCGATTGATTGTTCCGGAAGCCCTTACGGTGAGAATGATGCATTAGATTGCGTGAGAGCACATGGACGTGTCGCTTTTATTGGGGAAAGTAAAGAGACAACAATCAAACCAAGTGCGCAATTAATTCGAAAACAGATTTCTGTAATGGGCTCTTGGTACTTCCCAATTCAAGAATTTGATGAAATTGCGGAGTTTATTGTTAGAAAGAATCTGCCTGTAGAAAAGTTGGTTACTCACCAATTTAAATTGGAAGAAGCGGAAACAGCTTTCCGTATGTTTGACGAAAGAAAGACGGAAAAAGCTGTGTTTGTTTGGGAATAATCGCATTGAATAACAAAAATTTGCTTTAAGACTTAATTTTTGAGGAGGATCAAAAAATGAAACTTTCATTTAATACTTGGGTTTATAATTCTTTTCCATCCATGTTGCCCTTTTATCCATTAGAAGAAGTGATTAGTCGAATTGCTGCATTTGGATATGATGGAATTGAAATAGGTTGTGCGAGTCCGCATGCATGGCCTGATTATCTATCCACACAAAGACGTAAGGAAATTCTTCAGCATTTAAAAAGAAATAATCTTAATGTAGCTGCTATGCTTCCCGCACCTGGAGGAGGACCTGGAGTGAATCCAAGTTCAGCTTTGAAAGAAGAGCGTGAATTTACGATCAATCATTATAAGGAAGTCATTCGTTTAGCGCATGACTGGGAATGCCCAACTGTGATGTGGCTTGCCGGCTGGTTTGGTTTTGGTATGAACAAACAAGAAGCATGGAAATATAGCCGCGAAGGTTTGCAAGATGTGGCAAAATATGCGAAAGACCTTGGAATCACATTAGTAGTTGAACCTCAAGCTGCTGATTGTAATTTAATTGAATCGGCAGATGATGCCCTGCAGTTGGCAGAAGAATCAGGTGAATCCAATGTGAAAGTGATGTTTGATACGTTCCATGCCCTATATCGTAATGAAGTACCGAGTGATTATGTTTATAAAATGAAAGATAAGTTGCATCATGTTCATATTTCGGATGACGATCGTTTACCGCCTGGACAAGGAACGGTAAATTGGGATTCCGTATTAAAAGCATTAAAGGAAATTGATTACAAGGGCTACCTCTCAATGGAAATTGGATTTGGTACTAGAAAAGCAGATCCTGATTGGTATGCAAAAACATCCATTGATTACTTGACAGAAAAGTTAAAAGGAATTGGATGTAAGTAATAACTTAATTGGAAAATTAGAATCCGGGCGGATACAGGGAGTTTAAATGCAACTGGTTCGCCCAATTAATCTATTTAAAAGGTCTATTCCATCTTCAAAGTCAAAAAAGGGAAAAATTAACTTCGGTAAAAAATGTAATCGATTACAAGACAGGAGAGGATGTGATACATAAAAGCGGTACAAATACTTGAGAATTTCATTCAAAGGATTAATCAATAACAAGCACGAAAAGGGGGCTAATTATGAAAAAGTTACTATCTATTTTCACTATGATTCTATTTATTACTAGTATCGCACTTGTGGGCTGCGGCAAGGATAGCAGCACCACTAGCTCGGGAAGTAAAGAGACAGAAAACACTAAAACAGAAGAAACAACAGCTAGTTCAGGCCCAATCACTATAAATCAAGAGATTCCTGATCAAGAGATTTTAAGTAAAGGTCCAAGTGGAGAATCCGCTGTTTCAGCAAAAACATTGCAGCTTACTAAAGAAGAGGTACAAAAGATCAAAGAAGGCAAATACAAAGCAGCCATTGTCATGCACTATGCTGGTAATGACTGGGCAACAGCACAAATCAATGGCTTAAAAGCAACTTTTGCAAAAATGGGAATTAAAGTCGTAGCTGTTACTGATGCCCAGTTCAAGGCCGAGAAACAAGTATCAGATATTGAAACGGTTTTAGCTAAAAAGCCAGATATTATTGTTGGGATACCAGTAGACCCTGTTTCAACTGCATCCGCTTTTAAGAAAGCGGCAGATGCAGGAGTCAAAGTTGTGTTCATGGATAATAAGCCAAAAGGATTAGAAGCTGGTAAAGATTATGTGAGCGTAGTATCTGCAGATAACTATGGGAATGGTGTTCAAGCAGCGGAAATCATGGCAAAACAGCTTGGCGGAAAAGGAAAGATAGGTGTCATTTATCATGATGCAGATTATTTTGTAACCAAACAGCGTACAGAAGCCTTTGAAAAAACAATCAAAGAAAAATATCCGAAAATCAAAATCGTGGAACGCGGCGGAATCATTGGCCCTAACGATGGAGAAAAAGTAGCATCAGGTATGCTGACCAAAAATCGTGACCTTGATGGAATGTTTGTCGTTTGGGACGTTCCGGCTGAAGGTGCATTAGCAGCAGCCCGTACTGCAGGAAAGAAAGATTTTGTCATTACGACCATTGATTTAGGGACAAACGTAGCTTTAGACATCGCCTCAAATGGTCTGATTAAAGGTCTAGGTGCTCAGCTGCCATATGACCAGGGAATTTCAGAAGCAATTTTAGCAGGTTATTCTTTACTGGGCAAAGAAGCACCTGCCTATGTAGCCGTTCCTGCTTTAAATGTTACGAAAGAAAATGTATTAGACGCATGGAAACTTGTATATCATCAAGACGCACCAAAATCTATTCAAGGTGCAGCAAAATAACAACAGCTGAAAAAAAGAGGCTCAATTTTTAGAGCTTCTTTTTTTTAGAAAAACTCCTTATTTATTAAAAAGCAGTCAAAGTCTACCTTTGGTCAAAAAGGACTACTTAGTGTTATTTAAAATGAAAGGAGGCATACGGTAAGGGCATGGAATACTCTGCAATTCTTTTAAATACTCCCCGGTTAATTACGATTAAAGAAATAAATGAAAAAAAAACCAATTGGGATAAAAAACAATCTGATTCTGATTTTACAGAGATTATCTATATTCAACAGGGGTGTGTAGAATTTGTTTATGAAAACAAACCATTTATCGTGCAAGGGGGAGATCTTATTATTCTTCATCCTTTTAGTCCTATCGAAAGAAAACCATACACGGATGAATCTTTTAAAGCGATATATGTAAATATGTCAAATCTGCATATCAATGGTAATGATAAGGGTTGGTTCACAAATTCAAATAATTTTCCTATTATTCATTTACAAGAAGAAAAAATGGAGATAAATAACTATTTAAATATTATATTAAGGGAATATCGTACCCAACATGCTGGATACCAAGATGTCATTTCTTCCATATTGCAAGCAGCTATTATTAAAATTACTCGCCTCCTGAAAAATTCAGATCACCAATCCGTTTCTTCGATATGCTTTGATGTAAAAAAATATATAGAAGAGAATTTCAGACAAGAGCTGACTTTAAACCATTTAGCCAATCTAGTATATGTAAGCCCCTACCATTTAGCGCATATTTTTAAAGAGGAAGTGGGGAAGCCTCCTATACAATATTTGATTCAGTGTCGCATAGAAGAGGCAAAACGGTTGCTGAAGCATTCTAATCTGTCTGTAAAAGAAATTGCTGCTATGATTGGATACGAAAATCCAAATTATTTTAATCTACTTTTTAAAAAGGTGACAGGGACTCCACCAGGTAAATACAGAAAAAGTGAAATTAGTTCGAAACGGGAGGTATCTCAATCGTTAGAACCCAGTATGTTTGTTGGTCGTCATCTAATAAATGCCATAACAGTAGAATAACATTTTAAAAAGGCTTCTCACTCGAGAAGCCTCTTTTGGTGTCAAATCGCTATAAAAAATGCATTAATCCCCAATATAGTATATAAATACATCAATATATTTAATTTTCTTATAATTTAAATTTTAATAAGATAACTATAGAAAGAAATTAACAGTAACTGGTTATGAGAAATTATGGCGGGTGATTGATTTGAGTCAAAAGATGTTGGCAGCTGTCCTTCATAAGAAGGAAGAATTAAGGTTGGAAGAAGTCCCTATCCCGGAAATTTCGGAAGATGAGGTTATAATTAGGGTGAAAAAATGCGGTATTTGCGGGACTGATCCTCATATTTTTAAGGGCCACTTCCCAGCTCCGTTTCCCCTTATTATGGGCCACGAGTTTTCGGGGGAAATCGTAAATGTAGGAAAACAGGTAAAATCTGTTGCTATTGAGGCCAAAGTTACCGCGGATATAAATATAAGTTGTAATCATTGTTATTTTTGCCGTGTTGGTCAGAAGTTACTATGTGAATCTATTAAGCAAATCGGTGTTCATGTGGACGGTGCCTTTGCAGAGTATGTAAAGGTGCCGCAAGGAAATATCTATACTTTGCCAGATGAAATGGATTGGGAAAAAGCGGCTTATATAGAACCGCTCGCTTGTGCCATTCACGGTTTAGAGCGGGCCAGGATGACCATAGGCAGCTCGGTAGCGATCATTGGTGCAGGCCCTATGGGATTGGCCTTAGGAAAGCTGGCAAAATTAAATGGGGCCGCGCAAGTCATCCTCACCGAGCTCAATCAAAGCCGGATTGAAAAGGCTAAAGCAATAGGTGTAGACCATGTCATCCATGCCGGCCAAGAAAACCCCATAGAGGCCGTAAAGGAGCTAACAGAAGGAAGAGGGGCTGATTTTGTATTTGAGGCGGTGGGATCCTCGTATACTTATAGACAGGCGTTTGAAATGGTCAGACGCGGTGGAACCTTAATCGCGTATGGAGCTGCGCCGGCAGATGCTGCTATCGATATAAAGCCTTTTGATATTTTTAGTAAAGAGCTTACCATTGTCGGTTCATATGCAGGTAGCTATGGAACTTGGCAGCAGGCGATACAACTAATTAAAAATGGCCTCTTTAACCCTCATGAGATCATTACCAAAACCATTGCCTTGGAGCAAATCATCGAGGGAATAAATGAAGCTTTATACAATAAAGATGTCATTAAAATCATGGTAGGGATTTAGTCTGCATCACCCAAAAGAGGCGGCCATTTGGAATATTAGTGGCAGCCTTCCCTTTATTTTAAAAACAGTAGTAGTTCGCTAGGATGATTTTTTTCTAAATTTACCTGGAGAATAACCGGTGTACTTTTTGAACAATAAGTTAAAATAATTGGCATTCGGATAACCTACTTTGGAAGCGATTTCACTTATCGGCGAATTTGTGCTTAACAGCAAGGTTTTTGCTACCTCAATTCGATAGGTAATAAGATATTGAATAGGGGCGATCCCCGTTTCATCTTTAAACGTGTGGGCCAAATGGTAAGGGTTTACAAAAACTACGCTGGCTAATTCATTAAGAGAAACGTCACGGTTGTAATTTTCAGAAATATATTTTTTTACTTTTTCCGAAATAGTGGCATTTTGACTAGAATCTGTCGTGAACAAAATACGCAGGATTTTGATGATTAGGGTTTTTAAGAGCGAGGAAATTATCTCTTGAGAACCAGGATCATTATTTTTAAATTCCTCATAAATATCCTCTATGTATTTTTGAATAGTGATATGCTGCTCTTGAACGTTCAATACCGGCTTTTCATCCGAAGCTATCATAAATCCCTCTGGAAGCAGTGATAAATGTAAACCTGAAAAGGTTAAGGAGAATCCTTTCAAACTGCTATCAACACAAGAAAGGGTATCATGCTCCATATTAGGATTAATAAGGACAAGGTCACCTCTATTGACAGTAAATATTTGACCATTTACATTAACGTTTGCTGTGCCATCCTGGATAAACAGAATCTCGGCAGACTCATGCCTATGTAATGCATTACATTTTTGCTTCCGGACTTGGCTGAGTTCAACGACCGAGGTTAAATGCGGAGTTTGTAGTAATGCTGGTAATTTTTCCATAGTACCTCCTCTGCATTTTCCCTTAAAAGGGGTTATAATAGAACTTGTCAAAAATGTGATAAAATTTAGTAATATTATTGAAAAATAAGCTAATAAATTCAATAACTATAGCAATATCCCACAAGAATCTATAGTTTTCTAACAATTAAATTAATTTTACAAGGGAGAATTTGTATTCTAAACTAGAGGGAAATCTTTGAGTTTTTTTAAGGAAGTGGTGGGAGGATGCTATTAAAACTAAATCATATCAGCAAATCCTTTTTTGATAATAAAGTCTTAAATAATATGAGCTTAGAATTAAAAGCCGGTGAAATTCATGCTCTAATTGGTGGGAATGGAGCGGGAAAATCCACTCTAATAAACATAGCATCAGGGGTGTTTAAACCGGATTACGGAGTGATCGAATTGAATGACAAAAATTTCCACTTTGATTGTCCTCAGAGCGCACAGCGCAAAGGCATTTCTGTTATTCATCAAATCCCTAATTTGGTCCAGGGCATGAGTGTGGCGGAAAATATTTTTCTTGGGAACCAGCCAAAAAAATTTAAATTTTTTGTGAATCATAGAAAAATGAAAATAGAAGCCAAAAGAATTCTCGACGAGCTTGGTGTCAGCATCAATCCGAAAGAAAAAGTAAGCAATATCCCAGTACGACAGCATTATTTAATATCCATCGCAAAAGCGATTGTTCAAAAATCGAAAATTCTATTTATGGATGAACCGACAGCAAATTTAACGGAGCAGGAAAGAGAAAACCTTTTTAGGATTATCAAAAAATATAAAGATCAAGGTGTTGGCATCGTCTTTATTACTCATCGATTAAACGAAATTCACGAAATATGTGACAAGGTGACGATTATTCGCGATGGAAAGCATGTGGCAACCCATCGAGTTAAAGATATCACGTTGAAAGAAATGACCAATCTAATGCTTGGTTACAATCTAAAACATTATTATCCTCCAATTATTACAACAACAGGTAAGGAATTATTGCGGGTTGAGCATGTAACCCAAAAACCTTATGTAGAAGATGTCAATCTCATCCTTCATGAAGGTGAGATTATTGGAATTGCAGGTTTAGCAGGTTCGGGGAAAACTGAACTTGCAAAGATTATTTTTGGACAAAGTAAAAAAGATAGCGGAAGTATCTACTGGAAAAATAATGAAGTCAATTTTAAACATCCCATTCATGCTGTCCATAACCGATTTGGCTACGTTAATGACGATCGCTTAACATCAGGATTATTTATGAATATGAGTGTAGCCAATAACATGACCATTGCCAGTTTGGAAACGCAAAACATTTTAAAATTGGTTAATCGGAATATTGAGGCGGATCAGACCCTTGAAAAAGTGATTGATCTTAATATCAAGGTTGATCATATTGATCAAAATATTCAATATTTAAGCGGCGGAAATCAACAAAAAGTGATACTGGGCAGATGGCTTATCACGGAAAGTGATCTATATATTTTAGATGAACCGACAATAGGTGTGGATATTGGCAGCAGGACGGAAATCTATCTTAAAATCCATGAGCTGGCACAAGAAGGAAAAGGAGTTATCGTTATCTCCTCTGATACAACGGAACTGCTTGGGCTTTGTAACCGCATTTTGGTTATGTACAGGGGAAGAATAGTTGCTAACCTTAAGAATGACAATATCACTGAAGAAGATATCATTCACCATATGAATGGAATGAGCCCATGTGTGAAGACATCTTCATAATTTACTAATTTAAGATCATACAGCCTCCTGCATCAGGCGGCGTATGATCTTTTTTTTGCTATTAGTACAGAATTAAAGATTGAAAATAAAAAATATTTTAACAACCGCAAGATTGTGAACTTTTGACTCAATATTGTTAATTGTTTGAAAGCATGAATCAAAGTAACATTAGAGACAAGAAATCTTACAAACCAGTTGATAAACAACAGTATTTCATACTCTATAAGTTGTTAACTAGCTGCTTTTAAAAGATTTATATTAAAAAATTTCTAGGAGGATTTAGCATGTTTAAGTACAGTTTTGATTCACTAGTTTATTTTGGAGAAGATGTTGAGAAAAGTATTGAGCGCGTAGCAAAGTTTGGTTATGACGCGATTGAATTGGTAGGCGAGCCAGATGCTTATGATACAAAAAGAGTACGCAATCTTGTAAGCGATTACGGAATCACTGTTGGTTCCATTTGCTCGATTTATAATGCAGAAAGAGACCTAGCTCATCCGGATCCAAATAAACGCAGGCAGGCAATTGATTATGTTAAACGAGTAGCAGATATGTCGGCTGAAGTAGAATGTCCAGTCATGATCGTAGCTCCAACGTCAAATGGTAAGACCGCATCACTAACTGATTTTGATGATGAAGTGAAATGGGCGATTGAAGGCATTCGTGAAGGCGCAGAATATGCAGCCAAATTAAATGTTAACCTTTGTATCGAAGCGTGGAACCGCTATGAAACTTACATGCTGAATCGATTAGATCAAGCAATGGATATGTGGAAAGAAGTAAACCTTCCAAACGTAGGAATCATGGGCGATCTATTCCACATGAATATTGAGGAAGATAATATTGCAGAAGCGATTCGTAAAAGCAGAGATGCATTAATCCACATTCATTTTGCTGATAGCAATCGTAAGGCACCTGGTCTTGGCCATATTGATTTTGTTCCAGCCTTACAAGCTTTAAAGGATATTGATTACAAAGGACATATCACTTTTGAAATTTTACCGGCTGCTGCTGATCCGTTTGGGGTTATGAAAAAAGGCGGCGGATTAGAATTCTTCGATGACTATACAAAAAAATCAATTGATCATATTAAATCACTAGAAAAATCCCTTTTCGCAAACACAAAATAAGAAGGAGAGGAAGAAGAATGAAATTTGGTGCTAGTACGTTTATTTGGGTCTCTCCCTTTTCCAACCAAACCTTGAATTTAATTGATAAAGTAAAGAATATTGGATTTGATTATCTTGAAATTTGTATTGAAGACCCTGAAACGATTGATGTAGCTGCGATTCGTAATCATTTAAATAAAACGGGTGTTCAAGCGTTAGTGTGCGGGGCATTTGGACCAAACCGGGACATCAGCTCAGAGGATGCAGCGATACGTGAACAAGGCATTGAATATATTAAAACTTGTATCGATATTGCTGCCGAACTCGGTTCACCGTTAGTGTCCGGACCAATGTATTCGGCAACTGGTAAAACGCGGTTACTAACACCTGACGAAAAGAAACAACAATGGAATTGGGCAGCTGAAAACATGAAAATTGTTGCCGATTATGCATCAGAAAAGAGTATTAGATTAGCAGTTGAAATTTTAAACAGATTTGAGACTGATTTTATTAATACGGTTCAGCAGGGCTTAGACTTTTTGGAACTAGTGGATTGTGATAATGTTGGATTCTTATTAGACACATTCCATATGAATCTTGAAGAAAAGGATATTGCAGAAGCTATTAAACTGGCTGGCAGCAAAATTTTCAACTTCCATTCATGTGAAAATGATAGAGGTACGCCAGGAACAGGACATATTCCATGGAATGAGGTATTTCAGGCATTGAAAGAAATATCCTATGATGGACCGGTTGTTATTGAATCATTTACAACTGAAATCAAAGAAATCGCACGCGCTGTTTCACAATGGAGACCGTTAGCGCCTTCTCAAGACTCTCTGGGTGAAGAAGGATTACAATTTCTCAAAAAGGCTGTATTAATATGATTAATACCCTGCAGCTGAGAAACATCAGTAAATCGTTTTCAGGGGTGAAAGCCTTAACCGATGTGAGCTTTACGATTTATGGCGGGCAAGTTCAATGTTTAGTAGGGGAAAACGGGGCAGGAAAATCAACCATTATTAAAATCTTGGCCGGCTTTTATAAGCCGGACCAAGGTGGTGAAATTGTCATCGATAATGAGCCTGTTGCTTTTTCCAGTCCAAGAGATTCCCAAAATCATGGAATTGCGGTTATCCATCAGGAATTACTGCTCGTTCCGCATTTAACGGTTGCTGAAAATATTTCATTGGGACATTGGCCGAAAAATAACCGGAAATTGGTCAATTGGAAGGACGTAGAGAAACGGGCAGAAGAGGCATTGAAAATGCTGGGAGCGAATATTGATCCAAATGCGATTGTATCTTCCTTATCTACTGGTGAACAACAGTTAGTAGAAATTGCCCGTTCTCTTTCAAGGGAAACACGAGTGCTGATTTTGGATGAGCCAACTGCTTCTCTTTCCGAATCCGAAACACAGCGTCTGATGCAAATCGTGAAAAATTTGCGGGATAAAGGCATGGCCATTATGTATGTTTCCCATCGTTTAGAAGAAGTATTTGAACTGGCGGACATGATCACCGTATTTAGAGACGGGAAATTAGTTCAATCCGCAACGAAAAAAGAAATTACTCCAAACAATATTGTTCGATTAATGGTAGGAAGAGATGTTTCCCTGGAACGAACAAGAAAGCCGGTTCATGGCAAAAAAGTGCTTGAAGTACGGAATTTAACACGTAAGTGTGCAATTGAAAATATATCCTTTGACTTACATGAAGGTGAAATCCTAGGTGTAGGCGGGCTTGTCGGAGCGGGCAGGACAGAAATATTTAGATGTTTGTTCGGTGTCGATCCGATTGATACAGGTGAGGTCATCATCAATGGGCAAAAGGTGAATATCAAAAGCCCGCAGGATGCCATCAAACATGGTATCGGATTTGTTACCGAAGATCGAAAGACACAGGGCTTAGTGTTAAATGCCAGTGTGAAGGATAATGCCTCCATATCTATCTTAAATAATATTAAGAGATTTGGCTTTATCGATCAAAACCGTGAAAAGGAAATTGTTCAAAGCTATAAAGAACAACTTCGAATTAAGACACCAAGTCTGGAAACGGCTGTAAATTCCTTAAGTGGAGGAAACCAGCAGAAGGTTGTTTTGGCTCGTTGGCTGGCCACTCATCCGAAAATTCTACTTCTTGATGAACCAACCCGTGGAGTGGATGTAGGGGCAAGAGCAGAAATCCAAGCCATGATTGAAAATCTTGTTGCGCAAGGCTTAGCAATAATTATTATTTCTTCTGATCTTATGGAACTATTAGCATTAAGCGATAGAATTATCGTTATGAGAGAAGGAAGAAATGTTGCAGAACTTAAAGATGACAAGATTACGAAGGAAGAGGTGATTAAGTTTGCAACAGGAGCAGACGCAAGTTAATAGAAAGATTGAATTGGTATCTTCGAAGGACAAAACACAGGGACGAAAAAAACTTAAACAGTATTTAGGAAGTCTTGGACTTTTAATTGTCATTGTTGCCTTCGGTATTGTACTCAGCTTTATGTCACCCGTTTTTCTTACAAAAACGAACCTTATTAATTTATTAATGCAGTCGACGATTCTTGTCACATTAGCTCTAGGAGTAACGTTTGTCATTATAACAGGCGGTATTGATTTATCGGTGGGGGCCATAATGGCGGTATCTTCTGCCCTTGGTTTAGGTTTAATTGTTTATAATGGTGTACCAGTAATTGTAGGCGTTTTCATAATGGTGTTGATTGGCGCAGTATTCGGATTAGTCAATGGATTATTTATTACCAAATTACAATTATCACCATTAATTGTAACACTAGGTACGATGGGTATTGCCAGAGGGATCGTGCTCATTTATACAAATAGCGCTAATATCGATCCGGTTCCAAATAGTTTTGTTACTTTAGCTACAGGAAGTCTTTTCTCGATTCCATATTTAATCCTTCTGGTAGCGGTATTCGCAATTATTGCCCATATTATTTTGAAAAATACGGTATTTGGAAGATCGGTATATGCAAGCGGAGGGAATGAATTGGCTGCCCGACTTTCAGGAGTCCGGACCAAGACCATTATTACCTTAACATATGTGATATCTGGTGTAACAGCTGCAATTGGGGGACTACTATTATCCGCCCGTTTGGAATCAGTGGGTCCTACTGCTGGAACAGGTCTTGAATTAACCGTTATTGCAGCCGTTGTTATTGGAGGGACTAGTCTTTTCGGAGGTCAAGGAAATATATTAGGAACCATTCTAGGTGTCATTTTAATCTCATTGGTATCAAACGCCATCAACCTGCTTTCCGTTCCGCCTGCATGGGATTCACTTGTTCAAGGCAGCGTGATATTAGTAGCAGCATTGCTGGACGTCTACCGTCGAAAGTTCTTAAAGAGTGCCTAAATAAAGAGGATGGGAAAAATCATTCACATTAAAGGGGTGTTTCAATTGAAATTTGTTAAAGGTCTTCTATTATTCGCTTTAATGTTTAGTCTGTTGGTAGGTTGCAGCTCTAATAATCAATCAGCTAGTGGTACTGAAAAAAATGCTTCCTCTAGTCAAACTAAAAATGGGAAAAAGAAAATTGCCGTATTATTGTGGAGCCGTGGTTTTGAATTTATGGTTGCGTTAGACCAGGGAATTAGAGCGGAAGCAAAAAAACAGGGCGTTGATGTTGAAGTTCTTGATGGGCAATCAAGCAGTCAAACACAGTTAAGACAAATTGAAGACAATATTGCAAAGAAAGTTGACTTAATCATTTTATCACCTGCTAACTCTGATGAATTAGTTCCAGGTGTGAAAAAAGCAAATCAAGCTGGTATTCCAGTCGTTACGGTAGATGCTGTTGTTTCAAAGGGCGCTGATGTTGTGAGCAGTATTGCTTTTAACAATGAAGAAGCAGGAAAAATGGCCGCTAAATACATTATGGATACGTTAGGAAAAGGTTCTGTATTAGAACTGACGGGTGCACCAGGAACCTATCACGCCATTTTAAGAGGCGGCGGTTTTGATAAAGGAATGGGACAGTCTTCCGATTTTAAACTTTCTACAAAAAATGCTGAATGGTCTGCAGAAAAATCTCAAGGCATTACAGCTGATTCTTTAACAGCAAATCCAAAGATCAACGCCATCTTTACTCATAACGATGATATGCAGCGCGGAGTTCTAAGCGGTCTAAGACAAATTTCTAAAACCAGCAAGGTAGGCAAAAAAGGACATATTATGCTCGTAGGTGTTGACGGAACTCCGCAGGCATTGAAACGAATTAAAAATGGTGAACAAGATGCCACTAT
Source organism: Neobacillus drentensis (assembly GCF_036965645.1). GTDB lineage: Bacteria > Bacillota > Bacilli > Bacillales > Cytobacillaceae > Neobacillus > Neobacillus drentensis_D. Next base: position 54,619 of record NZ_JBALPZ010000049.1, read on the forward strand.
TAATCAGGATCCATTTGAAATGGGTGCGTTAGCTGTTAAAACGGCTGTCGATCATCTTAATGGAAAAGAAGTTCCAAAAATGCAATACACTCCACCAACTTTAGTCACAAAAGAAAATGCAGACGATCCAAATCTTTGGGGGAATAAATTTAAAAAATGATAAAGAATTGGGTGATAATTTATCACCCTTTTCAATTAAAAAATAACATTTTTAGGAGGAAATTATGACAAATTCATTACGTATTATTCAAGTTGGTCTTGGCGGCTGGGGATGGAGCTGGACTCAAGTGGTATTGGACTCACCTCATTGGGAATTGGCCGCGGTGGTCGATATTAATCAGGAACTGCTGAATAAAGCATGTCAGTATTATCAAATTAACCCGAAAACAGCATTTAATAGTTTATCAGAGGCCGTTAAAGAAGTTGAGGCAGATGCCGTATTAATCCTGGTTCCGCCAGATTATCATGCAAATATCGCCTTGGAGGCATTTGAACATGGACTTCATTGTATAGTAGAAAAACCTTTAGCGGGTACTTTGGAAGATTGCAAGAAAATCGTAGAAGCAGCAGAGCGCAACGGATGTAATATTATGGTTAGCCAAAATTACCGTTTTAAAAGAGCACCTCAAACAGTCAGAAAAGTAATTGAACAAAATGTGATTGGTGAGTTGGGAAGCGTTTATATTAACTTTCAAAAATCACCTGATTTTACAGGATTTAGAACTGAAATGGACGAACCTTTGATTATTGACATGGCTATTCACCATTTTGATCAAATTAGAGGAATTCTTGGTCTTGAGCCCGTTTCCGTAAAAGCGCATTCATGGAATCCTACATGGAGCTCGTTTAAGGGAAATGCGGTTGCTTCAGTCGTTTTTGAAATGTCTAACGGTGCAGTAGTTTCTTATACAGGAAGCTGGGTTTCACGTGGATGGGAAACAACCTGGGATGGAGATTGGCGCATACAAGGTGAAGAAGGAGAAATTTTTTGGGCCAATAATGAGGTCACAGTAACACCTCATGACGTCTTTAAATCTGTATTTATGCAAGGTGCAATTGAAAAAAATGGAAGATTAGAAGTAGATTTAGTAGATTTACAGTTGGAAGAGCGCTTGGCAAGCTTACAAGAATTTGCTGAATCCATTCATGAAAACAGAGAACCTGAAACATCTGGAAGAGATAATTTGAATAGCTTGGCCATGGTTTTAGGAGCTGTTAAGTCTGCAAAAACAGGAGAAAAGGTTTATATCGAAGATGTACTGGCAGCTGTAAAGCGAGAGGAGATTACACAATAAATGGAAAAGATAAAAGTTGGTGTCATCGGAACCGGCTTTATCGGTCCAACTCACATTGAGGCCATCAGAAGACTGGGATTTGTAGAAGTAGTTGCATTAGCGGAAACCAGTCAGGAAGCAGCAGAAAAAAAAGCTGCCGAACTCGGGATTCCAAAAGCCTATGGCAATTATCGTGAAATGCTACAAGACCGCGATATCCATGTCGTGCACAATTGCACACCGAATCACCTGCATTTTGCCATTAATAAAGAGATTATTTTGGCAGGTAAGCATGTCATATCTGAAAAACCGCTGGCGATGAATAGTGAAGAATCGGCAGAATTACTAGAACTAGCAGAAAAACACGGTGTTGTCCATGGGGTTAACTTTAATTACAGACAGCATGCCAGTGTACAAAACTTACACGCAATGGTTGTAAACGGTGACCTTGGAAAAGTGAACTTGGTTCATGGAAGCTATCTTCAAGATTGGTTATTGTTTGAAACAGATTTCAACTGGCGTCTCGCCCCAGAAGTAGGCGGGAAATCTCGAGCGGTTGCCGATATTGGCTCCCATTGGTGCGATACAGTACAATATGTAACAGGAAAGAGAATTGTGGAAGTTTTCGCTGATTTAGCAACGGTTGTTCCTGTCAGAAAGAAAGCCAAAAATACAATTGCTACGTTTAGTGCACAGAATATAGAGGAACAAGAGTATGAAGATGTTTCGATCAATACAGAAGATTATGCTTCCGTTCTTGTCCGTTTTGAAGATGGGGCAAGGGGAGTATTTTCGGTATCCCAGGTAAGTGCTGGGCGGAAAAATAGATTAAGCTTTGAAATCAATGGCAGTCAAAGCTCTGTTTTCTGGAATCAAGAGGAGCCAGAAAAGCTATGGATCGGACATAGGGACCGGGCAAATGAGATTCTGCTAGCAGATCCTTCCCTGTTTACTCCAGAAGCAAGGTCTGCAATCCACCACCCTGGTGGCCATAATGAAGGCTGGCCGGATGCATTGAAAAATATGATGTTGAATTTCTATTCTTTTGTTCGTGATGGCAAGAGCTTGAAAACAGACAAACCTAATTTTGCTACATTTGAAGATGGCCACATTTCCATGTGTATTACCGATGCTATCTTGGAAAGTAACCAGCAGCAGAAATGGGTGAAGGTTCAAGCTGGCAAGGAGGTACTTATATGAAGCTAGGAGTTTTCACGGTCTTATATCAAAATCTTCCGTTCGAAGCCATGCTCGATAAATTAGCTGAGATGGGTGTAGAAGCAGTGGAATTGGGGACAGGGAATTATCCCGGCAACCATCACTGCAATCCGGATGAATTATTGGAGTCACCGGAAAAAGCCAGAGGTTTCTTACAAGCAATAGAAAGCAGAGGGTTAACGATTAGTGGTTTAAGCTGCCACGGAAATCCGCTGCATCCCGATAAAAAGTTTGCTAACGAATCTCATCAGGTTTGGAGAAAAACGGTTTTGTTGGCGGAACGTATAGGGGTACCGGTTGTGAATGGTTTTTCTGGCTGCCCTGGTGACCATGCAGGCGCTAAAAATCCAAACTGGGTTACATGTTCTTGGCCGCCTGAATATTTGGATGTGCTGAATTATCAATGGAACCAAGTGGTTATTCCATACTGGAAGGAAGAAGCTCAATATGCCAAGTCACATGGTTTAAATGTAGCTTTTGAAATGCATCCAGGCTTTATAGTCTATAATCCTGAAACACTATTAAAATTAAGAGAATACGCTGGGGAAAATATAGGTGCCAATTTCGACCCTAGCCACCTTGTTTGGCAGGGAATAGATCCTGTTGAAGCAATTAAGAAATTAGGCCGGGAAAATGCCATCTTCCATTTCCATGCAAAGGATACTTATTTAGATCAAGCCAATATCAAAATCAATGGTGTCCTAGATACAAAACATTATAGCGATATCCTTGATCGTTCATGGTCATTCCGTTCAGTAGGGTATGGACATGATGAAAAAGTGTGGAAGGATATGGTTAGTGCACTCCGTTCTGTCGGGTATGATTACGTTCTTTCGATTGAACATGAAGACATGCTTGCATCGATTGATGAAGGGCTAAGTAAAGCAATTTCTCTACTAAAGGGTATCCTGTTTAAAGAGCAAATAACGGATATGTGGTGGGCTTAAATAAAACAGTTACGAAGCAAACGTGTAACAACTGACCACGGCATTAAACCAAGGTCAGTTGTTTTTTCAGGCGAGATTGCTATGAAATAGATAGAAAATCTGGAGATTCAAGCAAATGCCAAAATAAATATAAGAAAATAAAGGATAGATGAACGCTGTTAAGTGCCTCATTTATCCTTTTTTTCTGTGAAAATAAATATTGTTTGTCACCCAGAAATAGAATACACTAATAAAAATAATATCAACATATCCCTTAACTCATCAATTCAAAGTCAAATAAGCACCTCCATATTAAAATTCAATTCTAATTAAATGATAAAC
>NZ_JBALPZ010000050.1:0-260 GCF_036965645.1 Neobacillus drentensis
CTTCATACTCCTACACCATTGCATCCATATAATATTTATTACTTATATGAAAGACCGTGTTTATATTAAAAATCATCAGATGCAAAATCAATTTACTAAATGTATATAACCTTTGAACAAATCCTTTCATCCTCAATCCCCTTTTTAGACACCTATGTGAAAACCATTTCATTTATCTTAATATAACAAAATTTGTTCAAATAGATAAGTGCCTTACACTTTCAATAATTTCCACAAAATTATGTCCAGTCATTTAATCT
>NZ_JBALPZ010000050.1:310-31144 GCF_036965645.1 Neobacillus drentensis
TAATAAAAATTTTATTATTTAAAACATTAACAATCTTTATCAACATTCTCTGCAGTGGAAACCTCAACGTTGTTGGGCCTCCTTTGTTACCAAATACCATCAGACGCTTATAAGAGTAACAAGACAGCAACGGAAATGAACCTTCAGTAAAACTCCCCCTTCTAAGATACTCTCATTGCACAATGTAAGCACCTTCACATTAATAAATTCCCACAGTTTATACCTATAAAATTGAAAAAGCTTGCAAGTATTGTTACCAATTCTTGCAAGCTTTTATTTATAAACTTTTATTGATTATTAAATAAATTCTATCTAGTAAACGCAGCAGGTACTCCGCCGTCTACAGTTAACATACAACCAGTTGTTCTATCTGATTTTGATGAAGCAAAGAATGCAATCGATTCAGCAATATCACTAGGATAAATGTTTACTAGTAAAGTAGTACGTTTGCGATAGTGTTCTTCTAATTGATCAGGGTGAATGCCATAGGCTGCGGCACGCTCTTCACGCCAACTTGATCCCCAAATAGCTGAACCTTGAAGAACGGCATCTGGAAGAACAGAGTTAACGCGGATGCCAAACTCGCCGCCTTCTGCTGCAATACATCTTGCCAAGTGAGTTTCAAGAGCTTTAACAGAGCTGTACGCAGCTGCATTTTTACCAGCATACACAGAGTTCTTAGAACCGATGAATACCATGTTACCGCCAATAGCTTGATCTTTCATTTGCTTGAATGCTTCGCGGGCAACTAAGAAGTAGCCTGTTCCTAATACATTCATGTTTAAGTTCCACTCTTTAAGAGTAGTTTCAGCGAATGGACTTGATGTAGCTAAACCTGCGTTATTGACAATAATGTCTACGCCGCCAAAAGTTAAAGCCGTTTTCTCAAATGCAGCTTGAACCTGTTCTTCACTTGTAACATCCATTTTAACAGCAAGCGCACGGTCAGCCCCAAATTGTTCGTTAATCTCAGCGGCTACTTTTTCTGCACCTTCAAGGTTTAGGTCAGCAAGAACAACGGCAGCGCCTTCAGATACAAGACGGCGTGCTGTTGCACTTCCGATTCCGCCAGCTCCTCCAGTAATAAATGCAACTTTTCTAGAGAATTCTGCTTCTGCTGGAGCAAGAGATAATTTATATAATTCTAATGGCCAGTATTCTACATTGTAGGATTCGTTTGCACTTAGAGAAACAAATTCACCTAGTGTTGTAGCGCCCTTCATAACAGCAATAGCACGGTGATATAAGGCTCCGCTGATTCTTGAGTTTTTAACGTCCTTGCCAGTATTAACCATACCAACACCTGGTATTAGAATAACACGTGGTGCCGGTTCAAACATTTTGTCTCCTTCATTTTTATTTTGTTCAAAATATTCTTTGTAAGCTGCTTTAAAGCTCGCAACTCCTTCTTTCACACTAGCAATCAAGGATTCAACATCTTTTGTTTGTGGATCCCAATTTACATATAGTGGAACCATTTTTGTATGAACAAGATGATCTGGGCATGCTGCACCGATTTGTGAAAGTTCTGGTGCATTGTAGCTGTTCACAAATTGCAGTACATCTTCACCACGGTCGTAAGTTAAAAGCATTTTCTTCTCATCACTTACCGCGCCGCGGATTACTGGCAATACTTTTGCTAAAATACTAGTTGCTTCTTCTTCAGAAAGAGACTGATATTTTTGACCGCCAAATACAGAAGCTTCATCCATTCTTTCATTGATATATTGTTCTGCTTCATTAATAATTTGAATAGTTTTTGCGTATGCTTCCTCAGAAGTTTCTCCCCATGTTACAAGACCGTGTTTTTCCATTAAGACTAGTTCTGCATTTGGGTTATTTAATACTCCCTGTGCGATCATTTTTGAAAGAGTAAATCCTGGGCGAATATATGGGACCCAAACAAAACGATTCCCAAAAATCTCTTCCGCTAATTGCTTACCATTGTCTGCACAGCAAAGGCTAATGATGGCATCAGGATGTGTATGGTCCACATGTTTGAAAGGTAAGAATGCATGCAATAATGTTTCAATTGATGCTCTTGGGTGCTTGCTGTCAATCATACAATGTGAAAGATATGCTACCATGTCTTCGTCTGTCATTTCATCACGTTCGAATAATGGGCGAATGTCTTCTAAATTAAGACCAGTAAAATTGCTTGCTTTCATTGTTGCTAAATCCGAACCGCTGCCTTTTACCCACATCACTTCAACATCACGGCCGCGGAAATCCTTTTCAATTGTCTTCATGGAAGTGTTACCGCCGCCATAGTTACAAACTGCACGATCAGATCCAATTAAATTGGAACGATATACTAATTCATTTACCCCTTTTGTTACCTGTGAAGCTGTTTCTTGATTCCAAAGATTCTGTACCATCCGAAATCCTCCGTTTGTTTTGTTTTTATGTTTGTTATCTTCTGTTTTCATTATAATATATGTTTGTTTATTTTTGAATAAAAAGTTCAAAAATCTTTCATTTTTTTTGTTTTATTGGATTTATCCCAAATATATGGGCTTCCCTTCAATCGCAGATTGATTTGCAGCAACTGTTACAAGATGTGTTTTTAAGGCATCTTGATAAGTTGATAATATATTAGATAGATCTCCGGTTTGGACGGCCTGAAGAAATATCCTATTCTCTTCAAGGTAAGGATTTGTTTCTTCCTTGTATTCTTCTACTTTATTACCTTTTACCACTCGTAATAAATCATTACTAAGTTCAATAACCCCGTTATCTGTATACATATCAAGTCCAACCTTGCTCGAGTTTTGGAGGATGCAGGTATTGGATATGGTTGCAATGATTCCATTTTCCAGCTTCATCGTGACACTGCCGACATCGGGCACCGTGGTTCCCTCTACCTTTGCTTCCATGATTTGATTGTTAAAAGCTGCATATACCTCTTTTATTTCACCACATAAGTAACGCAATAAGTCAACAATATGTGTTGTCTGTTCCACAAATTGCCCGCCTGATTTTTGTACATCCCTCCACCAAGGAACCATTGGCATGTTTCCCATCCAATAGCCGAGTGCCATCCCAACTTGACTTTCATTCAACAACGATATTGCTTTGTTTGTTAAAGCCTTATAACGCCAGTGATAACCAACTGATGTAATAAGTCCTTTTTCTGCTATTTTTTTAGCAATTTCATCTGGTACTTCATTCATCGCAAGCGGCTTTTCCACAAAGAATGGGATATTCCTTTCAATTAATGCATGCTCGATTGCCCCATGAGCGTATGGTGGAACACAAATATATACAGCATCTAATTTCTGTTTGTCTAACATCTCTTCCACATTTATATATCCAGTGGCATTTGACCAATTCCTTGCCTCTTTCTCTGCCTTTTCCATACTAGTGCCGCAAAAAGCTGTTACATCCACTCCATTCATTTCCCCTAAAATACTTGCATGAGTTTTGGCAAACCACCCCGTACCAACAAAACCAACCTTCATAGAAAATCTCTCCTTTTTGTGCCAATAAATAAAACGCTTTCAATCCCCCTTAAAAAAAGGCAAAGTTCATTCTATAAATAAAGCTGTCCAGAAAAAATCAATTGATATGATCTCTTTGAACAGCCTTATTTTACTTTCTATTAACGATCATTAATCACAATATAAGTTGCTTTTACGGGTCCATGCACACCCACAACAAGGTTTAACTCAATGTCTGCTGAATTACTTGGTCCAGTTATAAAATTAATGCAGGATGCAACATGCCCTGTTTTCTGATGGATTTCTCTCATTTTTTGCGCTGCTTGTGTCATTCTAGGAACAATAGAACTCTTTGGAATTAAAGCAATATAGGCAGCTGGTAAAAAACTTACGGTCCTGCCTTTATTCTCATCACTAAATAAAACAACTGTTCCCGATTCAGCCAGTGTGATTTCACTGATTGTTATCCCCACATTAGCCTGCTCTGCTTTCGCAATGTTTTCTTCGCCCTTTGTATGATCCCATTCATGTACGTCAATATTTTGGTTTGGCCATTCTTGCTTCATTAGAGAATCGAGTCCCCACTGGGAAAACCGCTCATCCTTCCATGTGACAATCGGGCCTCCGCCAAAATTAGTGACAACTTCATTAAGAGTTGAGGATAATTCGCTCTTATCAACCGTATAAATAGTTGTATGAATTTTCTTACAATGTTCTTTTAGAACTTCTACTAATTCATCCTGTGAAGCACCTTTCAGCACTTCATCTTGAGGGCGAAAATTCCAGTTTGGTCTCTCAACGGGTGTTGAGATTCGCGGACGCCCAAGTCTTGTGGCAATCTGATTTAGAAAGGATTCTCGATTTTGTATAGTTCCTGCCATGATCATTTGCCCCCTTTTTCTCGGTTTTTAAACCAATCTCTGAATCTTTCTTTATTTGGTGCTGGGAACTCGCGAATATCGGTCCAGGCTTTTAACGGTCCAGGTCCTTTTGAAATCTTATCTCCAACTGTAAATGGATTCATTGCTGCCGGAGCCATTTTCGATCCAATTTTATATAAAGTTGGTGAAGCAGCACCTAAGCCAAATGCCTTCATAGCCAGTTTTTCGGAGATTGGTGCTTTTCCTTCTTTTTCAACTATTACTTCTCGATGCTTATGAAGAAGGTTGTGCAGCGGAATTTTTACTGGACAAACCTCGGTACAGGCCCCGCAAAGTGTCGATGCATAAGGAAGTTCTTTGTAATCATCATAGCCCCCGAGTAATGGTGATAAGACCGCTCCAATTGGTCCTGCATAAATGGATCCATAGGAATGGCCCCCGACATGACGATAAACGGGACAAACATTGACACATGCTGCACAACGAATACATTGGAGAACGGATTGAAATTCTCCGCCAAGGATATTAGACCTGCCATTATCCACGATTACTAGATGGAATTCTTCTGGACCGTCTACATCCAATTCCTCTCTAGGTCCTGTTAGCACTGTGATATAACTTGTTAACTTCTGTCCAACTGCACTTCTGGTTAATAGGGAGACGAGGACTTCCATCTCTTCAAAGGTCGGAACGATCCGCTCCATTCCCATTACGGTAATTTGTGTCTTTGGTAAGGCGGTAACTAAATCCGCGTTCCCTTCATTTGTGACAAGACTGAATGATCCTGTCTCGGCAACAGCGAAGTTACAGCCAGTGATTCCAATATCTGCAGTCAAATATTCCTGACGCAGCGTTTCTCTTGCATGCCAAGCCAATTCCTCCGGTTTGGAAGTCTTTGTGTAACCAAGCTTTTCCGAAAATACATCCCTGATTTGCTCTTTATTTTTATGTAGAGCTGGTACGACAATATGGGACGGCGGATCGTGGTCATCCACTTGGAGTATGTATTCTCCAAGGTCAGTTTCAATCACCTGGCAGCCTTCCTGCTCCAACATACCATTTAAACTGATTTCCTCGGTTACCATTGATTTGGATTTAACGATTTTCTTAGCATTTTTTTGCTTAACAATGCCTCGAATATAATCATTGGCTTCTTCCTTTGTTTGGGCAAAAAATACATGCCCGCCCCGTTTTGCCACATTTTCGCTTAATTGCTCCAAATAATAATCCAGATGTTCTAAAACATGCTGACGAATTTCTTCTCCATGCGAGCGCCAGTCTTCCCAATTTCCAAGTTCTTCAGCGGCAACACGTCTTTTTACACCCATTCCGTCTTGTGCACTGGCCACTGCCCCGCGCATAAAGGAATCGTGAATCCCAGTATCAACTCGTTCCTTGAATTGCTGGTCGCTGATTTTCATTGCCATCTATTTTTCCCCCATTCCAAGCCATCTCGTTTTTGGTCAACAAACTTCTATTAGCGGCTATTTAATACTTCCGCAATATGCAGAACCTTAATCGGTTTGCCTTTACGATCAATCCGTCCGCCAATATTCATCAAACAGCCTGCGTCGGCACCAATTAAATAATCTGCTTCTGTTTCTTCAACATGACAAACCTTTTCATCGACCATTTGCTCAGAAATTTGTGTCATTTTTACAGAGAAGGTTCCTCCGAATCCGCAGCATTGCTCTTTTCCTGGTAATTCGGTAAACTCTAATCCTTTCACATTATTTAATAGAATCATTGGTGCTCTTTTAACACCTAGTAATCTTGTCATGTGACAAGAAGTATGATAGGTAGCTTTCCCCTCAAATTTTGCCCCCACATCTTCTACTTTTAATACATCCACAATGAATTGAGTGAGTTCGTATGTCTTAGCTGCCAGTTTTTTGGCCTTTGGTTCCCAAACAGGATCTCCTTTAAAAACATGAGGATATTCATGGAACATAAACGCACATGAGCCGGAGGGGCATACCACATATTCAGCATTCTGAAAGGTGTCAATCATCCGCTTCATTGCCTCTTTGGATTCTTTTGTATAACCACTATTATAAGCTGGCTGACCACAGCATACTTGGGCTTCTGGAAATTCAATTTCACAACCTAGTCTCTCAAGCAGTTCAACTGTAGCTTTACCTACATTACTCTGGAACATATCTACAAGGCACGTTGCAAACAAGCTTACCTTCATTATTTCTCCATCCCTTCAAATGAAGCTAAAAAACCTGATGAAATTGGTTTTTTATTTTTATTTACTTTTGTTTTAATTATATTACATGTTTGTTTGTTTTTGAATAGATATCTTCTAATAAAAAAATAAATCGACAGATGCATAGCAACTATCGATTATTTCTTAACCTTTAATTTTTCGTTTTGCTCCTCAACTTGTTTAATAACTGGATGATGGTTCGAGTTTGATTTGGAGCTATAATTGTTAACTAGATGACTAAAATCCTTGTTTCCTCAACCATAATTCACAAAGTCTTGGCCATTCTCTGGCCTCGGGATGTTCTTCAGCCAAACCTAACCCATGCCGGCCACTTTCGAAGATATGAAGGTCAAAAGGAACTTTATGACGGCTTAAGCCCGCTGCAAACCTTAAACTATTTTCGACAGGCACGGAGGCATCGTCGGCTGTGTGCCATAAAAATGCCGGCGGTGATTGCTCAGTAATTTGATTTTCAATGGATAATCGTTCAACTAACTCAGCTTCTGGTTTTTCACCTAATAAATTTAATCGGCTTCCTTCATGGGTAAATTCTCCCATCGAGATTACGGGATAACAAAGCACCATCAAATCAGGACGGCTGCTAAATCGTTCGATAGGGTCTTCTGCAACTGGGTTTCCAAAATCAAAATGAGTCCCCGCACTTGATGCGAGATGTCCACCTGCAGAAAAACCAAGAATCCCTATACGATTGGGATCTAGATTCCAATCTGCAGCATGATATCGAACCATTTGGGTTGCCCGCTTCGCATCATTTAATGGAACAGGATATTTATAAGGCGCAACCCGATAGTTGAGAACCACCGCTGAAATTCCAATTGAATTTAACCATTCTGCAACCGGGTAAGCCTCATGTTCTGCTCGTCTTGCATAAGCTCCACCTGCGGCAATGATCATAACAGGAAAGGGCCTGGGTCCTTCAAGCAAATATGGCTGAATGCTTGGAGCACTTTCATTTGGACCAGTTTCTTCAAGCTTTAACTCATCCCAAAGTGGTATTATCTCTGTCATTCTTTCACCCTCCTGCATTTTAATTTAGTTTTAAAACGGTATGTAACCACAACTTTTTAAAATGAATTCAAATGGGAGAGAAAGCCTATTAATGGCTATCTCTCCCACTTTTCGAATTATTTTAAAATTAATTCAGCCTTCGCATTAAAGCTTTCCCCGTCATGTAAGAACCCATTAATATTAATTTGAACAGTTCCATTGTATCCTTTTAAAGCTTCTGAAACTTGTTGTCTATCAAATTTAACCATTAACTTATTTGTTTTCTCTCCATTGACAGACGGGTGAGATTCGGCAAAGATCGTTTTACCATTGACAACCATTTTCACTGTAGCAGAGTTGATTTCTGACACTTCATGCTCCTTATCCAATTCAACAGTAACAGTTAAAGGAACGTTACCGTTTGTCTGTTTCGTATTAATTGAATTCGGATTGACATCGGCATTAGCAGGAATCACTTTATTTAAGTACATGCTAGGCACTGGAGGAGCAGCCATATCCTTTCCTAAAAAGAAACTAGTATGTGGCGGCTGATTGTAGCCAACATTTTGCCAGGCAATACCTGAACGATAAACTGGGTCATGCATGAGTGTCCGAATACGATTTTCGGTTACATCTGTTGTGGTGTAGATACGTAATGCACTGCTATCTTCCGTTCTCCAAATGACCTCTTCTCTCCAATCACCTAATAAATCTGCCTGTAAACTTGGGTTTCCTTTTGTTCCATTGTTTGAGTAAGTCCCATTCGCGGTTAAAATATTAACTTGTTTATTATTTTGATAGTCCCACTTTGAAATCGTTCCGACTCCAACTTGTTTAGTATCATCAAAATTCCCATGGTCTAGTATTTCTCGCTGCAGGTCACCATCCCACCAAATCGCAAAGTTGGCTCCGGGAATGCTAGTTGAGATTTTCTCCCCTTTTGCAGTAAACAAACCTCCAGTAGGATCATTCCATGCTCCCCCTACAGCCCATGATTCCTCACCTGGATATCTTGGATCAATATCCGCAGACAAGCCTCTCCCAGTGTCTCTTCCGGTATATTCACCCCAAATGGCTTCTCCTGTTTCCGCATCACGGAATTCAATTCCGTACTTGGCATCGGTATGCTCATGTACAGCAAAAAATTCTAAGCCTGGTCTTGTTGGATCTAAATCCCCTAGATGCTGGGCATCACCATGGCCTAATCCAGTGGTATAAAGACCGGTTCCATTATCATCGATAGCTGCTGCACCATAGATAATTTCATCTTTGCCATCCTGGTCCACATCAGCCACACTTAAATTGTGATATCCTTGACCTGCATACCCCTCATTCCCTGATTTGTTACTATCAAACGTCCACACTTTCGTTAATTTTCCATCACGCCAGTTATAAGCCGCGATAACCGCTCTTGTGTAATATCCTCTTGCCATAATCAGGCTTGGCCTTTCCCCATCCAGATAGGCAATTCCAGCGAGGAAGCGGTCTACACGATTACCGTAGCTATCTCCCCAATCAGCGACATTGCCTCTTGGCGGATCATAATCGACAGTTGTTAGTGTTTTCCCCGTTAAGCCATCGAATATAGTTAAAAACTCTGGCCCGCTTAAAACATAGCCGCTTGAATTCCGGTAATCCGCATTAGCATCACCAATTACAGTTCCTTGACCATCAACGGTTCCATCAGCTGTTTTCATGGCAACTTCGGCTTTACCGTCTCCATCTAAATCATAAACCATCATTTGTGTATAGTGGGCCCCGGAACGAATATTTTTGCCTAAATCGATCCGCCACAGTCTTGTGCCATCAAACTTATAAGCATCAACATACGTATTTCCAGTATAGCCTGATTGGGAATTATCCTTTGCATTGCTTGGATACCATTTAAGGATGATTTCGTATTGACCATCTCCATCCACATCCCCTACACTTGCATCATTGGCACTGTATGTATAGGAATTTCCATCAGGCGTAGTCCCACCCTCAGGTTTCTGAATTGGGAGGTCATAATAATTCTGTCCCCAAACCGTCGCAGAAGCTTCAGCAATCGGTTCTTCGTTTCCATTAAATACGGCACGGACATCATATTTGGAATCCTTTGTTCCATTATTGTCTAAAAAGTTTGTGCTCGATGTAATAGGCTCTTTATTAACCTTTTGTCCGTCCCGATAAACGTTAAAGGCGACACCTTCTGGATCTGTCCCTAACATACGCCAGCCCACATAAACACCGTTTTCCACCTTAACAGCAACTAAACCTCGATTGAGTTTTTCCATTTGACGTTGAACCACTTTTGTTATTGGTGTTTCAATCGTATTGGAAGGATCAGAAATACCTCCAAGGTTTACAGCTGAAACTCTGTAGTAATAATGTCTAGTTGGTGAAACAGACTGATCGGAAAATCCCCCGTTTTTTGATATACCTACCCTTTCAAATGGCCCTTGTGGAGACTTTGATCGATATACGTAATACATCAAAGCTTCATCTGATCCATTCCAATCGAAAGTAAGAGATTTGTCTGTTGAATGGATGAGTGTTGTACCGGTTGGGGCCTTTGGTACTGCCTTCGTTTCATCTACTAGAGCAACATTTATTGGAGTACTTTTTGCTGATTCAATTGCTTTTTCATTTACTTGGGTTACGCTATATTCGTATTTAAAACCAAGTTGAACGGTTTCGTCTTTAAATTCCTGAGTACTTGTGGTACCAACTTTAATGGACGCCGTTTCTCCTTCTGCTTTTCTATAAACATTGTAACTTGCCGCGCCTTCTACTTCATCCCATTTTAAGGAGACAGAGGTATCCGGATAGAGATTTTTTTCTGTGAGTGCTAATCCGCTTGGAGCTGTCATTGGGATAATTTCAATCGCATTTACCCGGCCATTATCACCAATTTCAACGTTAAGCTGACCATCTTGGACCGTCACAATTTTTGACTTTTCTGCAAAGCTACCAGCACTTGTAGAAATAGTACCCAGTGATTGTCCCTCTACGGTAAAACTAGTTTTATTACTAGCTGATTGATCCCCAGTTATTACGCTTACATAATACTCACCATTTGGAACATCCACTGAGAAGGTATAGTTTGTTCCATTTATAAAATCTCTACGAAGATCATCAGGTGCACCTCTATCTCTAAAATCTACAGCTTTGTTTAATCCATAACCCCTTTCACTGCTATATATCATATTATTAGTCACTTGTGTGTAGCCTTTTGCTACAGGACTAGTGTCGGATCCAAAGTCAAATTTGAGACTAGTCAACTCAGCAGCATGCGTTTGTTTTGGAGTGGTCATTCCAATTCCTGAAAACATTGATAAGACCATAGCGGAACTTACGACAACCGGTAACTTCTTTTTTGAGAATTTTTTAATCACAATTTTCCTCCTAGTAAAGAATAATAGCGAAATTCTTTATGAGAAGATTCTAAGATGCCGTCCTAATCCTCCTTTAATATATTTATAAAAAAACCGGGCAGCCATTTAGGGAACCCGATTCCTATATACTTTGTTCCTGTAGGTAAACCTCTTGCTTTCGCTGAATTTTGTTAAACGCGTGACATGCCGGTTTCATGAATAACATTGCTAATAAATTCCCGCTAAATAAGATACAGATTGGCGGTACATAGGATAGAACAAAACAGATACCAAAACTTCCTATCAACATATAAAGAGTGGACAATGGATTAATAATCATAACAAAAAATGAGTTCTTGATTACATCCG
Organism: Neobacillus drentensis; assembly: GCF_036965645.1. Lineage (GTDB taxonomy): Bacteria > Bacillota > Bacilli > Bacillales > Cytobacillaceae > Neobacillus > Neobacillus drentensis_D. The sequence goes on from NZ_JBALPZ010000050.1 coordinate 11,577, forward strand.
TTAATTTCATTTCATAATGGACAAAAATCGGAATGAGGTAAAAAAGCGTACATACCAAAATAAAAGTAATGATGAATAATGGTATATAAAGAAATGCAGCCATATTTTTTGCTGCGCTTTGGATGAATAACAGATCTGCATATAACACCAACCCCGCAGCCACAACAAAGACACCGAGGAGATTACTTTTTACAAACTCCATTTTAAAAGAAGCCCAGAAGGTTTTAACAATTGAAACCTCCTCTTCGCCCAGCATCCATTTACGGACAACCGCAAACATCGCCACAGTAGAAGGAAAAAATCCGAAAACACCCAAACCTAAAATAGTAGAAGCAATCCATAAAAGATTTAATAACGCTAGTTTCGAGATCCAATCCATAAGTTTATAAATACCGCCCAAAATACTCGAAGTCTCCATACCCATCCTCCTACTGATTTTTTTAAAGTTGATCAAGCCCTGCCACTCCTAAATTAAGGAATGGCACGAATCATCAACCTTTTAATCCGCTTGTACTGATTCCCTCTACCACATATCTTTGGAAGATAAAGAAGATAACAAATACAGGAATCAAGGTAACTACGGACATGGCAAACATGGCACCCCAGTTAGAAACGGTTTCATTACTTAAGAACATATTTAATGCCATTGAAACCGTATATTTTGCGGGACTGTTTAAGTATAAAACCGGTCCTAGTAAGGAATCCCAAGTCCAATAGAAGGAGAAAATCGCCGCCGTTGCCAAGGCCGGTTTAATTAATGGCAAGATGATTTTATAGAAAATATGAAAGGTATTACACCCATCAATCGTTGCTGCTTCATCCAATTCTCTTGGAATCGTGCGGATAAATTGAACTAGTAAGAAAATAAAGAATGGATGCCCAAAGTATGCTGGTACTGCAATCGGCTTAATCGAGTTAAGCCATCCAAGTTTTGAAAAGATGATATATTGCGGAACCATGACAACTTCATATGGCAGCATCAATGTTACCATCATAAGTCCAAACCAGAGTGCCTTACCCTTAAATTCTAATCTTGCAAAACCAAAGGCAATTAAAGACGATGATATGACTTGACCAATTAAAGTTACGATTACTAAAATCGCAGTATTCTTTATAAACACTCCAAAGGAATTGCCGCCAATCCCCTTCCAGCCTTCAGCAAAGTTATCCAAAATAAAGGGATCAGGTATTAGTGATTTGGCTGTTACGAAGATGGCATTACTTTCTTTAAACGAACTCATCAGAAGCCAAATAACCGGATAAAGCATTAGGACGGCAAATCCACCTACAAGGATATGATAAGTCCACCATTTTACTGATTTTATCCGCATACGTTATTTCCCTCCTTCTGATTCGTAGTGAACCCAGAATTTTGATGTTGCAAAAATGATAGCCGTTAAAACCCCTACGATAATGAGCATGACCCATGCCATTGCAGCGGCATAGCCCATGTTGAAGAATTCGAAACCTTGTAAGAATAAATAAAGGGAGTATAAAAGTGTTCCATCCAAAGGTCCCCCGGTACCTTTTGAAATGATAAACGCTGGAACAAATGTCATAAAGGCACCAATCGTCTGCATGACTGCATTAAATAAGATGACTGGGCTTAACATGGGAAGGGTAATTTTGATGAATTTATGCCATCCGTTAGCTCCGTCCACACTTGCGGCTTCATAATAGCTTTTTGGAATCCCTTTTAATCCCGCTAAGAAGATTAACATCGAGGAACCAAACTGCCACACTGACAAAAAGATTAACATCCATAAAGCAGCTGTCGGGTCACCGAACCATCTGACACTGGGGATACCTAGCAGTTCTAATAGTAGATTAATAATCCCTTTGTCTCCAAAGATGTTACGCCACATAATTGCGACAGCCACGCTCCCGCCAATCAGTGATGGCAGATAAAATAAGGAACGGTATAAGCCAACTGCCCGAGATGCCGTATTTAATATCGCCGCAATTAGAAGTGCAAATGCTAGTCTTAGCGGTACACCAGCGAATACATAAATGAGGGTAACTTTTAATGACTGCCAATACCTTGGATCAGCCGTAAACATTTTTTTATAGTTTTCTAATCCAATCCATTGTGGTGCGGAAAATAGATTATATTTCGTAAATGATAAATATAATGAAACAAGTATAGGTATTAATGTAAAGGCTAGGAATCCAACCACAAAAGGGCTAATAAATAAATAGCCTTTTATATTTTCCTTCATTGCCCTTTGACGTGCGCTCACAGGTGCGATATAAATACTTTCTTGTACGTGTTCTTTTACGACGCGTGTAGCCATTTTGTCATCTCCTTTTCACCGGACCATCACCCTAAGATTGAAAGGGCGATAGCTGATCCGAGAAAGGACCAGCTATCGGATTAAAATTATTTCTTATTTTGACCCAAAATACTTTCAGCTTGTTGTCTAAATTGTTTTGCAGCATCTTCTACTTTAAGGTTTCCATAGCTCATTTGCTCATTCAAGCTATCAAAAAGCTCGATAACTTCTCCTGCTCCAACTGGATCTGGACCATTGAATGCTGAACTATGTTTTTCAGCCCATTCAACATAAGTAAATACTTGTTGCTGTGCTGGAGAAAGCAGCGGCTTTAAGGCTTCTTTGACTGCTGCAGATCCCGGTACACCACGATCTCCAAGCGCTAATTTGTTGGCCTCAATATCATTAGTTAAGAAGTTAATAAACTTTGCTGCCTCTTCTTTATGCTCAGAGTTATTCCCAATTGACCAGAACATACTTGGTTTTAAGAATAATCCTTTATCACTATCTGGTCCTGGCATGTTGCTGATTTCAAGCGGTCTGTTTGCAACTTGCTGTAAGCCAACAAACTGGTTAGACCATTGCCAAATACCGATTGCTTTTTGTTTTACAACAGGATCATCTTCGATTCCTTTTACCTGTGCCATATAGTCAGGAGTTGGAACCGCTTTATCCTTTACTAAACCTGAAGTCATTTTGAAGAAATCTACGAATAATTTGTCATCCTTATATCCTAAACCTGTACCATTCTTGCTATAAAGGGACTTTCCTTGTGTTCTTAAATAATAATTAAAGAATACGTCTGCCTTAACACCAGTATCTACAAATAGGCCTGCAGCCTTTGCTTTTTTGGCGAGTTCTTTATAATCATCCCATGTCCAGTTTTCATTAAGAGATTCTACACCGGCTTTTTTAAGTAAGGCTGGGTCATAGTGATAACCAAGTACGTTTACCCCTGCATTGAGTCCGTATAATTTGTCACCAAGTTTTCCGCCATCAATAATATTTTGATTCGTGTCTTTGGTGTCGATTTGTTTATCTAAATATGGAGTCAAATCAGCGATTTGATTGTTTTCAGCATACTGTGAGAAATAAGAAAGGTCCATTTGAATAATATCAGGTAACTGGTTCGCAGCTGCTTGTGGAGCTAGCTTTTTCCAGTAATCATCCCAGCTCGCATATTCTGCTTCAATCTTCACATTAGGGTTTTGCTTCTCATACATATCAATGATTTTTAAGGTGTAATCATGTCTTGGCTGTGATCCCCACCAAGCAATACGAAGTGTAACTTTTTCATCTTTACTTGCAGCTTTTTCTTTCCCATCAGATTCGCTCTTACTTGTGGTACTGCTTCCGCTGCATGCTGCTAATGAGAATACTAGAATCAGTGAAAACAGCATAACCATGAATTTTTTCATTAATTGAATCCCCCTTATTCTTTTTTGTAAGTGTTTACATTTGTAATTATACCTTCACTATTAGAATTGTCTGAATATAAATAACCGAGTAGTTTGTTTAAAAATCAGACATTCTATTATTAAAAATAAAAAAGACTCCGATTGGGATTATACACAATCCCCAACGGAGTCTTTTAAGTTATTTATTTATTTTTCTTAAGTATTTCATTTGCCTCTTTTCTAAATTTCTGTGCCCCTTCTAGAGGTGTGATTTTTTTAAAAAGAATTTGTTCAGAGATATCCTGTAACATATGAACAACTTCAATTCCTCCAATTGGATCTGCTATCTCAACCTTGCTATTCGTATTTTCAACATTAAATACGTAGTCAAAAGCTTTTTTCTGTTCTGTGGATAGATCCTTTTTAACGGTCTCCGCCACTTTGGATGAAACAGGAACACCTCGTTCACCTTTAATTAACTTATTAGCCTCTATATCGTTAACAAAAAAGTTAATAAATCTTGCGGCGGCCTCCTTATGTTTCGAGCCATTGGTGATTGAAAAAAGCATACTGGCTCTGACAGACAAACTTGTCTGTTGATTTGGCCCTGGCGGCGCATAAATCTCCAGCGAGCGTCCTGATTCTTTTGAAAAACCATAATATTGATTGGAATAGGCCCATGTCATCGGAGCTTGTTGTCTCACTAATAACTCATCTTCAATCCCTTTAATCTGTTCTGTTACATCAACCCTCGGGAAAGCTCCTTCGTTTAGTAATCTTAATTGCCTATCAAAGTAATCGACAAATAATTGATCATCCTCATATCCTAATGAAGTGCCATCAGAATTATATAAATCTCTTCCATTGGTGCGTAGAAAGTAGGGGAAAAATACCTCTGGCGGTTTCATTCCATTCGTTCCATATATATTTTTTTGTTTGTGAACCTCCATAGCTATTCTTTCAAATTCCTCCCAGGTCCAGTTCTGTTTAGGGACCTGATTGGTTGCAGAAGCAACTAAATTGGAATCCATGATTACAGCAGGGGCATTTAACCCTAATGGGAAACCATATAGTTTGTCCCTTACTTTCCCCCCTGAAAGGATTTTCTCATCAATGTACTTTGTATTGATGGTGTTATTTTCGATGTAGGGTGTTAAATCTTCAAGTAAGTTGTTGGCACTATATGCTTTTAAATAGAGAAGATCCATTTGCATAATGTCTGGTAACTGGTTGGCAGCGGCCATAGGGGCCAACCGTTTCCAATAGTCATCCCAATTTGAAAATTCAAATTCAATATGGATGTCTGGGTTCTTTTCTTCAAACAATTTTATAACCTTCAATGTATAATCGTTTCTAGGCTGTTCGCCCCACCAAGCAAACCTAAGGGTGATTTTTTCTTCTTGATTCTTGGAAGAATCCGCACTGCTGCTTTCTGAACAACCAGTAAAAGCCAACATTACTACCAGGGGTAAAATGGAGATTAATAGTTTTTTCATCGTTTTATTCCCCTTTTGTCTCATATTACATACCTTGGACTGCTTCTCGTTTATATTCAGAAGGTGTAAACCCAGTTTGCTTTTTAAAAACCTGACTAAAATATTGGGCATTTTCTCCAAACCCAATTTTTTCAGCTAACTCAAAGATTTTCACATCACTTTCATTGATAATCATATAAATCGCCTTACCAATGCGGACTCGAGTCAGATAATTAGAGAATTTCTCACCCGTTTCTTTTTTAAACAGCTTTCCGAGATAATCAGCATTCATATACAACATCTCATTTGCAACCCATTGCAGGCTAAGCTGAGGATCTGCGATATGATTTTCAATAACTTCAAGTACTCTGCTAATAATGGAGGAATGTTTATTTTTGGTTTGTTGAAAAAATACATCCGTGATTTCCGCGGCGATATCCTTGAAAAAGGACTTCATGCTATGTATCGTTTCTAATTCTAATAGAACCTGCAGCTTCGTTAAGTAGGAGTTCATACTATGGGCATCGCACAAACGAATCATGCTATTAAAAAGTTGAATGACATAGGATTTGGTTGCACTAATATCTAATCTTAAATCGGCTAAGCAGCTGAAAAAACTGTTAATTTCATCCTCAACTTCTCTCCAGCACCCTGATTTAACCATTCGGCAGAATTTCTGATCATCATAATAAAATTCCTGCTGATCATAATCGTCATTTTGATTATCTATGTCTTCTTTGGTAATAATACTGCCTTCACCTAAATAAAAACGATAATTTAGACAATCCAGTGCTTCCTTGTATAATTTATTCGCATGGCTGATTTTCCCCGTTTCACTCACAGCAATGGTGCAATCTAGTTGATAATATTGATAAAAGTTTTTTCTAATCTTTTCAATTTTTTCATGCAGCTGACTATGTTCACCATCATCCCTCAAAAGGATTAAAATTAATTCACCTACTGAGCAACTAAGAATGTATGATTTGAAATTCAATTCAGCAATGTTTTTTATGGCAAACAATTGCTCAACTTGAAATGAGCCCTCTATCTGGAATAAAACTAGTCGAACATTGGATAGGTCCAAATCGAACTCAAGAAGTTTTTGATAGGAAGTAGAGTCGGTATTTGCATAAATATTTGTTATATATTCCTTTAACCACTGTTCCTTTGCATAGGGAAGAACATTCTCAAGGGTTTCTTGCATATTTGTAATAAATTGTTCCCGTTCTTTCTCCTGATTTAACTCTTCACTTATTTCCTTAAGTGCTTCGATAATCGTATTTTCATTACAGGGTTTAAGCAAATAATGTTTTACCCCATACACCATTGCCTGCTTGGCATAATCAAATTCACTAAACCCTGATAACAATATAAAACGGATCTCTGGATAATGTTCATGTACTTTTGCTACCAATTCAAGTCCATTCATTCCAGGCATTTTAATATCACTAATTACAATATCCGGTTTATTCTGTGTGATTTTATCAAAGGCTTCAAGTCCATTCTTCGCCGTCCCTATTAAACTTGTCCCGATTGACTCCCATTTAATCACTTTTGACATACCGTCGGTTATGATTCTTTCATCATCAACTAACAATACTTTGTACATGTTCTTCCCCCCTGTCATATGGCAGAACTAAAATGATTTTAGCTCCTTTATTAGGTTCACTTTCAATTTCAACTCCGTAATCGCTTCCAAATGAAAGTTTAATCCGCTCCATAATATTGGCTAAGCCAATTCCTTGTCCCCTTGTCTTTACCTCCCCTTTCTTTAACTTTTCTAGAAAAGAAGACTCCATTCCAGGGCCATTATCTTCGACGATTAGCTGAAAATAATCCTTATTTACTACAGAATAAATTCTTATTTTACATACATCTACCATATTCTCCAACGCATAATGGATAGCATTTTCCACTAGGGGCTGCAAGGTTAATTTAGGTATATAGGCATCAAACAGGTCAGAATCCACCTGCATGCTAAAGTCCAATCTTTCTTCAAATCTATATTTTTGTATGACAATATAATTCTTAACAATGTTTAACTCATCTTCAATCGGGATGAGCCGTTTCTTTAGGCTTATTGAATTTCGCAGCAGAAAACCAAGTGCTTCAACCATCTTCGATATTTGGTCTTGATCATTCATTTTAGCGAGCCAGTTAATTGACTCCAACGTGTTGTATAAAAAGTGCGGATTGATCTGTGCCTGTAAAGCTTTAAATTCAGTTTCCTTAATTGTCAGCTGCTTAGTGAGGTTTTCATTTACTAATTCATCCATTTGTTGAGTCATCGTTTGAAAGGTTTCATGCAACTTACCTACTTCATCATTAGAGAGAACGGAAGACTTCATGAAACCCTTCTGAGCTTCCTTAAAATCGCCGTTTTGCACATAATGCATACCTTCAACTAAGTTTTCTAGAGGAATAGTTATATTTCTAACAAATCTGATGCCGAGAAACGTTACAATAAAAAACATTAAAATAAAAATGATAATAAGTACTGTTTTTATGAAACTAATATTTTTAAAGATTTGATTAAATGGTATGGCATTTACATAACTCCAATCAAAGTAATGAGAGTTGATGTGAACCAGAAAATAATTTTTACCTTCGATCGTTTTTATTTGATAGCCAGGTTTCTCATTTATAGACATGGCTATTTTTTCCAATGGACTTGCAGATTCTGTCGGATAAATAAGTTCTTGATCGTTGGTAATTAAAAATTCGCCATCAATTTTACTTGATCCCTCAAAGAGGCTGCTGACAAGTTTGTCCATATTCATATTAATAATCAATGTACCTAGTGGTTCAAAACTCAAATTCTTATATTGTCTTATTTCTCGAGCTGTGACAATCGTAAAATCCTTTCCATGGGGGTTAACCCAGATGTTTTTTCCATCTGCTAACAATGCTTCTCGCAAAATACTCATTTTTAAATCAGATGGTAATTTAAAAGATCTAGGCCCAGCAACGTACTCTTCCCCATTCGTATCGACAAGAATGACGGATTGTATGTATTTCTCATTGTTCACGTAGCTTAATAATTTATCCACCATATTTGAATGAATACGATAATTCTCGTACTCTGTTCTCTTTTCACCCTTTGTTGCTAAGTACTGTTGAATTTGAGGATCTGTTAAGATATTGTAAGAAACATCTTCCATTTTTTGGAGTTCATTTTCTATAATATNNAAAAGCATATTGTAATCCAAGGAAGGTGAATAAAAAGGAACTAATCATAATCCATGAAACTAAAATAAACAATTTATATTTAATTTTTAGATTCGCATATTTTCTTTTCAATAAATTAAAAACTTTCTTCATTCATGTTTTCTCCAAATATTTAATTTAGAATATTCAAAACTTTTAATTCAGCGCAGTGTAAGCGTAATCATATTCCTTATATTGTATATCATTCTACAATTTTTTTAAACCACTGAAATACTAGAAAATTAGAGATGGTTTCAAATAAATTAAAACTATAAAAAACCATATCACCTGACATGATATGGATTTCAACTATTTCTATATATTTTTTAACGATTGCTATCCTGTTTCTAAGTAAGCTGCGTTCAAAAATTTAATGACGTAACCCAACCTTTAATCCAAATAAAATACTTGCTTTAGTTCGATGGCTACCGGACTATTATCAGGGTTGGTTTCCATAATATCTTTCATATAAGCCCACCATTTCTGGCAAACTTCGGTTTGAGCCATAGCATTCCACTTTTCTTCACTTTCGATTTCAACATAGGCAAACAGATTATTCGTTTTTTCATCAAGAAAAATCGAGTAATGATGGGCTCCGTGATTTTTTAATTCTTGCGCCAGCTCGGGCCATATTTCATCATGGCGTTTCTTGTACTCTTCGTGAAATCCTTCAAACATCTTCATGACTGTTGCTTTTCGTATCATCTAAAACACTCCTTATCATTAATACGAATGACCCTATATTCAAATTTGCCGATTTCAAGTTTTCCCGGGCTTACTTTTCTATTATTCTGTAAATCGATTCCTTCCATTGGCAAGGTGACGCTTCCACCATTCCCGTCCATGTTGATTACAAACCAAACAGTATATCCATCACCCTGTCTTGGAGCAACAATGGTTCCTTTTGTTACGTCTGTTCGAAGTGATAAATTGGCTTCTAGTGAATAATGATCCACAAGTTTCTGTAACATTAGAGCTCCATCCGCCCCTTGAGGCATGGAACCAAGCATGACCATTTTTCCTGCCCCAAGACGATGCTCGGTAATAAAGGATTTTCCTTCAGAAAGTCCCTCTTCAATGATGCCAACTGACTTTTCTTGGTCAAATTCGAATACTGAACTCCACATTCCAAGCGGTGCAGATACATCAAAGGCACGGCCGATGGTTCCACTGTTATCCATAGGATAAGTAAATAAAACCTCCACACCAGCAGTATTCTCAAGTTCTCCCAAAGCTCGATCCGTATGGACCGTATGGGACTCAGTCCTTCCTCCTGTTAAAGGACCTGCGATCCAGACTCCGCCATTTTCAACAAATTGCCTCGCACGGGCTAAAAACTCTGATGACACATAAGGGATAAACGGTGTCAATAATACTTTATATCCCTCAAGGCTTGCCCCTTCAGGAATAAGGTCGCGATGGATCCCCATTGATAATACTTTTTCATAAAAATCTGTTACTAACGCGCGGTGATTTAACCCACGGTGTGATTCCGTTTTCAAAAATGCCTTTGCCCGATCGGAATAGGTGATGGCCAATTCTGCCTGACTCGGTCTTGTTTCAAGGATAATCGGTTCGATTTCTCTTCTCATCTTCTCTACTTCCAGCACATTGGCATAGCCCACTGTTGGTTTTCCCCATGCACTGATAACCGAACTATGCGGCTGCTCGCAGCCGGCACGCTGCTGTCTCCAGAGCCAATATGAAAATCCTTCCGCCCCTAATGCATAAGCTGCAGCAGCCTCGGCTTTTAAATAGCCATTGGGATGCGGGCTTGCATAGCTCTCGAGTGATGCTGCATACGAAGTGCTCGTTTCCATTACCCAAAAGTCTTTGCCTTTCTTAAAGTTCCGCCACAAATCGCTGTTAATAAGGTAGGCAGGGAAATTATCGATGGTGGCGTATGTATCAAATGAAGCAAAATCAAGATTTTGAAAGAGTCTCTCATTATCAACACTAAACATAACGGAACTATTATGGGTAATCGGTGCACCTGAATATTTTCTAATAATCGCTGCTTGTTCATCGCAGAACTCCGCAATTTTTTCCATAGAGAATAATTGATACATCGTACTTAATGATGAATTGTGTAAAAATGGTGCATGACCTGGCTGTGGTACTTGTTCAAAGCTGTGGTAATATTCACTCCAAATTTGCGTACCCCATGCTTCATTTAGCTGCTCGATCGTCCCATAACGCTCCTCTAACCACTGATGCCATAATTCTTTACATGAAGTGCACATACATTCACTTACATGGCATTTGAATTCATTATCAATCTGCCAGCCTATTACACCTGTGAGACATCCCACTGCTTGAGCAATATGTTCCGTGATCAGCGTAGCTCTTTCACGGAAATAGGGATGGTTGGTGCAGGCATGCTGTCTTGAGCCATGTCCCATAACTCTTCCATCCCGCTCGACATACATCCTTTCCGGGTGTCCGTCTGTGAACCAGATTGGCGGTGTGGGAGTCGGGGTGCACATTACAGTCTCAATACCATTTTCATAGAGTTTAGTAATTACATTCTTAAAGAAGGATAAATCAAACTCTCCTTCTTCCGGCTCCATGTTGGACCAAGCAAATTCACCCATTCTTACAACATTAATTCCTGTTTGTTTCATTATTTCAATGTCTTCATTTATTACGTTTTCATCCCATAGCTCAGGATAATAAGCTGCTCCGTGATATAACTTTTTGCCCAATGGACTTCACCTCAGTATTTGTATTTAGGCTTAATGATTCTATCAATCTATTCTTTCATAAAATCAGTGATAGGTAATTGTAATTCCTTTATTCCTTCTACGACTAATTTGGCGACTTCACTTGCTCCGTGTTCACAAAAATGAGTGTTATCCTGTATCCCTTCTGGGTAATTAGGATGTACATTAGGCTCAAACCATGTAAATAATTGCTTTGAACCCTCTACACCTAATGATTCATATAGCTTACTTGTCTTTGTTAATAAATCAATTAGCTGTACTTCCAGCCGTCCAGCTAATTGAATCATTGATTGAGGATAGTCCCCTAGTGAGTGCACTAAGTTATCCTTTTCATCAAAATGTCTGCGATTTACGGAGGTAATCAAGATCGGAGTAGCTCCTTTTTCCCTAGCACCTTTAATATATTCTGTCAGGTATGACTGATACGTTGTAAAGGCTTCTGTCCCATATGGTTTTTGGTCATTATGTCCAAATTGAATGAACAAATAATCTCCCTGCTGAATTGACTCTAGAATCGTTTCTAACCGTCCTTCTTCAATAAAACTGTTTGTACTGGCTCCACCTTTTGCATGATTATGGACTTTTACCTTATCCGTGAAAAAGGATTGAAAGACCTGACCCCACCCCGCCATGGGTGCTTCAAGAGGCGGGCAATTAGCAACCGTCGAATCACCTGCCAAATAAATGTTGACTGCCCGATTCGAATTCCTCTCATTTTCCATTTCTTATCTGCTCCCTAATTTTGATTATGTAAAAATACCTGTGGAAGGAAAATCCCTCCGCAGGTTTCGAACTGTTTACTTTAACTTTTTTTTGCGTATTTTAATAATAAGGATAAAAAGGCCAGCACGAGGCCCTGCCCCCAGCCCTGAACCCTTTTATAAGGAACTCCTTTATACCCTTCGGCATCATCCATGACCGCGGTTCCAGCTGAAACATTCATGATGGACCCGTCCTCTTTAACTTGCTTCAGGATACCATCCGTTGATTTTTGAACATTCTTGTTATACAGTTTCCCTTTTGTTAGTAAAGCTGCTGCAATCCCTGCGGAACCTGACGTTTCTAAATATGATTCAGGATCTGTCACAATCGTATGCCAAAGTCCTGATTCATCTTGTAAGCGAACCAATGCACTTAGCTGATCACGGAGTGACCCTTCTATAATCATAAAAGATGGATGCTGCACCTTCACAAGCTCCAAAGCTCTAGCCATTGTGTAGGCAGCCCAGCTGTTTCCACGGGCCCAGAAAATCCCGGACATATGGTTTTGAGCAATATTGTCCCAGCCATGATAGTATAGGTTCGTCAAGTCATCCTGGAGAAACTGCTCATGACCATGATATTGCTTTAAGCCGAAATCAATGTAATCCTTCCGATCGAGCATATGACCCATTCGTAAGAGAAAATAGCCCGCCATAAACATCGTATCGACCCATGCCTGCTCGGGGAACACGTTCTTGACACCGTTTACAGTATGCTGCAAAACACCATCTGCAAATTTCTCTGCATCATTTAATAAGAAGTCTGCCATTTGAATGGCATATTCTAAGTATTTTTCCTCGTCCGTTGCTTTATATAATGTAATGAGGGTATGTCCGATGGAGGAGGCATTCACCGTTAGCTTGGGCAGTCCATCCTCTAATTCTTCATCGACCCAATTCTTAATAAACTCCAAATATTTTTTCTCGCCAGTTGCTTCATATGCTTCGGCAACACCGAAAAAGGCAACACCGCCCGGCCAGTCCCAGCTGAAATCCATTTTTGAGGTCCTATCGACGACGAGTTCAATAGCTTCTTTTACTTTTTCTTCATCAAATACAAGTTGAGGCATCTTTATCCCACCCAAAATTAATAAATATAGATAGTTGGCATAACTTTTTGATTCAATTGAGCTTGAAATGAAACTTTATCGGCGCTTTTTTGAGCCATATCGGCTGTTTTTGGAATTTTATCGGCGCTTTTTATTAACTTATCGGCGCTTTTTCCCATTTTATCGGCGAAACTCAAAAAACACCGTTTGTCCCCTAATAGTTCACTAGACTAATTGAGAAGAATCACTTGTCTGCTTTAATAATTCTTTAATACTAAAAGGTCGATTTTCCTTAGCTGACCGCCAAACGCCCTCACCTAATGCAATGGAATAGGCCCCCGCTTCGGCACCTGCTAAAATTTGATAAGGACGGCTCGGATCCACCCCCATGAAGAGATCTTCTTGAAGTAACGGATCTCCCCCACCATGTCCCCCATCATTTTGCAGGACATGAATAATTTCTTTTGAACCAAATAGTGGATAATACTCAATCGTCTGTTCCGGGAATGGGAAAGGAATTCTGCTTGGTTCATGAAATTCCGTCGTTTCAATTCTCCCTTTTGTCCCGTTTATAGCTAATCGATAACCTTCATATGGAAGCGAAAAATTAACGGAGTAGCTTAAAAAAGCACCTTTATCATATTTAACCGTCACGGCATAGGTATCTTCAATTTCAATTTCATGATCGAAAATACAAGAGTCAGGGCGGTAATTCGTATAATTTTGTGCCGACTTTTCAATACCTTCGGATTTAATATGATCATCTTTAATTGCCAAGTTATTTCGGCGATTCGACCAGCGCATATAATATTGGCAATCTTGTTTTTCCTGGCAAGTACTGCAATAACGATGATCGGTTGGACTTGGATTTAATTCTCCGTCTTTGCCGTAATAATTTAAGGCACCATAGGCAAAGACCTGGTCCGGTTTTTGATCAATCCACCAATTGACCAAATCGAAATGGTGAGTTGATTTATGAATCGATAAACCGCCTGAACGATTTCGATCGCGATTCCATCTTTTGAAATAGCTGGCACCGTGATAGGTGTCGATATACCAGTTCAAATCAACAGAAGTAACTCTGCCAATTTTCCCTTCTAAAATCATCTCCTTAATTTTCCGATGGAAAGGATTGTATCGGTAATTGAAGGCTACAATTATTTTTCCATTACTTCTTTCCTCCGCCTCCATGACCCTTTTGGCATCGTTAGCATTAGTAACCATCGGCTTTTCCGTGATAACCGTTAAATCATTCTCTAAACCTTGTAAAATATAATCGATATGGGTATCATCCCGGCTCGTCACCACAACCGTATTGGCATTAGTCTCTTTAATCATTTGTTGAAATTGATTTGGATGATAAGCAGGGATAGAACTTAAGGATGGAAAACTTTCCTTTGCGATTTCCATTCTGCGTCCATCCGGATCGAGTAACCCTACAATTTCATTTTGCTGCGAAAATTGTGTTAATACTGGCTGAATAAACATCCCAAGTGCACGATTGCTCAGGCCGCAAACTACGATTCTATTCATTTTGTTCCCTCCATTGCCGCATGTTAAGTTTGTTTTTTACTTACCTATAAAAAATCCCCATCGTAATTCTGTTGTAAGCAAAATTAAAATGGGCATTTTTGATTGAATGAACTTTATGGTTTGTTCTATTAAGAGCTTAACCAGCCGCCGTCTACCGGTAAGATGTGGCCATTAACGTAATCGGAGGCGTCAGAAGCTAGGAAAACGACCGCTCCTTTTAAATCTTCTGGAGTTCCCCAACGTCCTTGTGGAATTCTTGAGGTAATGGAAGCATTCCGGCTTTCATCTCCACGAATTGGAGCCGTATTATCCGTCACCATATAGCCTGGTGCTATCGCATTTACATTGACGCCTTTTCCTGCCCACTCATTTGCAAATGATTTTGTCAGACCTGCCACCGCATGTTTGCTGGCTGTATAAGCAGGTACACGTAATCCCCCTTGGAAAGATAACATGGAGGCAATATTAATGATTTTCCCTGAACCTTTTTCAATCATATGTTTGCCCACTTCACGGCATAATTTGAAAACGGCATGTTGATTGACATTAATGACTTCATACCAATCCTCATCTGAGAAATTCTCCGCCTGTGCACGACGAATGATGCCGGCATTGTTTACTAAAATATCAATTTGTCCGGCAACGGATAAAGCTTCCACAACAAGCTCACTTGGCGCCCCTTGCTTGGATAAATCTATTTTAAGGTCATGAAAAGTTCCGCCGATTGCTTCAATCTGCTCACGAGTTGCTGACATATCGCTCATGCCTGCACCAATGACGGCTGCCCCCGCTTCTGCTAGACCTATTGCCATGCCTTGGCCAAGTCCCCGGCTAGCACCAGTGATAAGGGCCACTTTCCCTTCTAATGAAAATAGAGATTTCATGTGTCTTCCTCCTTACAAGTCTTTAGGCTTGTTCGTACTTATTTTTTAAGAAAGCTAGACTTTCGTTAATAAAAGGTTCTGTCGTTTCTTCCATTAAAATATTAAGATACGGCTTTTTCTGTTTAACCTGTTTCAAGACAACATCATAATTTAATAGTCCCTGGCCAACTGCCACTGTCTTCAATTGGTTATCCTTTACAACAAAATCTTTGGCATGGAGGATGACAATTCTGTCACCAAGCAGTTCAAATGCTTCCTGGATAATTTTGTCCTGGTCATGATAAGTATCAATCGTTAATAGATTGACAGGGTCAAGAATTACCTGAAGATTATTGGAATTGACCATGTCCAAAAGCCTTTTCATCACTTTCGAAGAATAAATTGGATGATTCACACCCGCTTCAATCCCAACAATGACTCCAAATTTCTCCGCTTCCTGCACAAGTTCCCGAACACTTTCAACCACTTTCTGAAACGGCTCTTCTTTAAAATTTTCAACTGTATAAACAATTTCTGGATTGACGTTACCTGTTTCGGTCGCCACTATACTGCAGCCAAAATCTCTTGCAAAGCGGATATGCTCTTTAAAACGTTCGATCCCTTTTCTCCGTTCTGCATGGTCAGGATGAATCATGTTGAAATAACAGCCTAATACGGCAATTTGAACATTTTTTCGTGCGAACGCTGTTCCAATATGATGGGCCAAACCAGGACTTAATGTCCCTGGTTCGAGCTTCATATAATCAAAGGATTTACCTAAGGCTAACTGAACAGATGTGAGCCCTTTTCCTGCTATCTCTTCTACTAACTCTTCTAGGGGACGATTTTCCACATCATGTGCTCGGATGCCAATGTTCAACTCCATCACCTACAATCTGTTTTTGTGAGATACTCATTATCATTCAAGAGTTGATTTATACTTGTAAGCGACTACCTTAAATCTTCCATTTTGACATGGTCCATGTCATCATATGTGATGTTTTCACCGCACATCCCCCAAATGAAGGTGTAATTGCTTGTAGCAGTTCCTGTATGAATGGACCAGCTTGGGGAGATGGCCGCTTGTTCGTTTTTCATAACCAAGTGTCTAGTTTCATCCGGCTTACCCATGAAGTGGAAGACACGAGTTTCTGGTTCCATATCAAAATATAAGTAAACTTCCATCCGGCGTTCATGAGTATGGCATGGCATGGTATTCCAAACGCTTCCAGGGGATAACATTGTTAATCCCATTTGAAGCTGGCAGGACTCACATACATTCGGATGAATATATTGGTGGATTTTTCGTTCATTAAGGGTTCCAGGGCTGCCTGCTTCAAGCGGTTTAATTTCATTAATATCAATCTTTACTGTCGGATATTTATGGTGTGCAGGAGTAGAATTGATATAAAATTTAGCCGGATTTTTAGGATCATTGGATCTAAATAAAACCTCTTTGGTTCCTTTTCCTACATATAAGCCGTCATAACGCTGCATATCATATTCTTCACCGTCAAGAATGACAAGGCCGTCTCCGCCAATATTGATAATCCCCATCTCACGGCGTTCTAAGAAATAACTAACACCTAGCTCTTTATCAAGCTTAATGGTCAATTCCTTTTCTGCCGGTGTAACGCCTCCGAATATCATGCGGTCCACATGGGTATATGTTAGATGGACTTGGTCCGTTTCGAAGAGCGTTTCTACTAAAAATTCCCTTCTTAGCTCCTCAGTATTATATTTCTTCATATCTTCCGGATGATGTGCATAACGAGTTTCCATTTTTCATTCTCCTTTTCTATGTTTCTATATTTATTAAAAGTCCTTATCGGACGATTTTGCCTGCTTCATTGTCCAATACTTTTGTTATTTCCTCTACTGTAAAGGCATTGCAATCTCCGTGAATGGTATGCTTTAAAGCTGATGCCATTGACGCGAAAGATATGGTCCGAGAGAGCGGCCATTTTTCTAGGATGCCGTGCAACACACCAGCCGCAAAGGCATCCCCGCCGCCAACCCGGTCCACAATATGATCGATTAAATGCTCCTTGGATTGGAACAGCTCACCTTTTGTATAGATGTTGCCTTGCAGCTTATTGGTCGAGGCCGAAAGAACTGTTCGAAAAGTAGAGCTCATATATTGGATGTTCGGGTACAACTCAGTTATTTTTTCATAGTAGTATTTAAGTTTTTCTTCTTTTAAAAGTGAGTCATTTGCAGGTTCGATGCCTAGTAAATGAACTGCATCCAATTCTCCACAGAAACAGATATCAATATAACTCAAGAGCGGCTTTATCGCTTCCGAGCACGCTTGCTGGCTCCATAGTGAAGCCCGATAATTAGAATCAAGACTGGTCATTATACCTGCTTCTTTTGCTTTCTTAACTGCCAGCAGCACGAGATCTCTTAAATTCTGTGATAAGGCAAGTGTAATTCCGGTAACGTGAAATAAGTCAATTCCTTGAAATAATTCATCAAAGTTTAATTCTTCGACCGTTAAACCAGAAAAGCTCGAATATTTTCGATCATACGTTACTTGTGCACTTCTCCCGCCTACTCCACTTTCAAGATAATAGGTTCCTAATCTCTCTCCGCCTTTAATCAGGGAATTGGTATCAACACCATAAGATTTTAGATGTCGTTCCACCGCAGCGCCCAGTGGGTTACTCGGGATTTTGCTGACAAATTTGACGTCATGGCCAAACTGTGAAAGCGACACCGCCACATTGGCCTCTGCTCCGCCGTAATGCATAAGCAAGTTATCTGCCTGAAAAAGTCTTTCTCCTGATTGAGTAGAGAGACGCAGCATAATTTCTCCAAGCGTCACTATTTTTTTCATGTTAATACCCCTCTAACTTAAATTCTGTAATACAAGTACTCTACTAACGAAAGAATAGCCATGGATTGTCCATAAGGCATCCCAGTTACGGGGATTTCCTTGTAAAACTCTTGTGTTTCTCCCATTGCTGTTCCTGCCGATACATGCTGCAATTCCCCGTTTTCGTCAATATTCTCAACCACTGCCTGTATCGCTTTTAGTCCCATATTTAAATACCTTTTATCCGTATAACGTTTCCGAACAGCCTTTAAGGTTCCAAAAGCGAAGCCTGCTGTACAAGACGCCTCCACATAAGAGGTTGGGTCATTTAGCACTGTATGCCATAAACCGCTTTCATTTTGGTGTGTTTCAAGCGCTTCAATTTGTCTATTAAGCGTGTCAATTAGGATTTGACGGACAGGATCGTTGTCAGGTAAATCTACTAAATCTAAAAACTCTGGAATCGCAATCGTGACCCAGGAATTGCCGCGGCCCCATAGGGCTTCCGCAAAGTTGTGATTTCCTTCAAACGTCCAACCGTGGAACCATAATCCCGTTTTCTTATCAAACAGGTATTTAATATGTACCAAGAATTGTTTTTTTGCTTCTTCAATATACTCAGGCTTGTTCAGTAATAAACCGATTTTGGTTAATGGTAATACACTCATCATTAAGGTGTCATCCCATAATTGTTGATAATTCTCCGATCCAAACACGACATGCTGGATCCCGCCATCCTTAGTTCTTGGCATATCATGATAGAGCCAATCCCCCCAAGTTTCTAAGTATGGAAGATAAGCAGGATTGTTGGTTTCTTCATACAAATAGGCTAGGGTTAGCATTTGTACCATTGTGTTAACGTTTTTTTCGACCGGCGGTTCTTTAAACTGATCGTCGAACCATTTTACAATGATATTTAATACGTTTTCATTTTTTGTCAGTTTATAATACTTCATCATTCCATACAGGCCGACACCTGCTGTCCATTCCCAATAGTTAAAGCTCTTATTATCAATTTTTCTGCCATCGGCAAGCGGAATGGCATACTTCCCGTCTGGATCACTTAAGTTAACTAGGTTATCAATCAGTAATTCAATTTTCTTTTCAATTTCATTTCTGTGCAATTTGATTACCTCCACTAATGTTATTGCAAGAGCATGCGTATAAAATGAATTTTAGTGTTAAGCATTCACCTTTTATTATATGGAAACCCTTTCTTTAAATAAATTTAAAATTCCGTTTTCTTTTATTAAAAAACAGTGTTTTCTTAAGACTGATTTTCAAGCAAATATACATTCTTTGAAATGGGCAGTTTTCCTTATTTTTTTTTACCTTGTTAGTACCTTTTCGAAACAGCAGCATATCGGTTCTTTTGTACTGTGAAAATAGTTACAAATTGTCTTTTTATTGATAGGAACACACTGTATTTTCACTAAAAATAACGGAATTTTAAATTAATTGTTCAGAAT
>NZ_JBALPZ010000051.1:0-498 GCF_036965645.1 Neobacillus drentensis
TATTTTGATTTTGAGGGTACACCTCTTTCTTATGTTCGTTTTTATGGTTGATACTCGGTTGCATTTATGGAGAAGATGCTGAGGAAACTAAGAGAAAATCTATTAAGATCCCTTATTAAACTTAGATTTAAGTTGCCTATTAGAAGTTTAAGAGATAATGAGAATCAGTATGAAAAATGAATTCCTGCGTCCATTTTTGCTCCTACTTTCTTCCCGAGGGTAAAAGCAAACACAAATAAAAGGATAATGAGAACATTTTTATAGGGTTTATGTTTCTAAAACATTAGATTTGTTCTAATTGGACGACTATAGGCAGTTTTTTAGGCAAAAGGGCACCACGTTCGGCTTACCTTGTATTTGCTTGAGCGCATTAAATAAAGGATAGTTCTGATAGTCCCATTCATGCGGATCCGACGAATAGAGTGTTAAAAAAGGAGCATGAGAATTGCCCCCCATGCTTCTTGACGAAAAGAGTGATAAAAAGGAAGCATGAGAACC
>NZ_JBALPZ010000051.1:538-104826 GCF_036965645.1 Neobacillus drentensis
GAGAACCGTCCCCATGCTTACCCATGCTTAAGCATGCTTACATTGTCTAATGTTTTTGTTACAATACAGTTATAAGAAATAATAGAGGAGATGGATCAAGGTGGACATAAACCCAAAGGACTTTATTGAAACAGTCTATGTAAGAGGTGTCCAAATATCTCTTGTGGCATCTGGAGACGGAACGGAAATTATTTACCATAAGCTAAATCCTGGAGTTAGATGGGCATTAGAACCTACCGAAGGATGGACCGCTTTAGAGTATTTCCTTGTTTTGTCTGGTGAATTAAGATATCCCTCTGATAATGGGTATAAAGTATTGAAACCTGGTGATTCCTTCTATCGGAGTCCTGTAACAGATCATCATATTTTCCAATCCTATCAAACTACAGAATTCCTATATATTACATCACAACCCATTTTCCACCA
Source organism: Neobacillus drentensis (assembly GCF_036965645.1). Classification (GTDB taxonomy): domain Bacteria; phylum Bacillota; class Bacilli; order Bacillales; family Cytobacillaceae; genus Neobacillus; species Neobacillus drentensis_D. The sequence goes on from NZ_JBALPZ010000051.1 coordinate 965, forward strand.
TTACAGTAAAGCTTCTCATGGTATAATGGACCTGGCTGTGTCAATTGAGGAAAAAGATGGATACACAGTCGATCATTGTTCCAGAATTAAAAGATGGTCCATGTTAATCGGTGAGGAATTAGGTTTTAATGCGAAACAGCTGCTGGTATTAAATAACGCCTCTTTTTTGCATGATGTTGGAAAAGTAAAAGTACCCTTATCTATTTTACAAAAACCAGGGAAACTTACCCCGAAAGAATGGGAAATCATGAAAAAACACACCACTTTTGGAAGAGAATTATTAGAAAGCACCCAAGTCCCCTCTCTAGTGGATGCGGGTCCAATTGTGGAACAACACCATGAAAGATATGATGGAACAGGTTATCCTTTTGGATTAAAGAAAAATGAAATTTCCATTGAAGCATCCATCATAGCCGTTGTTGATTCTTATGACGCGATAACATCCGATCGAGTTTACCAAAAGGGCAGGCCAAAGGAAGAAGCAATAGAAGAGATATTTCGATGCCGGGGTACTATGTACCATCCCGACATTGTAGATATATTTTTATCTTTGCAAAATAAAATGATTTAGGGAGGAAAGGAGGAAAAAAGAGATGAAGAAATTAGTAGTTTTAATGATGGCAATGTTATTATCCGTTGTTATAATGGTAAAACCAGCATCAGCTGCATACCTGTCTCAATATGACAAATATATTGAAATAAGTAGTGACCAAGCAAGACAAATAGCTGACCAATTAGGATTAAAAGGAATCCCGCTAGGCCCAGAAACAGCAGCGAAGTCTTTCCAAGTTCAAGAATCAATGATTAATAAAATTGAACAAATCACTGGAAAGCAAATCGACCATTATTATATATGGTTAACGGTTAATGGGGTGCCTGTTTTAGGAATTGACCCTCCAGTAGTAACATTCTAAAAAGATATTAAATACGAATCATAGTCCATTCGATGTTATGTTAATGGACAAAGTAATAAAGGCCCTACTCTTCTCGAGTAGGGCTTTTATAGTTTATAAAATTTTCAAAAAAATTATCCCAATATTATTTCGCATACATGATAAAATAGAAAAAGGAAGTTGATTACAAATTTGGATGATATTCTACCTTAAACATAAAAGTAATAGGGGTTCTATATGAAACTAGTTACTCGAACAATCGTTACCTTCGTCACTATTTCAGGAGCGATCGTCACACTCATCTCCATATACAACTTACTCAAACCTGAAGCGTCAACCTACTATATCGATCTATTTATTCTATCGCTATGCTTTTTTATCCTTTCCCCCTGGTCCGTCCGCATGGCTAGTGGAGCTTCATGGAGACCAGCCGTCATGCTAGTCATCATCAGTGCATTTTTAGTTCCACCTGCGTTAAGTTTCTTGGTTGCTTTACCTGGTTTAATTCGGATCACCTACAAAAGCAAAGATAATTGGAGAAAATATCTTCTTACGTTTGGACACATTGGACTTGGATTAGCAGCAGGCGGTTCCGTCTTTTATTCCTTAAACTTGGGCGGAACCATTGAATTTTCAACCCCCTTAAAGATCATTCCCTTATTGTTAGGAATTTTTGTCCACTTTGTCGTCAATCGCTTGATTTCCTTCTTTATCGTTGCCGATCAGACAGGTATTAATCTTAAAAAGCAATTTATAACGATGTTCAGGGAAATACATTGGGGATATTTAAATCTTTACTTAACCAGTCTTTTTACAATTATAGCCTTTAAGGAGCTGGGTTATTTAGCGTTACTTCTGTCATTGTTTTTACTCATGGGGATTTTTAAGAGCACGATTTACTATACGAAGCTCCAACAGCTTCAGAATACGGCTTACATGGATGCCCTCACACAAGTGGAAAACCGAGCATCATATGAAGCTTTTAAACAGCAAATGGAAGTAAACCCTTATACGGGTACAGTTTCCATGATTGATTTGGATAATTTTAAAGTGCTGAATGATACGTACGGGCATCCTGAAGGGGACAAAATCCTAAAAGAAACAGCATCCTTTTTTTCCCGCTCTCTACGAAATGGTGATCGAATATTTCGGTATGGCGGAGATGAATTTATTATTTTTATGCCACATGACAATGAGAAAGGTTTCGAATGTAAGAGGAGAATGGAAAGGCTAACGAGTGATTTAAATGAGCATTTTAAACTTCTACAAGTTTCTGTCAGTGCAAGTGTAGGCTGTGCCCTTTATTCCGGAGATGATTCGTTTAAAGCTGCTCTTTTAGAAGCAGATAAACAAATGTATCAAGCTAAGGCACAAAGAAAAATGCTTGATGACAAAGTAAAACAAAAAGTCCTAATTTAAAAAGAGTAGAGAAACACTTCTGGTTTCTCTACTCTTTTTATAACTACGAAACGAGTGTCTTTCCCTTTTAAGCAATTTGCTCGGTGTTTCCAGCTGTAACCGCACTTTTGCGTGTTAAAGCACTTACTACAACCATGACAACCACATTCACAACAAGGGCAATGACCCCTACATTTAAATCCTTGATTGCTTGCGGTAAAGATGGGAATAGTGTTCCAATCGACGAACTTGTAACCGTGATATAAGTTACAGTAGCTACCCCGAAAAGAATTCCGAAAAAAGCCCCTTGTTTCGTTACAAAGTTATTCTTCGTCAAGCTAAGGAGCAGGGCTGGGAATAGCTGCGTTACTAAACTGTACCCCATTAACAGTAAAGCCACAATTGTGTTTCCACCGTTAAACGTAAAGTACAAGGCCAGCACGGCTACAACCGGAACTAGATTTTTAGCCAACTTTGAAATTTGTTTTTCCGTAGCGGATGGAACAAACACCTTATAGATGTTTTTCGAGATCGAGGTAGCAGCTGCCATCAAGATCATTGAACCAGGAACAATGGCGGTTAATAATCCCGCTGCACCAATGAATCCAACCATCCACGGGTCAAAAGCCTTCTTGGAGAGTTTTAACAAGGATAGATCTCCCTCTGGACCCTGCAAACCTGGAACCTGCAAAATGGCGGCAAAACCTACAAAGAAAACAAAAACAAGCACTAATTGATACAATGGCATAATTATACTGTTCTTTCGGAACACTTTCTCATTCTGAGCAGAATAGATAGATCCAAATGTATGCGGCCACATATAAAACCCTAGAGCCGTTAACAATACGGTAGAATTAAACCAGGAAACACTCATTCCACTTGACGGAAGATTCAGAAATTCAGGTTTAGCTTTATCGACTGCCTCGAACATCGGCTGGATGCCGCCATAATAATGATAAGGAAGATAAATACCTAAAAATAAAACAATACCGAGAATCATAACATCCTTTAATGCTGCTGTCCAAGCTGATCCGTGAATACCTGAAATCATCACATAAATCGTTACAGAAATGGCGCCAATCCAAATGGCCGCTGTTGGAGAAATCAAACCATATGATGTTTCTGAAACAATACTCCCTAAACCTTTTAATTGAAGGACTAAATAAGGAATTAATGCCGCTACACCGACAATGGATACCAAAACCCCTAAATACGGGCTTTTATACTTGCTGACAAAGAAATCTGATTGTGACATTAATTTATGTTCCTTGGCATATCTCCAGATTGCCGGAAGCAACCAGTAGGACATAATGTAAGCTAAGACACCGTATGCGGTGATGTAGAAAGTGGGACCTCCCTTTCCATAGGCCCAGCCGCTTCCTCCCAGGAACGTAAAGGTCGTATAGATTTCACCCGCCATCAGAAGGAAAACAAATATGGCACCAAAACCGCGTCCCCCGACGGACCACTGTTCCAAGTTCATGTCTTTCCCTTTTCTTGCTTGAATTCCAAGAAAAATGGATACTAATAGAAAAATTGCGAGAATCACAAGAGAACTATTCATTGGAAGTACCCTCCTTATTTTTCGGATCTAATTTATAGACAATTGCCATAATGACGGAACCTAGAACACACCATAGAACCGTCCAAAAAAGCAGAAATGGCATTCCCAACACATACGGGGTAACACGATTGGCGAAGGGTGCTCCGCCAATCAACCCGATAAATGGAATTAAAGCCAATAGATAAATGAATTTCATCCCAAACCCCTCCATTTGTATGATTAATCTAGAAGTTTAAACGTTGCATTGACAAACATTTTCACACCAATCTCTAAAGCATCTTCATCGACCGTAAAGCGAGAGTGATGATGTGGATAAGTGATTCCTTTTTTTGGATTACCAGCCCCTACATAGAAAAAGGTTCCAGGTGCTTTTTGTTGATAGGCAGAGAAATCCTCACCACCCATATTTGGTTTCATCTTATCAAGGGCTTCCGCTCCAAACACTTCAAGCACCGTTTCTTCAATCACTCGTGTCACATCCTCTTGATTGATCACCGGGCGATATCCGAGCTGATAGTTGAATTCATAAGATGCACCATGAGCATCGGTAATTCCTTTTACAATTCGCTCCATTAATTCTGGGACCGTCTCCCGCAGCTTCGCGTCAAAGCTTCGGACGGTTCCACAAATTTCAACCGAACCAGGAATGACGTTGTGCGTTGTTCCTGCAACAAATTGGGTCACAGAAACCACAAGGTTATCCAACGGATCTGTGTTTCTCGAAACAATATGTTGGAGGTTTGTCACCACTTGCGCCGCAACCGCAATTGAATCAATGGTCTGATGTGGCAATGCGGCATGACCTCCTTTGCCATTGACGGTGATCCAGAAGGTATCCGGCGCTGCCATCATAGGACCAGACACCACACCTACCTTTCCTAATTCCAGTGGAGACCAAAGGTGAGCTCCAATCACTAAATCGACCCCATCCATTACACCTGCTTGTACCATTTCTTCGGCACCGCCCGGAAATAACTCTTCAGCATGCTGGAAGAAGAAGCGAACTTCCCCATTAATTCGGTCTTTCATCCCAGAAAGAACCTTCGCCGTTCCAAGCAGCATAGCGGTATGCCCATCATGTCCACAAGCGTGCATGACACCGGGATTTTGGGAAGCAAATTCAAACGTATTCTCTTCTTGAATAGGAAGGGCGTCGATATCTGCGCGGATGGCCAGTACCTTTCCAGGCTTAGAACCGATTAAACGAGCCATCACACTTGTTTTCGTCGGCCTTGAAAGTTCCAGGTTTCCAAAGCTTCCAAGAGTGTCATAGATGAATTGTGCAGTCTTCTGCTCTTCGAAGGACAATTCAGGATTTCGATGGAGATGACGTCTCCATTCGATGACCTCTTGTTTGATTTGTTCTACCACATGATTTAGGGTTATTGTTGTCATGATGTGTTCTCCTTTCCTTTTCTCTTTTTACTTTGCCAGGTTTAAAACCGTATGATAAAGAACTTGAGCCCCATCCGCACAATCCTCGAGTGAACTCCACTCCGCAGGGTTATGGCTGATTCCATCCTTCGATCGGATAAACAGCATTCCCATCGGACATAGCTCTGTTAACTGCATTCCATCATGTCCAGCCCCGCTTGCCAGCGTAAACGTTTCAAGCCCCGCCGCTAAACTGGCATCCTTCGCTGCATTTTGAACCAGTTCTGAACAAGGGGCCGGTGCCACTCGCTGTAAAACCTCAACCTGCAGCTTCACACCACGTTCAGCACATAATGTTTCGGCTTGTTCCAATATCTTTTGTTCCACTTGATCGCGAACCGTTTCATTGATATCACGAAGGTCTAACGTAAATTCCACTCGACCAGGAATAATATTGACGCCCCCCGGGAACAATTGCAATTGTCCAATCGTTCCAACTGTTGAACCTGTAGCAGCTGATTCCTTTTCAATCACCTGCATCATTTGGGCCGCCGCAGCCAGCGCATCATGGCGGATGCTCATTGGAGTGGTTCCAGCATGCCCTGCTTCACCCTCAATCGTAAATTTAAGCCAGAGCGGACCGGCAATTCCCGTTACAACACCCACAGATAAATTTTGATTCTCAAGGATTTTACCTTGTTCAATATGCAGCTCTATAAATGCTTTAACAGAACCTTTTTCACGTGCTGCGTTACGAAAGGCAGTTGGATCGGATCCAGCTTGTCTCATTGCTTCCGCTATGGAAATTCCCTGCTTGTCCCTATTTTTTAGATTTTCCTCAGTCAGTGTTCCAGCGATACCACGGCTCCCGATCATACCGAAGCTAAACCGTGCACCTTCTTCATCCGTAAAGGCAATCACCTCGATAGGATGTTTCGTTTGAATGTCTTGTTCATTCATTGTTTGCAGGGCTTCAATACCGGAGAGGACACCCAAAGGTCCGTCAAAGTTCCCACCATTGTAAACGGAATCTACATGAGAACCTACTAAAACGACAGAAGCCTGAGGGTCACTCCCTTCTTTTCGCCCAATTAAATTTCCAACAGCATCTTCTCTAACCGATAATCCGGCTTCTTTCATATAAGACGAAACCAAATCCTTTGCGGCACGTTCCTCCTCGGTAAAGGACAAACGGGTTATACCTCCAGATTCTTGTTCCCCAATGACGCTAAGCGCCATGATTCGGTTCCATAATCGTTCTCTATTGATCAACATGTTATCCCCCTTACCATACTTTATTAAAGGTTCATTTAAGGTTATGTCCTTAATTATATAATTATCATATTAGTTTGTGAAGGGGGAATTTTTAGAAAATTGAAGTAAAACAAAAAAATCACAGGATTAATCTATTTAACCCTGTGATAAATCAATTCGATATATTTTTCTCGGCCGCCCCCGCGGATGTGGGTTTTCCTCTCCAATCACGGTTGCAATTCCTTTTTCCTCTAATTCTAATAAAATTCTTCGGGCACTGCGGGGTAAGATTTCCATATTCACGGCAAGTTCGTGGGCATTTATTTCATTNNGCTTAATGTAGAAACGCTGAGTGACGTCTTTTCGCTTAATGCCTGCAGTTCCTTTGAAACATAGGTATACGTAATTTGTTTTTCCTTACCCAACGGACCTGACACCGTTTTATCATCAAAAAACACCATCCACGATCCTTGCCCGTGTTCCCTCGCAGTGAGCAGCGCCTTTCCAGCATGGATTTCGGCCTCATAAACAGTCTGCCCAATACCGATACCGCAGGTGACAGCTTCCATATCAATATCTTGTTCGTTTAAATCTGCAAAATTTGGAATCATGGTAAAATTCCCTGTCACTTTATGAAGTAAGCCTCTTGTCGTGAAGATGACGTACCTGCCAGGGCCCGCTGATTTCAATGATCCATGGAGCTTTTTGGCATAGGCCAGTAATTTTCCCGTAACTTTCATTTCCATCTTATGAATCTCGTCTGTGGAGAAAGTTTCAATGGCCAATCCCACAAACGTATTCACTTCAATCATTTGTACAGCAATTTGGGTATCCCGGAAGTGAAGCATTTCTTGTGTCCTTAGGGCAAAGTTCAAAAGGGACGTAACAGATGCCTGGGCAGGAAGGACACGAAATACAGGCACGCCTAAGCGCTCCAGTTCCAACTGTGCGGTTCTAAGAAAGGTAACCGCTGCTTTCGTTTTCCCTTCCTTCCAGAGTCCATAGTGATATTGCGCCAAAACTTCAGCGTAAATCTCCCCTTCATAATGCATGACGAAAGATGGTTTATCACTGATGCCGGCTTCCTCAAAAATACGTTCCAAATCAGATGGAGGCAGCGTGTCAAAGCTTATTTCGCTTACGTTTATTTGGTGATTATACATAATGTGAAGTAACGTTTTGTAGAGACTTGAACCGGTATGCGGAACATAAAACATAGGCTGAGAGATGCCGCCCCATTCCTTGGCAATCGAATAAGGAACCTGTCCTGAAAACAGCCACATGTCTACCTGCTCCACATAAGGTTTAATCAGATCAATGATTTCTCCCTCTTTCCAATACACGATGGGCAGACTTTCAAATTCAGGATATCGATTGATGATAGATTGGAGTATTTTTACGGAATCGTCTGCCCCCAATAATCCTAGCCGGATTTTCAATACTTTCATTCCCCCTTCTTTTTGAGAATTATGACCATAAATGTATTCCATTCAGTGATTTTTGAAAGGGCCATTACATCACCCTATTACTTGCAAATAAAGAATAAGAAAGCCGATCCGTATCACCCTAATTATTTTAATAGATTGTCAATAAGATTCCCACAATCGTAATACAACAGGCAGCTAATTTTCCTAACGTGATTTGCTCTTTGAAATAGATGCGTGCTAAGAACACAGCAAATAACGGCGAAGTGTATGCTAAGGAAACCACCAATGTCCCGTCTGCATAGTGCAAGGCTGTAAAAAGGCAGAGCCATTGAACGATGACCGTCAGTCCTCTTAGGCATAAATGTGGGTTGGCTTTCGGATACCATATACGCGGGCGATAGCAAATATAGATCAACAAGGCAATTCCACATGCACGAAAAAAATAGAGCGTAGGAGCATTCGCCCACTGGTGAACCAAAATCTGTTGAGTAGGAACCATACTAATCCCGTATACCACGGCTGTTGCCAGCCCTAATAAATTCCCTGGTTTTTTTAATTCCAACAAGGGAATCAATGGGTTACCGTTTTTCATATTTAACATGTAGACCCCCAGAACGATCACTAGGACTGAAATCAATACATGAGGGTTGAATCCATGTAAAATGGTATTAGGAAGAAAGGTAAATAAAGGAGTTAACGCTGAATAGACGGCCAATTTTGAAACTTCGATGCGCTCCATGGACATAAAGAATAAAACATTTGCCAATGTATCCAACAGAATAACAAGGACAACAAGCGCCAAGGAAACAGGCGTCGCGTGAAAAAAGAAGAACCATGGCATAGATAATCCAAGGAAGACGGCAACATAAAGAAAGGATACCACGATAAAGCTGTTGTTATCTGTTATTTCTTCTTTAATCTTCTTGGCGTACAAGGCATTTATGGCATTAAAAAACGAACTTATTAAGGACAAGAAAAACACGGGCAACCCAACTTTCTCTGAATTTAATTGATAGTGGAAGCAAGCCGAAAGAGAATGTTTCCGAGTACTTCAATCGCTAAAACACAAGCATCTTCACTGAAATCAAAAGAATAGTGATGATGCCCGGCTTTTAAGGGGGTTCCAAATAACAGATACGAGGCTTTCCCTCCCTGTGATTGGACCTTTTCCATCATGAACGTTGCATCTTCTGAAGCACCAAAGGAAAGGGTTGGTATTACTTCATCTACTCGTTCGATGTTTTTGACTACTTCCTCCATCCACTCAATCAGCTCGGGATCACATTGTGTGGCAACGGCTTGTCCGGCAAATTCTACATGCTCTTTTACTCCAAACATCTCCGCAGCCGAATGAATAATTCGTAACGTTTCATCGACCATATATTGATTGACTTCATTGGTTGTCCCCCGTGTTTCAAGCTGCAATCGTGCCTGCGATGGAATAATATTCCTCCCTTCGCCCGCTTGCATGGTTCCCACGTTAATTCTGGATTGACCGGTTCCATGCCTCGCTATCGCATGCAGCTGCAGGGCGATCGTGGCGGCAGCCAATAAGGCATTTCTCCCTTCATGAGGAGCCAAACCCGCATGCGCAGGAATTCCTTCGAGTGTCACATCCAGCTTGGTCGTAGCAAAAAAGTCGGTTACACCGCAAACAATTTGATTTTCCTTGCGGGCCACTACGCCCAAATGTCCGGAGAAAAAGTAGTCAACCCCATCTAAAACCCCCGCATCCACCATGGCTTTTGCGCCTCGAACGCCTTCTTCAGCAGGCTGGAAGATCAATTTTACTTTTCCTGCCAGGGATTCTTCTAAGCAGGAAATAAGGGAAGCGATCCCCAAGCCAATGGCTGTATGCCCGTCGTGGCCACAAGCGTGCATGACCCCTTCCTGTTCAGATCGAAACCCTTCTCTACATGGGATATGGTCCTCCGTTTGGTCTTCCAAAATATTTAGGGCATCGATATCAAAGCGGAACGCGATGGTTGGGCCAGGGCGTTTCGTATCCCAGCATCCCACGACTCCTGTCAAACCGTCCTCCATTTTTTCGATCCATTGAGGATTTGCCCCCTTTTTTAATGCCTGTTCCTTTGCTTGCGCCAAGGTTTTAGCATCTGGGACTCCCATTCGAGATTCCCTTTTTATCACTTCGGATCCAACCTGGACCTCAAACCCCATTTCAGATAAGAGGTCTGCAATCCTGGCAGAGGTTCTATATTCTGTCCATCCCACTTCTGGATAACGGTGAAAATCTCTGCGCCATGCGATCACCTTTTCTTTTATTTTAGTTACTTGGTGAGAAATAAGCTTTTGTTGCCTATTGGTTTGTCCCATTTTGGATGCAGTTGTCATATTCATTTCTCCTTTGCTATCTGGGGCAAATTCCACATTCTAAAATGGTAAAGCCCCTTTTAGCGTTGATTTGCCAAACGGTAGTCCTCTTATCATTTTTGGAGCAAAAAGCTCTTCCATTGAGCAATTCTAGAAAATAAAAAAAGTAAGCATTGTGTATGAAATTTTCGGTTTAATTAAGGCTATGACCTTAATTATAAATAATTTTTTATTTTTTTGTAGAGGTAATTCGCAAAAAAGTTTAAATAGTATGTAAAATTATAAAACTACGTTTGAATGATAGAAGGAACTTCCCTTTCTGAAACTTTTTAGGAAACTCCCGGGTCGTCAATAGATTGCTATAGACGACCACCAAGGCTTAAAAACAGACTTTGCAAAAACAAAAATTATTTTTACGGCCAGATATTTAGCTTCATAACAAAAAGGATACTGCACAGAACAGTATCCCTGTAATAAATTGCTCTTTTGATTAACATCAATCTTGGCAATCGTAACTATGTATTTATCCCTTGATTACATTCTATATTTCTATTAAGCTAGTCCAAATAATTTCATAATACTTACTACTAGTATTCCTACTATTCCAAAGTCTGAATCACCAAATGTGGTTCCCTCAAAACCAACGTTTCCTAAGAAGACTAATAAAACTGCTGGTATAAAACTAATGATAAGTCCATTGGCAAACGATCCAATCATAGCACCACGCCGGCCGCCTGTGACATTTCCAAATACCCCTGCAGTTGCACCTGTAAAAAAGTGTGGTACTAAACCTGGGACAATTACCTTTAAACCTACAGCAGGCAGAATAAACATGGAAAGAAGTCCAGCTATAAAGCTAAATAAAAACCCGATAATAACTGCATTTGGTGCAAACGGAAAAACGGTTGGACAATCCAGCGCTGGCTTTGTATTTGGTGCAACTTTTTCAGCAATCCCTTTAAACGCAGGGACTATTTCGGCAATCAACATACGTACGCCTGCTAAAATAATGTATACACCTGCAGCAAATGTGATCGCTTGAATTAAAGAAAAAACAATGAAATTAGAACCGCCAGAGAGTTTGGATTCAATATATCCTTTACCAGCAAACAAAGCTACAAAAATAAAAAATAATGTCATCGTCAGTGAAACAGCTACTGATGTATCTCGTAAAAACCCAAGAGATTTAGGAACTTTAATCTGTTCTGTTGTTGCTTCCTTATTACCAAACCATTTTCCAATCTTAGCAGAAACAAAGTAACCTATTGAACCAAAGTGTCCAATGGCAAAATCGTCGCTTCCTGTAATTTGTCGAACATACGGCTGTAGTAAAGCAGGAAATAATACCATACATAGCCCTAAGATAATAGAACCAACCAAAATAAGTGGAGCTCCTGTCAGCCCCCCAACAGATAATGTAACAGCAATTAAACAAGCCATAAATAACGTGTGGTGACCTGTTAAAAAGATATATTTAAATCGAGTATAACGAGCCAGTAAAATGTTAAATACCATTCCAAGCACCATGATAAGTGCAGTTGAGGTTCCATAATGACTCTGAGCAGCAGCTACTATAGCTTCGTTATTTGGAATAACACCTGATACATGAAAGGCATGATCAAACATTTGGCTAAATATGTTTAATGCACCGATTAAAACGTTTGCACCCGCTCCAATAATAATGAAGCCCATTATAGTTTTTAAAGTACCGGATACCACGTCTGCGGTAGATTTCCGCTGTACTAGTAAACCAACAAGGGCAAAGAGCCCGACTAAAATGGAAGGTGTACCTAAAATATCCTTCATAATAAGATTTAACATGATTCTCAATTCCCTTCACAAATGTTATTCGAAGTGGGACTTTAATTTAGATGTAATTTCTGGAATGTTCATCATATTTTCTAATGTAACAATCTTACGGCTTCCATCATCTAATTGTCCTACGATATCCGCCGCTCCAATAAAAATGTCTGCCTGTACTGTTCTAGCTGATGTTAAGTCCGTGTGATCGACTTCGGCTGTCTTTCCCATTTCCGTTAATGCTTTCTTTACGTTCATTTCCATAATAAAACTGCTTCCTAATCCATTACCGCAAACGACCATGATTTTCATTCTGTTTCCTCCTTTGAATACTTCTGGATATAATCTAAAAGCACGTTTTTATCTGAAGTTTTTAAAATGTTATCAATGTTTGATGGCTCACTTAGTAATTCTGTCAACTGAACTAATGCACGTAAATGTGATTCACTATCAGCTGCTGCTAATACAATAATAAGTCTTACAGGTTTATTGGGTGCAAAATCTACTGCTTCATCTAGTTTCAAAAGACTCATAGATAAAGAACGTACTCCTTGCTCCGGACGAGAATGAGGAATAGCGACACCAGGAGTAATCACTACGTATGGACCATTTTCCTCAATTGACTGAATCATCGCATCAACGTATCTTTCTTCTATCGTTCCTAATTCTACAAGAGGTTGTGATGCGACTCTAATGCCTTCTTTCCAATCAGAAACACTGGGATGAAATTGTATAGTTTGTGAAGTAAGTAATTCTTCTAACACTGGTTTCTCTGCCTCCCCTAATGAATGTTTATTCATTTTTTGTGTATGGATATAAATGTGCGATTGAAGCGCCTTTTCAAGTTGATTTGGGTCATGAATCGCTGCATACTGAGAAATAACTTTTAATAAGGATGTCACATCCAAGTTCTCAGTTGTATATCCATATAATTCTTGCATAACTTGCTGCCGGAGTTTTTGCTTGTCCTGACTATCTAAAATCGGCGGAACAACAAATAATGTTACATTTGTTCTAAGATGTACAGTTGAAAATACTAAATCATATGTTAACGGATAATTAATCGTATCTCGAACGGATAGGGCATCTAAGAAAAGAATATCCGGAAACATTTCTCTCAAGGTGTAGACTAGAATATTACTAATACCAACTCCATTTGGACAAACAACAATCGCTCTCTTTCGATCGTCTATTGTAGTCCCTTGTCTACGAAGCCATCCTCCAAAATGGATAGTGAAATAGGCTACTTCATCATCAGGAACCGGGTTCCCTATCTTTCTTTCAACTGTACACAAGGATTTTTTGGTAAGATGATATAATTCGGGATACACCCTTTGCACCCGATCAGTCATTGTATTTATAAGAGAAATACGATACTTCATCCGATAATAAGCAGGTCTAAAATGAATATACAGTTGTTCATAGAACAAATCTTTGTCATGTAATTGCACACAAGCTAACCTTTCAAACTCTTCTACAATTTCATGTAGGAGTTCTTGAATAACGGTATCCTCTTTTAATGGCGAAACATCCCTTGTTCGATTCATACCTAAGAGATGTAATGCTGCATACAGTCGTTCCGTTTGATTCCAAACAGACAGAACGGCATTTGTCTGTGTTAAGTGCTCAACTAATTCGTATTCCTTAGTGGAAATCAATTCTTCGGAATAAGGGATAGAGTGTAAAGTTTCTCCTTTTCCAATTAACTGGTCTGTACATAAAAAGAGAAAGGTAAGTTCTTGCAGTCTCTCATCCGTCAGTGTAATGCCCAATTGTTTCTCTATTTGTTCCAATTGCCCCTGTATTGAACGGATTTGTTCTTTTTGTTCTCCCCATATACATTCGATAATGAGATCACTAGTGGGACTATGCAACACATCGTGTACGATTTGTTCTAATTCGTACCTCTTTGTATTACTATCACCTTTTATTAAGTAGCCATCCTGCTTGGAATATTGAATTTGTAGTTGTACTAAGTGGACCTTTTCCTTAAGCTTTTGGAGATCCTTCAATACCGTATTGCGTGAAGCACCTGTTGTAGATTGAAAGTGATATAATGACAAAGGCTCTCTACTAATCAAAAGCATGAGGTAAAAAACCTTTTCCCGGTCCATCTCTGAAAATAGATAAGTCCGTTTTGTGAGATTTACTTCTAAGTCTTCATTTTGAATTTTTTCAGATAAGTAATATCCAACTTTTCGATCATACCTTATGGGTTTATAATCGTGGGATTGAAGCCAATCATTAGCTTTTCCAATACCGTATTGTACTTGTCTTCGAGTTAAACCCGTGTTTTCCTCAAGTTCATTCATCGTTAGAGAGGATTTTTGTTGTAATAACCGTAGTAAGTTAACACTTCTTTCATCAAGAATCATCCTCTTGTCCTCCTTGGTCTTTATCATACATTAGCCTTGACGATATCTGTATTGTTTTTAAGTCCGAATATTGTCGTATGAACTGCACAACAATATACTCTGTATATATTGTATTGAACAATCGCTAGTCTTTAAGGGTATGGGTAGGAATGGATACAGGGTATCCATTCTACTTAACTGACAATTCTTTCGAAATACTATGTTAGATACTCTCACAATTTCTATGACATTACACCTTTTTCCATGTAAACTGCCCTTAAGAAAAGATTTCTTATAGAAATCCACAATTCATAATGTAAAGGAGTGGCTATCATGTTTTTCAAAAAGGCAATAGTAGGAGATAGTATTGTATCGATTCATGGAATTAAAGGAAAGGTTGAGAAAGTCGGGGAAAACTCGGTCATCGTTGAAATCATTGAAAATTGCTCTGGCCGCTCTTTTGAAAATAACCGAACAGTTGTTTCTCATAAAAGATATGTGGTTCTTTAAAGAATGACGAATCCCAAAAACCTTCAAAGACGACCTGCTTTTTTAGGCTTATCCCCTTTTTTAGTTAGTCTTACCATAGGAAAGGGCCTCCAGATGATGGGGCTCTTAAAACCATCCCACGTTCCCGGCACGTGGGTTATTGTAGTTTCTTTCTAAAAATAGGGAAAGAGCCCTCCCATTCTTTATTTTTTCACATAAAGTATTAGGGAATAGTCTATAAGGGAGGTTTTATAGTATGTTTGGATATGGTGGCTACGGCGGTTTTGGTGGTTGTGGATATGGCGGTTTTGGTGGTTGCGGATATGGCGGTTTTGCTTTAATCGTCGTATTATTTATCTTACTCATTATCGTAGGAGCAGTAATCTGTTTCTAAGTAAAGCATAAAAAGCCCTAGAATGGGCTTTTTTTACTACCCTAGGGATTAAAACCTTTCGTTATTTTTTTAAAAAATTCAGCACTTGTCCATGCACTTTTAATTTTTATACATATGCTATTACTAACCACACACCAACATATTTGTTTCTTCCTCCAAGAACGTCTGCTAAAGCAGGCGTTTCTTACTTTTAGATAATTCCCTGATTTTAGACTCTTTAATGTACGATGGTCCAAACTTAATAAATGGGCTTTGATTGGTTACAGAGCACGGCACATAAAAAAAGGCTGTACTATCACGGTACAGCCTTTTTTTATGGTTTTTCCTTATGCATACAAACTAATAAAAATATTTTCGACCTGCCTGTCCTTTCAGCCTTCTAAACTATATATATACGACGAAAGGAGGTGATCGAAAATGGCACAAGGATTACTCGAAACAACAAAGCTTCGGCTGGTATTTCAAGCGGGGGTCGATAACGAAGGTAAACCCATCTTGAGTTCGAAAACATTTAGTAATGTATCAAAAGGGGCAACGGCTGACCAGCTGTTCCAAGCAGCTCAAGCAATTTCCGTTTTATGTGACGCCGAGTTGAATAAGGTAGAACGTAATGACAGCACGGAGATTATCGGCTAATGATTCGAAAAAAATCCAAGATTAGGAGGTAAAAATAAATGGCCAAAACATTAGAATTGCAATTTGCCACTGAGTTTGGAAAAACAGCCAAAATCACCGTCGACAACCCAAAGGAACCAGTCGATGAAGAAGTAGTGAAACTTTCCATGGCACAGATAATTGCAGCAAACATCTTTACAACAGCCAGCGGCAAGCTGGTATCTGCAAAAGGTGCAAGAGTCGTCGACCGCAATGTAACCGACTATGAACTAGCATAACCACAGCGAGGCCGGATTTCATTAGGGATCCGGCCTTTTTTTGGGGTGAAGCACGGGTGAAGCGCGTGAAGCGCGGGGAGCGCGGGGACGGTTCTTGTGCTTCAAAATCATACCTTGAGGAGAAAGGAGTGAAGATTCGTGGAACAAATCATACCACTCATTAGTGAAGTAGGATTCCCCATCGTGGTGACCCTTTATCTGCTTTACCGGATAGAGTCGAAGTTAGATCTGGTGGTCCAATCGATACAAAATCTGCCCGACCGAATGAAGTCGTAATGAATTAGGAGACTAGCCATCCATAAAAGAAGCATGAGAACCGTCCCCATGCTTCCACTCGCTTTAAATGCAGGATGGTGGTAAGCTTATGGTATAAATTGGTACAAAAGGAGGGTGAATTGTTGGCTAGGAAGTGGAAGGTTTTAATGGCTGGAGTAGGATTGATTTTTGCGTTAAGTGCTTGTACTCAAGCTACACCAAAGGAAACACAGACCTCACCAGGTAAGACTGTAGATAAGAAGGCAGAAACAGCAGGACTGCCGAAAATTGACCATATTTTGATTGTGGTGGAAGAAAACCATTCCAAAAACCAGATTCTTGGTGATTCGTCTGCACCCTATATGAATTCATTAATGAAGCAGGGTGCTAGCTTTACAAATTATCACGCAATCGAACATCCGAGCCAGCCAAATTATCTGGATATGTTTTCAGGATCCAATCAAGGAGTGACGGATGACAAAAAGCCAAAATCCAAATTCTCCACTGATAATTTAGCCAGTGAATTAATCGAAAAGGATTACTCATTTAAGGGGTATTCAGAGGGGCAGCCTTCCGTCGGTTATAATGAGGAGTTTGCAGATAATGGATATGCCCGTAAACATAACCCATGGGCCAACTTTTCGAATGTTCCGAAAGAAACAAATCAACCGTTAAAAAATTTCCCAAAAGACTTCTCGAAATTGCCAACGGTCTCGTTTGTGATTCCAACCCTTGACAACGATATGCATAATGGGTCAATCAAGGAAGCGGATGATTGGTTAAAAGAAAACATCGATGCGTATGTCCAATGGGCAAAGACACATAACAGCCTTTTGATTGTTACATGGGATGAAGATGAAGGCTCCGATAAAAATATCATACCAACCTTCTTTGTAGGCCCCATGGTAAAAACAGGTCAATTTAATCAAAATGTGAATCATTTTAACTTATTAAGAACAATCGAGGATATATATGGGCTATCCCATGCTGGCAAGGCAAAAACGAGTGAACCCATTACGAATATCTGGAACTAACGAAATTTAATTGTGGAAGCAGAGGGACGGTTCTCATGCTCATATAAGCATGAGAACCGTCCCTCTGCTCACCTCAAAGTTCAAATTTTTTTAAAATTCGATTATTATTTAATGGAAATTTGTCCATGCTAGTTTTAGAGTTTAAAAAACATGGAGGTTGCTACTATGTTAACATCTAAACTACGAAAAAACGGACTAATTAAAATTCTAACGATCCTCAGTGCTATATCCATCCCCTTGTTGAATAATCAACAGACTGCGAATGCAGATAAGGCTTCTTCTCAGGTCACGGTCACTGTACCTACACTTAATGTTCGGGAATCTGCTGATCTTTCCAGTAAGGTTATTAGCCGGGTTCATCAAGGAGATACATTTGAAATCATCCAACAGCGGAATGATTGGGATCAAATCAAACTAGTAAACAACCAAACTGGCTGGGTGTACGACAAATTCATCACACCGGCTAAAACAATCGTTGGAACCATCGACACCTTTTCCTTAAATGTCCGGGAACGTCCAAGTGCCTCTAGTAGTGTCGTGGGTTATTTAAAAGCGGGAACAAAAATAACCATCCACTTGGAACAAGCTGGATGGGCCAAAGTCGTCTCCCCTTCTGGTTTGAGCGGGTGGGTGAACGAACATTACATTGCTAAAGATAAACCCAGCACCCATGACACACAGCCTGCTGCTCAAACAGCGAAAAAGAGTACAGGTAATACACCAAAATCAAATATAGCCAGGGCTGCAGATGCCCCCAAGACTACCTCCTCCTCCAATCAAACTGGGCTTATACCAAATAATCAGAAGTCCTTGAAGGGAAAAACGATTGTGCTGGATCCAGGACATGGAGGGAAGGATAATGGAACAAAAAGTATTACCGGAACACCTGAAAGGTCATTGAATTTACCAACAGTGGAAGTGGTGAAGCAAAAACTTGAAGCTGCAGGTGCAAAAGTCATTTTGACGCGAAGCAACGATATATTTATCCCCTTAGAGCAGCGCGCCAATGTCTCCAACCAAAACCGAGCGGATGCATTTATAAGTTTTCATTACAATTGGTCCAATAACCCAGCGGTAAATGGCATAACTGATTTTTACTATCAAAATTCCAGTAATCCATTAGCCACAGCGATCTTAAATCAGGTGGCCAAAGAAACAAAATTAACGAACCTTGGTACTAGATTCAACAACCTAGATGTTCTCCGAAACAACAAACAACCAGCCACTCTCATAGAACTCGGCTTCCTATCCAATCAACAAGAGGACTCCACCGTTGAAAGCCCTCAATTCCGTAATAACGTAGCCCAAGGAATCTACCTGGGATTACTTGATTATTTTGAATCTAAGTAATCACGGGGACGGTTCTCACGCTTCGAAAGCGTGAGAACCGTCCCCATGCTCCACAACATATAAACACCAACCCAACTGAAATGACATAACATGCTATAAGTTCGTTCTTATTCGAATAAGGATGTGAAGTGAATTAATGTCTTCCAATCTTGATTATACCTCCCAATCCACCCAATACACCTTCGACGTAAATCAAAGTCCTCTATTTAAGAAAGATCACAACAACTACATTAACGTCTTAGGCGTAAAACAATTGAACACATTGGAAAATGTATCTCTGTTGGATATTTTCCTTAGTACCAATAATGTCGTGGAACCGCACTATCATCAAAATGCAGCCGAACTGGTTTATTGTATTTCTGGGGCTGCTACTGTTTCGCTCCTAAACCCATATACGAAACAAATCCAAAGTTATTCCATTACTCCCGGTCAAGTGGCAAATGTACCACAAGGTTGGTGGCATTATGAGGTGGCGACTGCTGAACGGACACATCTTCTTGCCATTTTTGATGCACCTACTCCACAAGTCATTTTAGGCTCTGACATCTTAAAATTTACTCCTTCAGCGATCATGTCACAAACCTATTGTTTGAATGAAGATCAGTGGAAACAGATAACAGCATCAGTGAAACCTGATACTTATATTGGACCTTACCAGAATTGCGATAGAGGACCTGAAAATATGACTCATCCTCATTTTAATCGACAAAGGCCTTACTATCCCCGCTATCCTCAATATTGGAGATAAAGGGAAATGGATATCGTCCCACGTCACTTACAATGAACGTGGGGCGATATCCATTTCAATAACGAAAAAATGTTATCAAAACACCGCTAAAAATTTCACCCTTTACTAGAATGGGAGTAGAGATTTAAAAATCTCGCTCCTTTTTCACAATGTTATATATAGACCAAAATTAATGAATAAAGAGAAGCATGAGAACCGTCCCCATGCTTCCCTCTCTTCCCCCTATAAATCAATTTGAAATGTTTTCATGATTTCCGGAACGACATTTTTTATGAAGTCATTGGCTTGTAAGTTACTATTCGGGGTTTGTGCAACAGAATACGAATAAATAACATCATTTGCTTCTGCTAGTTTCGTTTCCGCTTTAGGGTTTAATGAGGTCCATGTTTGTTTTTCGTACATATGGAAGCTAAACAATAAAGGTTTATCAGCAGACTTGTAATAGACATTGATTTCAGATAACCATTTATTATTCTCCGAGTAGTCGGCTCTTTCAAACGTCAAGCGATCCAACCATTTCTTTGGGACTGAAAAATGGTAGCCTTCAGAAACATAAATTATGGTGGAATCATTGGGTTTTGAGATAGGAATCCCATGACTTTGGAAAAAGGCAGCGTTTAATACACTTTGAATCTCCGAAAAAGAAAGATGGTATTGCAGTGTACCTGCAGCGAACGGGGCATATTCATAAGGAGGAAAATACATCATTAAGCCATCCTTCGTTATATAAACCTGTTTTAAATCATCAGAACTGATTTGTTTAAACTCCCCCATCACTTCAAGCATTTGCAGCACATCTTGTTTTAGGACGAGCTCGCTAATGAGTTGCTGTGTTTGCGGCGAACCATTAAACAGTTCGTTTGGCTCAACAATCCTGCGATTATCCAAGTCAACCAAGATTGGTACTCGCAGCGGCATGCCATGTGCTGCCCCACTAAGGTAAAAATATTGATCATACACAAAACTGATAAGGTGGTCATTCTGAAAGCTGATGTTGTATTTTGAATCAAACGATGACGGCGCACTTGGATCTTCATTCGTCATTTGACTCTCGTCAGCTGCATTCGCTTTTTTCTTCAAAAAATCATTTATTTGCGCTTGTGCGTTTTTGTCTTTCATGCCATCAATCTGCGGATAAATAATGTTGATAGTGGGGGTATCTTTTACAATGGACTCATCATGAATGTTAATGGTTTGGTTGGCGGGCTCCGATGGATTGTTAGGTTTTACTTGACCATCCGTTGCTTTTCCAGGTTGAGCGTCAGGTTTTTCCGTATCATCGCCTGGATTCCCCTGTTGCCCTCCGCTATTTTTCGGTTGATTGTCATCGGTTACTTTTGGTTGTTCCGAAACAGGCTTTTTTTCCTGTATCCCGCTGCAGCCTGCAGTGAAAAAAACAACCAGTGCAATTGCAATTGTCCACTTCCATTTCATCCGCTCACTCCCTTTAGTATCCATTACATATAATTATAGTAAGGTTTCAGCTTTCTAGAATATGGGTGGGAACTTATTATATTTTATTAAATACTGGACAGTTCCTCCTATGGACTTGGCACCTGACCTGAATCACCCCAAGAACCGTTTCACTCAAAACATCATCAGCTGCTTCATCCAATCCATCCTCTGCGAAAACTTCCTCCTCCACTTAAATTTTTTCTAAGAAATAATCTAAAAATCTATAAAAGCATTGAAAATGCAAACGCTTTCATATATAATAAGTTTAGGTCGGATGGCAAACGTGGTCATCATGGTATACAGCGTAGGCGGGGCTGGTACTAAACTTTTTCAAGTAAGAGCTAAGAAGCTCTTTTTTTATTGAAAAAAAATCGTAAAAAAAACCGTGGGGACGGTTCTTGTGCTTCAGATGACACAATGAACTCCTGATGAGGTATTGCACTTTTCCCTATAAAATCGATATTAACAGAAACCTAAGATGGGCACTGGAACGTTTACGTGGCTTTTTCTGAGGCCTTGTTGTCCAAGCGTCAGCACAATACCCCATGGTCCTTTCCAGTAAGTCACAAAAAAAAATAGCCCTCAAGGCTGTTTATAAACAATCCCTGAGGGCAACCAGATATATAATAAGGGGGGTTGAAAAAGCTTGTCTTAATAATAGCTTTTAATTCTTAATAAAACCTTAACAAGCTTGGCTATCCCCCTTCATGAGTCATTTCATTTTCTCTTTCCTTTTTTAATTCCTCACTATTAATCCAGTTTATTTTTTAACAACTCCGCGTATTGAATTTTCTTATCTGCCTTCTCGTAATATTTTCGTTACATTAATGTCATATTCGTAATCCAAAGAACATATCATTTATTAATCACACAGGAAGGAGGATGACCTAATGGATAATCGAATTTTCTTGTTTCTAGCTACAATTCTTTCTGGTTTTGCACTTATAAAAGTTCCGTTAGCTGGTTCATTTCTTGAAAGCGTTTCACCGGTATCAAATATCCTTGGCATTTTAACTGTCCTTGTCTTCTCACTGGTCTTAATTTATAAAGGGGTAAAAAGCTTGTTTTCTAAGTAAAATGATATTGCTCCAATAACCCCCCAAAAAAAATAGCCCTCAAGATTGTTCATAAACAATCCTTGAGGGCATCCAGATATAATATAAAAGGGGGTATGAAAAAGCTTGTCTTAATAATAGCTCTTAATTCTTAATAAAGTCTTAACATATTAAATAATTTTTGGAGCCCCCCATTTGGCAGGATTACATAGAAAGGATTGCGTGGCCAATCGACAAAAATAGGCTCGTTCGCAACAATATTCCCCAGAAAATGATGCTATTCTTGTGAATCTACATATTTCTCCTCATTTTCCTTTTATTCAACACTACTTAAACGTTTGATTAAAAATACTCTGAGCATGAACCGTTCCTTATTTTGTACCTTCTATCAGTTAAAAGGAATGTCGATATTTGGTTCGTCCCCATATCTGCCTCTCCTTACCTATTTTTATAGAATAAAAGATGAACCCCTTTCCCACTGCATAAAAAGAAGCATGAGAACCGTCCCCATGCTTCACCCACACTTCACATTTTTATAATCCCTCTTCGAAATAATTCCGCCACAGCATGGGCTCGGTTTTGGGCGTTGAGTTTTTTTATAGCTGATTTTACATATTGTTTTACGGTTACTTCGCCAATTCCCATATAGGCGGCCATTTCCTTCGTACTTTCTCCACGGGCGATTCGCTTCATGACTTCTAGCTCTCTTTTGCTAATCTGAATCGTATCTCCATCCACATCCGTCGAATCATCCAGCACCTTACCCACAAGTCTGCCAAACAAGGTTAAAGAAGACAGCATTTGATCATCCATCTTGCCAGTACCAGCTTCAAACTCTGTGGTGCAAATATATCCAATGACAACGCTTCCAAAACAAAGCGGTACGACTGCCGACGAATTAATCGGAAACCGGTCTGAAAATTTGCAGGTCGAATGTTTTAAAAAGTATTCGAGTCCTGTACTATATTTCGCCTTTCTTTCACGGATGGCTGCATAAATGAGAGGGATCGTCTGGATGTCATCACGAATATCTCCAATATGGACTAACCCAGAAGAAGTTAAAGCAATAATGCCTTCACCAAGATGTTCTAACGGCGAATACCTGAACAAAAAGGCATCCGAGACAGGAAAAAGCTCCAAATACACTTTCAGCATTTCTAGCAATTTCTCTTTATGATTCGAAAGTGACTCTAGGCTTCGAACTCGCTCTTGTAACGTAAAACTAGTTAAGACCATACTACCTCCTTTTTAGGGAACCAATATATTCAAAATTAGGAATATTCATATTATAAAATTAATTGTACTATTTTCATAGATAGTAAGTTACTTTTTTTCTTCACTATCAAAAAAATGATTGGAAAGAGGGAGATCACTTTGACTCAATTAATTCCACAAGCAAAAGCCTATTTGGAAGCATTTAATCAAATGCCGCAGCTTCAATCGTTGAAAGCGCAGGAAGTAAGAGATCTATTCGCACAATTTCCTCCTGTGGAAGTAGAATTGGCACCACTTGCTAAAGTGGAAGACAGGTTAATTCCTGTCAGTGATGATGCAGAGATTAAAGTCAGAATTTATACTCCTGAAGGTGAAGGCCCTTTTCCTCTCTTTGTATACTACCATGGGGGCGGCTGGGTCATTGGTGACCTGGAAACAGCAGATGCAAGCTGCCGAATGATCGCCAACCGAACGGAAAGAGTCGTGGTGTCTGTAGATTACCGGATGGCGCCTGAATATAAGTTTCCAATCCCTGTCCAAGATTCGTATGCGGCGCTAGAATGGGTTAGTCAAAATGCTGCAGCTCTAAATGCAAACGCTTCCAATATTGTCGTAGGCGGCGATAGTGCAGGTGGTAATTTATCAGCCGTTGTTTCCATGATGGCAAGGGATCAAAACGGTCCGGCCATTTCCGCACAAGTGTTAATCTATCCTGTTACGGATTTAGCTTATGATACCCGCTCTTACAAAGAGTTTTCCGAAGGCTACGGGCTCGACCGCGACTTGATGATTTGGTTTGGCGACTATTATATCAATCATCCATTCGATGCAAAAAATATCTATATTGCCCCATTACGTGCCGATAACCTCAAGAACCTCCCTTCAGCCTTTGTAGTAACGGCCGAATGTGACGTCCTCCGAGATGAAGGAATCGCGTATGCGAACCGCTTAAGGGATGCAGGCGTAAAAGTCGAAGCTTATACAGAGCCGGGAATCATTCACGGCTACTTTACCAATATGGCCGTGTTCCCTGAACAGATCAAAGACACCATTTCAAAAATCGCCCAATTTATAAATACCTCCACGAAAGTCACCCAAGCCAACCGCTAATATTTTTAAAGCTTACGATACTGATTTTAATTTTATAGGGGGAATTCAAATGCCATCTACTAAAAAAGAAAATCAAGTAACTACTCTCGATGCTGTGGTCATCGGAGCAGGCTTTTCAGGATTGTATATGCTTTACCGTTTACGGGAGGCCGGTCTCTCCACTCGTGCCTATGAAGCAGCAGGCGGAGTCGGAGGCGTATGGTATTGGAACCACTATCCAGGAGCACGCTGTGACTCCGAAAGCATCTATTATAATTATACTTTCTCTGAAGAATTATATAAGGAATGGTCATGGACTTCACGATACCCTGAGCAGCCAGAAATTCTAAGGTATTTGAACTTTGTAGCCGATAAGTTCGACCTCCGAAAGGATATTCAATTCCAAACCCGGATTAAATCAGCCCACTACGATGAATCATCTAATCGATGGATGATCCGAACAGAAGATGGCGAAAGCATTTCAGCCACTTACTTTATCACGGGGGTTGGCTGTATTTCCACCGCCAATATTCCGAATATGAAGGGCTTAGACAACTTTAAAGGCGATTGGTACCATACGGGACACTGGCCGCACGAAAAAGTAGACTTTACCGGAAAGCGTGTGGGAATCATCGGTACGGGCTCAAGTGGTGTTCAGGCTATTCCAGTGATCGCGAAGGAAGCCGCCCACCTTACCGTTTTCCAGCGGACACCTCAGTATACGGTTCCGGCTAGGAACCATCCTTACACCAAGGAATATATTCAACAAGCAAAAGAAAACTTTCATGAAATAAAGAAAACAATACGCGCCTCCTTAGCCGGCCTGCCCACCCCGCCGAGCGATCGTTCCGCACTTGAAGATTCACCAGAAGTTCGCCAGCAGGTATTTGAGGAAGCTTGGAAGGAAGGCGGTCCGGCCATATTGTTTTCTTATGCTGACCTCCTGGCAAATGAGGACGCAAACGAAACCGTTTCGGCGTTTATCCGTTCGAAAATACACGAAATTGTAGAAGATCCAGAAACCGCTGAAAAGTTGTCTCCTACTTATTATTACGGGACAAAACGAGCAATCATTGATACTGACTATTTTGAAACCTATAACCGTCCAAATGTCAGCTTGGTCGATGTAAAAAAAGCTCCAATTCAGGAGATCACGGCCCAGGGAATTCGCACAACCGATGCTGAATATGATTTAGATGTCATTGTTTTCGCAACCGGTTATGATGGCATGACGGGCTCCCTATTTAAAATGGATATCCGCGGCAAAGACGATGTTTCCCTCAAGGACAAATGGGAAAATGGATCTGCGGTGAGCACCTATTTAGGAATTGCAACAGCCGGATTCCCGAATATGTTCATGATTACGGGTCCAGAAAGTCCATCTGTATTGGGCAACATGCCAGTTGCGATTGAGCAGCATGTCGAATGGGTCATGGATTGTATCCAGTATCTCCGAAAGCATGATATGGCTGCCATCGAGGCAAATGCAGACGCCGAACAAGCTTGGAGCAAGCATTGCCGTGAATTAGCTGACATGACCCTCTATACGAAGACCGAATCCTGGTACACGGGCGCTAATATTGAAGGTAAAGCGCGTGGATTCCAAATCTATGTTGGCGGCTATGGCCCCTACCGCGACCGTTGCACCGAAGTTGCCGCTAAGGGGTATGAGGGATTTTCCTTCATCACCGCAGCAAACACAGTGGTTTAGAGAGATATATGTTAAAAAGGATGAAATCACTTTGATTTCATCCTTTTTTTATTGGGATAGTGGCAGGAAGCAAGTAACACTGCCTAGATCCTGCATTCATTCTTTTTTCTTATAAAAAAGAAGCATGAGAACCGTCCCCATGCTTCTACTTTCCTACAATCCATTTGGGGGCCCACCAGTTGGCAGGACCGAGTAGTTTCATTAATGCGGGGACTACGATAATTCTGATTAAGGTTGCATCAATGAAGATGGCGCAAAATAAACCAACACCTAGTGCTTTGGTAATTTCAATATTGGTGAAAATGAACGAACCCACAACAACTAGTAAAATGAGGGCAGCACTACTGATCAGACGGCCCGTTTTCTGAAGCCCAGTAGCGGTGCTTTTTTCATTATCACCTGACCTATCGTATTCTTCCTTAATTCTTGATATTAAAAAAACTTCATAATCCATCGAGATCCCAAACACAATGCAAAAGATCGTTACAGGCATAATGATACTAACATACCCAGTGGAAGTTATATTTAGAAAACCCGTTAGATATCCATACTGAAACACAATGACAACGATTCCTAGACTTGCGCCAAGACTTAAAACGTTCATCATAACAGCCTTAAGCGGAATGAGAACCGATCTGAAAGCATAAAGCAGGATTACATACGTTACGGAGATAATAAACATCATCAGCATTGGTAACCCTGAATTTATTCGGTCCATCATATCTACAAGCAAAGCGGTTTGCCCAGTAACATGCGTTCCTAAGTTATTGGCTGTTACCTTTCTTATCTGGTGAACTAGTTTGGAAGCTTCCGCTGAATTTGGTTTTGACAGTGGTACAACTGTTAGCAGGGCGAAATTTCCATTCAATAAACTTTCCGATATCATTCGGTCATGTGTTCCCTTTAACTTTAGAAGTTGAAAGGTTTCTTCTGGTGTACGATTGCCAAGAACATCGATAAAGCTTTGAACCGAGAGCACACCAGGTAATCGGTGTATCTTGTCCTCATATTTCTTAATACTTCGAATGGAAGATACTTCTGTGACATTTTCTTTTGTCTTCACAATAATAAAAATCGGGTTTGATTTCCGTACGTCATAATTTTCTTTTAACAATTCCGCCCCTCTTCTTGATTCATAGGATGGGGGCAATACTTCCGCCGTTGGAACTCCGACTTTCATACGAACAATAGGGAGCATAAGTGATAGTAACAAGGTACTGATTACAATGGCTAATACGGCCGGCCGTTTCATGACAGAAAGGGCGATGCGCTCCCATATGATGGAGTTTTCCATTCTCTTTTGAGTACGTGCAAATACCTTAAGAGAGTCGATCCGATGGCCGATAATGCCTAATAACGAGGGCAAAAGCGTGCTTGATAGAATCATGGCTGAAAAGACCACAAGCACCCCACCCAGACATAGCGAGTAAATAATAGGGAGTTTTATAAAAAGCATGCCAAACATACCTATTAACACAGCAAATCCAGAAAAGAAAACAGATTGTCCGGCTGTTTGTGTAGCCATCGCTACGGCTTCCTCTACGGATGGCTGTCTTTTTAATTCCTCTCGAAAACGACTGACAAAAAAAAGGGCATAATCAACACCGATTGCAAGACCTAGCATCATCACGATATTGGGAAGAAAATTTGAAGGCGAATAAAATCCAGTAAGATAATAAGTCATTCCAAGTGTGAGAGAAACACTCATGATACCCACTAACAGAGGTAGAATCGCTGCCCAAACGGTCCCAAAAATAAATAATAGAACGAGTAAGGCAATCGGAAGGCCAATCTTTTCTGAATGGGCCATGTCATGTTTTGTCGCCTGCTGTACTTCATGAATGGTAGCAATTTCTCCATCCACAAAGGTCTTCATGCCCTTGGGCTTCCCCATCAGACCCTTTATCTCTCGAAAATGGTTGAGCGCCTCTTGATTCTTTAGTTTTAGTTCCACAACAATCGACTGAATTCCCTTATCCTCTTTTAAACGAGGTGTTGAATTGAAATGAATGTTTTCAACATAATTTTGTTTTTTCAATGGATCTAAAGATTGCAGTATGTCCTTCTTAGCTTGTACGCTGGTTAGATCTAGATTACGACTTGTATAAACCACAGTAATGGTAGACAGAGATGTCCCAAGTTCCTTTTTCATTAATGAAAATCCGTGGTCCGATTCGCTCCCCTTTGCCGTTAATCCACTATCCTTCAGTCGATCAGGTAGTTTGGGAACAAAGAATGCGGAAGCTACAAATAACAATACCCAAAAAATAGTTACGGCCCAGCGTAATCTATACATCCTCATTCCCCAACGCCAGAATAGACCTTTTTCTTGAATGTCTCTCATTGAATCTTCCCCCACTTTGTTCCAATGTGAATAGGATTTCACATTACCTTCGTTTTTATGAAAATGAACACTGTGGAGAACATCATCTAAGGCATAACTTTCCTTTTATCTGCAGCCGTTCTGTGTAAACTTGGGGCAGTTTCCAAAAGAATTAGGCAGATTTCTATTTCTAAGTATTCCAGATCAGGGTAAATTATTAATGCACCAAATTAAAGGAGGGTACCAATGGTCCGTATTAAGGTTTTGTTAGTGCTCATGCTCTCGCTGCCATTCCTATTGAATGTTCCTTCAGCGAATGCAGCTCCCCCCGAAACTGAATTGAATCAATATTTAGCGGAAATCGGATGGACGAAACAAGAGTTACTTGACTACCTTTCCTACTATGAAATTCCATTAGATGATTTTAACACTGTGGAAGATCTTAAAGATGTCATGGGTACTCCCATTAACGCGCAAAATTTTCAGGAGCTATTAACTAAATATGGTCTGACCGATAAAGAATTTGCTGATTTAATGGACCATTTTGGTGATAACGTGAATGACTATAAATTTATAGAGGATTTGGATGCATCCCTTGAATTTTATGTAAATAACGATGAGTATATGGCAGAGGTCGAAAACGCATTAGGGGAATTTGGCATTACGGAAACTGAAGCGGAAAGATTTTTTAACTATTTAGCGGAAGTAGAAGAAAAAAATAAAGATCAACTTGACCAAATCGCAACAAACGATACCCTTTGGGAAAAATTCCTTACGGTCGAAGATCCTAGTCAATTAAGTGACGAAGACCTAAATGAAATGCTTCAAATTTTGGAGCAAACCATTGCCTTGTATGAAATTAAAATGAACTTTAAGGTGAACGGCCAGCCTGTAACGTTTAAGGATTTATTAAAAATGGAGGAGCCTCCAAAAGGCAATTTATCCGGTAGTGTCTATAGTACTTCAGGGGAACTTCTGATTGACTTTACGATCCCTCAACAGTTTTTTGAATCATTGGATGTTGTGGACAACGGAGAGGATTGGCTTCATTTAGGTGAGATTTCAGATGATTATGTAGATCATTTGCATGAAGAGAAATATGAACAAGGTCGAAAGAATTTAAAATAATACAATAGCCCTTCACTTCGCGGAAGGGCCTTTGTAAAAGGCAATCGGCAGGAACGAGAAGGTTGATTCGACCTTTCCGGCCGACTGCTCTATATGTAACGGGATAACAGTTCATTTAAAAGTGAACTCATCCTTTTATCTTTAGTTTATTTAATTTCTGACTTTGTTTTTCAATTTTATGTAAGATTTTTCCCCTAAGATTTTGGTCAAGACAGCCTTCAAGTAGTAATAGCTGATACTTCATTTGAAATTGATACCAAACTAAAAGAATGCTGGACTTAATTTTAAGTGCATTTTTTGACTTTTTTGGTTCATACCATTCAGATGCGTTACTCTGTTTTGCCAACAAATACTCCGTGTTAACCTTGTTAGTCATGATTTACCTCCCGTTCTTTGTGAACCATACAGAGGCATAGATTTCGGTAACTGGCTGGCATGGTCAAAGACTTTAGCCCCTATAGTTTTGCGTCATCATTTTTCAATGATTTTGCCTTTATCGTATGATCCTAACTTAATTATAAGGTTTTTTAAAAATTTTGTCGATTTATGTCGACTTGTCCGATTCAGATCAGTCTGACTTATTCTTCAAGAATAGAATATTCTTTTTAATTACCCCCTTTTTCTTCATTTCAAACCATTATTTTAAAAAAACCAACAGAACTCTGTTGGCTTCTTGTTTCTCCAAGGAGAGTTAGTATTTATTTAGCTCCTGAATTGGAGTTTGGATGATAACTGGACTCTTACTAGGGTCCAACCATTTCAAGATGCTGACAACATTCGTTTCTGAAGTGGAAGTACATCCCAGCGGAAGCACGGGGACGGTTCTTGTGCTTCGGAGCTGAAACCTTTGGGAAAGGAGTGAAGACTCGTGGAACAAATCATACCATTCATTAGCAAAGTAGGATTCCCTATTGTCGTGACCCTCTATCTGCTTTACCGGATTGAGTCAAAGTTAGATCTAGTGGTCCAATCGATACAAAATCTACCCGACCGAATGAAGGCATAATGAAGCTGGAGAAAAGTAACAGAAAAAGAAGCATGAGAACCGTCCCCATGCTTCTTGAACTTATTTCTTTAACCGTAATTTATAGAAGTCGGAATCACTGGCGTTAGCCGCAGCTGTTTTTAATTGCTTTAAATCATCATAAACGGAGACGACTCGGCCGACATACTCATCTAGTTCCCCTGCCGCCATGTAATAGGCAAATTGTGGTGCTTGATGCGGCGGTACATCTATGTTTTGCTCGAATAGGGACTCGATTTCAGTTAAATATTTTTGTCCGACATCTGTATATCGCTGGTAACGAGTCATGTCTGTATCGTTTAAGCCTGGATCTAAGGCAAATACTTTGACCGGAGTTTCCGCTAATTCCTCCACTAGGTTCTCTGTTAATCTGGCAATCGCTGTTTTGGAGGTTCCATAGCCATTACCATATTTAAAAGCACCAATCGTTCCGCCGCCGACCAGATTAATGATCCTTCCAAACCTTTGGTCCAACATAACAGGAACCACCGCTTGGACACAGTGAAACGTTCCAAATAGGTTCGTAGAGACATCATTAATCCAATCTTCCTGTTTCACTTCCCAGGTAGGACCAATAGCCATGAACGCACCGGCATTATTAATCCAAACATCAATTCGTCCATATTTCCCCAATACATTTTCTACTACTTGTTGAACATCCGCTTGCTTTGTGACATCCATAGCGAACATCGAATGATCTGGAGAAATTTTCTCAAGCTCAGTTTGAACTTCTTTTAATCTCTCGGAATCTCTGCCAGTTCCAACCACGGAAAAGCCTTTTTCCGCAAAAAATAAAGCAATGTTACGGCCGATTCCTCTTGTTGCACCTGTTATGACGACTACTTGCTTTTCCACTTAGAGTTCCCTCCTATTAATCTCTGCCGACCACTTCAGGGTCACCGAACTGACGCTTATTCTGGTTAAGCGTGCTGATTTGCTGTAGATCATCTTGTGTAAGTTCAAAATCAAAGATATCCACATTTTCCGCAATCCGATGTGGTTTGATTGATTTTGGAATCGTCACCACGCCTGTTTGGATATCCCAGCGCAGGATCACTTGGGCAGTAGACTTATTGTATTTGTTCGCAATCTCCACCAAGACTGGGTCGTTAAGCAGACTGCCCTGCATAAGCGGAGACCATGCTTCAAGCTGGATTTCATTCTTTTGACAAAAATCACGTAATTCCTGTTGATTAAAAACAGGGTGGTATTCCACTTGGTTGACCATCGGTTTAATTTCACAGTTGGCAAGAAGGTCTTCGAGATGGTTAACATTAAAATTACTGACTCCAATGGCACGGACGCGCCCTTCTTTATAAAGTTTCTCAAGGGCCTTCCATGTTTCAAGATATAATCCTTTAGAAGGTACTGGCCAGTGAATTAAATAAAGGTCTAAATAGTCTAAACCTAATTTGTTCAAGCTTGTTTCAAAAGCCGCCAAGGAAGATTCATAGCCTTGATCGCCGTTCCAGACCTTAGTTGTTACAAATAACTCTTCACGAGGTACGTTCGATTCAGCTATCGCCTTCCCTACTCCCTCTTCATTTCGATAAATAGCCGCCGTATCAATGCTTCTATAACCGACCTCAAGGGCAGTCTTGACTGAATTTACGACTTCCTCTCCTTCTTGCACTTTGAAAACACCGAATCCAAGCCAAGGCATTTTTACACCATTATTTAATGTAGTAGTACTTAGTAACCCATTTGTCATCTTAACTCCTCCTTCATATTTTTTAAAAAATAGTCATTATAACGCATAATTTCTCCACTGATGAACAGGCTGCCAATTTAATAGTTTTTTAGCCTTTTTGTTACTTAACATCGATTGAAATCCTGACAAATCACTGCGGAAATCTTTCACTTCTGGAAAACATGTTTCCATAAGCAGCGTGCTCTCTATATCCATACTTGAATCATCCGCTGCAATACATAGTGGAACCGAACCTAGTCCGTCTGTTTCAACTGCTAAACGATAAGCAGATGCAGCGTCTCTTGTGTCAATGTAGCTCCAAAGAATCGTTTTTCGTAATTCTGGCTTATGTATAAAACTAGGGAAATTTTTATACATCGCAGGGCTGATGACATTTCCTAATCTCATAGATACAACCTGCATACCCGTTCTTTGGTGAATCATATCAGCCGTTTTCTCATTGACAATTTTCGATAACCCATAGCTGTCTTCAGGCAGCTGTGGATGTTCCTCATCGATTGGTACATATTTGGGTGCTAAATTTTGCCTAGAAAAACAAAGGCCATAGGACGATTCACTCGAGGATATCACCGCCTTTTTAATCCCTAAACTCCCTGCCGCTTCTAAAATATTATAGGTACTCATCACATTATTTTGGAAGGTTACTTCGTTTGGATGAGAGTAGGCAACGGGTATAGCTGCCAGATGGACAACCGCATCGGCCCCTGCTAAGACACCATACACTTCACCAAGATTGGTTAAGTCTGTAATCACGGTTTGACAAAGCGCTTCTTTTGGATGCTTCATATCAGCATTAACCACTTCATAACCATGATTTAAAAATTCTCTTATCACATCTGGTCCAAGAAGGCCACTCCCACCTGTTACCACTACTTTCGGCATGTTAATACCCCCTATTTATACTTCCACAGCTTGTGGATGCTGATCGGATACCAATTCTAAGTCGGAAGCCCGTGCATTTAATTCAACTTGTTCTACATTTTTACATCCAGGGATGACACTCGTAACAGCTGGATGCTTTAGGCACCATGCAAGCGCCCATTGAGCCATATTGACTCCTTCTGGGACTTCATTTCGCTGAATTTCTTCAACCAGTTTAAGCTGTTTGAACACTTCACTTTGTTCATGGTTATTCCGAACATCGTTTTGACCAAATACTGTACCTGGCTTATATTTGCCGCTTAAATATCCGCTGGCTAATGGAACCCGAGCTAGGACACCAAGATTTTGCCGTTCACAGGAAGGAAAAACTTTTTCCTCAGGTTTACGGTTTAACCGGTTGTACACAACCTGAATCACACCGGCATTTACTTCCGTTGCTAAGTCCGTTTGGTAGATATTCTCGTTCGAACCGATTGATATTCCTAGATGACGGATTTTTCCTGCCTCGATCTGCTTGTCCAAAACCGTCCATAATTCTTCATTTTGAAAGACATCATCTCCGCCGGAGTGAAATTGATAGAGGTCTACATAGTCTGTTTGAAGAGCTCTTAAAGAATCGTCCAATTGCTTCACTACTTCCCCAGCAGACCAATGATTGGTCCGGGTAAAGGATTCATGGAAATGGTGGCCGAACTTTGTTGCGACGATCCAATCCTCCCTTTTTTGATTTTTTAAGTAATTACCAATAAATTTTTCAGAAAGGTGATCACCGTAACATTCGGCTGTATCAATCAAATTAATTCCCATTTCCTTGGCCTTGTCTAAGATTTCATCCACTTCTTTTTGTGTGAAGTCTTTTCCCCATTCGCCGCCATATTGCCAAGTACCGATTCCAACAACCGAAACGTTTAAATCCGTTTTTCCAAGTTTACGGTATTTCATTTGTTTCATCTCCCTCTCCTTCAATATGTACGATAAAAACCCTTACAAAAAAAAGTATACGTTTTCTTTTTTGGAACAACAACCACTGAAATATTTTTGATATAATAACCTATATGTTAATTACTATGAAATTTATAGTTACTATAAATTAGAAAGAGGTAGTCTATGTGTGAAGTAAAGGAAACGGCACCCTTAGAGATTGAATGTTCCATTGAAAAAGCACTTAGTGTCATTGGGGGAAAATGGTCTTTTCTCGTATTAAAAGAGTTATTCGAAGGAAAAAAGAGGTTTGGAGAATTACAAAAGGCTATTTCCAAGATAAGTCCAAAGGCCTTAACCGATACGCTAAGACATCTAGAATCCAACGGTGTTTTAATTCGGACTGTTCACGCGACAGTACCCGTAACAGTAGAATATACACTTACTGAAAAAGGACAATCCTTACATACCATTATAAAAGAAATGAAATACTGGGGGTCTTACTGGGCGTAGTATTACTCGATCAGGGCACTCCTTGCGAGAAACTCTCTCCTTAACTTTTTATTATCTAAGGCTTTCATTAAAGGCTTGCTGGGCACCCATACAAAAAGGAGAGGTTTACTCTCCTTCTTCTACTACGATTTTATATCCTTGTGACACTAACTGGGTATCATAAACCTCACGTTCTACGATATAAAACGTCTCTTCGGTTTCGGTTACCACCACTTCACTTGGGCTCTTATCAACCTGTGCATCAACCAAGCTTTCATACGGTGCTCCAAGGAGTTCAATTACATTTATGGACATACATATCACCGCCTTTTTGCTATCTTATCAAAATATTGCAAAAAGTAAAGCGGAATTAAACAGAATGAAACTTATTTGAATAAGGAAATGCTCAATAAGTACAAGGAAGCATGAGAACCGTCCCCATACGACAAAATCATTTATACTTTTTACCATAAAAAAACAAACTTCTTGTCCACTTCCTGTTATGCTAGAACAAAGCATTAGGAGGAGGAGATTTCAATGCAGACATGTATAGTCATTCCAAGCCCCTGTAGGTTTAAGACATTCATGGAAATTGCTTTAGAAGTTACTTTTTCTAAACTGGATCCGGTAACACATGAAAATTTAAAAAGATTACTAAACAGAGTACCTAACAACTTGTCGTCAGAAACATTGACAACCTCAATGGATGAGAATATACAGTTAAAAGAATGTATTAAGGCTTTTAAACAATCCAAAACATATTATTGGGTACGAGAAGACTTTCTTCAAGAATTAAAAGATATCGAAAGACAATGTTAGGGGCGACAATATTTTGTCGTCTTTTTTATTGTAAAGCTCCTACTCAAAAGTAGAAGCTTTACTTAGCAACATACCTTCATTAAGCTTAGTTCTGATACTATCTAAAAAAGCGCCAGAACCGTCCCTATGATTCTAGTTTGTGAGATGCTGGTAAAACTCAAAGGCCTCTTTATCTGTAAACCCTTCATGAACAACCTTACCAACGGCTTGAATTATTTCTTCAGGGTGTTCGGATTGAAATATATTCCTTCCCATATCGACACCAGCTGCTCCACCTTGGATCGAGTTGTAGGCTAGAGTCAGGGCATCTTTTTCTGGTAATTTCTTACCACCTGCCACGACTAATGGAACTGGGCAAGCTGAGGCAACTTTTTCAAAGTCCTCGCAATAATAGGTTTTTACAATTTGTGCACCAAATTCAGCCAGCATTCTTGTAGCTAACAAGAAAAAGCTAGTGGTGCGCTCCATTTGTTTCCCAACGGCTACGACACCCAGTGTGGGAATGGAATATCTTGAGCCAAGGTTAACAGCACGGTTTAACTCTTCAATGGTTTCCTTCTGTCCATCAGAGCCAATAAAGGTTTGTATTGCGATTGCACTTGCATTCATCTTAATAGCATCTTCTATATCAACGACCATGGATTCATGACTCAGGTCATCTTGGAGCACACTGGAACCAGAGGAAGCCCGTAAGGCAATTGCTTTATTAAAGGTCGGCGGGACACTGCTTCGAATCGCCCCTCTAGTCCCCATTAAACAATCGGCATAATGGGCCAACCTAGGAATAAGCAAATCTAATCTTTCTAGCCCTGAAGTAGGTCCCATGAAATAACCATGATCGAACGCTAACATGACGGTTTTACCAGTGTCCGGGTTAAAGATTCTGGATAACCGATCCTTCATTCCCCAATCAAGATGGTTTGCCCCTTTTACGTGGTAATTCCCATTGTTCGCAAACGGTATACTCTCGGAAAAGTCCTTTGCATTTTTGTTGCCATGTGTATCTGCCATTTCTTCCACTCCTTTATAACAGGTACTCTATTAACCTTGAATGTTGCTTTCCGTTCCAGGCGGCTTTCCGCGGGGGCACGCTTACTTGATTGATTCCGCGCACTTGGCTGATATTTCCGCACAATTTTAAGTTTTTTCCGCGCATTCTCCGATTAATTCCGCGCCTTCTTCCCTTTTTCCCGCGCCTTTTTGGATTTATTCCGCGCACCTGCCCTAGCGGCCGCCTTCCGTTCCAATCAACATGTTAAAAATCGTAATCGTTCGTATTGTCCTTCGTAAATACAATCCGTTCAGGCAGCACAATAATTCCTGAATCATCTGCTGTATAATCGTAGCCTTGGATAGTGTTCGGCTCTACTTTAACAGAACCCATATCAGGTACTTTCAAAGAGTCCCCCACTTTTAGTTCCTTTCCTTGCGCTAACCAATAAGCAACGTATACTGCAAGAGCCCCTTGATTTTTTACATCCCATAAACCATGGTTATTAATGGTACCGTTTTCAATAAACTGTCTCATTGAATTAGGAGAAGCAAATCCAGTAATAATGACATCCTTCGCTTTTAACCCCTTATTTTCAGCTGCTTGTGCCATAGCCGGAAGAGCGGTTGAGTCTGGGCAAATAACCGCATCAATATCAGGATACGAATTTAAAATACTTTCTCCAACCTGCAATGATTTTTGTTCATTGGCATCACCAAATTGAGTCGTAACCACTTCCCATTTTGGATACTTTTCTTTAATATATTGGTTTGCCGCTTTCACCCATGAGTTTTGATCTGGAACTGTCGGGCTGGAATAGAACCAGGCAATTTTCTTAGCCTCATCAGGTTTATCCATTTGCTGGGCAGCCATGTCAACAAGCATTTTTCCTAGGATATCCGGTGTACCTTGGTCTACATAAACAGAACGATATTTAGGGTCCACATCTGAATCCCATGTGACTACTTTAACGCCAGCATCTAATGCCTTTTTCAATGCTTGATTCAAACCATCTGAAGAGACAGAAGAAATGGCAATCGCATCAGCACCGCTATTGACAGCACTATTGATAATTTGTACTTGATTCGAAACCGTACCTTCAGGAGCACCATCGTACTTCACTTTAAAACCAACCTTCTTGGCCATTTCCTGTGCGCCATCGTTACCAGATTCAAAGAAGGCGTTCCCTGTCATTTTTGGAATAAACACCACCTGAATATCTTTCGGATCTTTCTTCTTACCCCCGTCTCCGGAAGCATTATCATTGGATCCGCAGGCAGCTAATAATAATGTCAGAATCGCCATCAAACTTACTATTTTAATAGACTTTATTTTTCTCACTGTCCCTAACCCCCAATATGTTGTTTTTGTGTTAAAATCCTTTTCATGCTAAATCTGAACTCTGGATTTATGCCCAAAAATGCAACAGAAACGATAAGAAGAACCCCAGTAGCTAATCCGATATACTGGGTGGAGACCCCGGCCATTTGTAAGCCTAGCTGCATAAATCCTAATATGATGCTGGCTAACGCTGTCCCGACAACACCCCCTTTACCTCCGGTGATGAAGGTCCCTCCTAACACCACAACAGTAAGAATGGGCATCAGATATTCAGAACCATAATCAGCTCTTGCACTGCCTAAATAGGAAGTTAATACAACCCCTGCAAGACCAGCACTTAACCCTGACAGGATGTAGGTACTAGCAATGATTCTTTTCGTATGAATTCCGGAGTAATCAGCTGTGTTTGAGTTAATTCCTGTCAAGTATATATATCTGCCATACCTGGTGCGGTGCAGGAGAATATAAGCAATGAGAAACATGATAACAAATAAGATGACAGCATGAGGGATTCCCATGACCTCTCCATTTGCAATGCTGCTAAACTCCTCAGGAAAGCCCGAAATTCCTTCATAGGTACTTACACCAGACAATCCCACCAGCACAATGGCAATCCCACTATATAAAAGCATCCCGCCAAGGGTAATGACCATCGATTGAACTCTTCCATAAGCAATCAGAACGCCATTGAGAAGGCCGCATAACCCGCCAATGAAAATGGCACAAAGGATAGAAACCCAGATATTGATCCCCGCCACTTGCGACAAAAGACCTGTGACAACAGAGGTTAACCCAATAATCGAAACGCCTGAAATGTCGATTCCTCCTGTAATCACGACCAGTGTGACAAAAAAGCCAATAATGGCAATCGGAATAAAATCGTTAAAGCTATTTAACAGGATCGTGACATTCCAGAATCTTGGATTAATCATCCCAAAAACAATTATTTCCGCAACGATTAAGACGAATAAAGTAAGATTCCACCTCGGGATTTTAGTTAACATGTCATTTCTACACCTCCTTTTGAAGAACCCTTGCATTTAATCTTAGTTTTTTTGCCTGTTTACTCGCATGAAACACAAGCAGGGCATCAATCACTACAATGATGATTAATAGAGAACCCGAAATCGCATCATTCCAAAAGGCTGGTACTTTCATATAAACCAAAGCCGAGTTGATGGACGTTAAAATAATCGCTCCCAATGCTGCCCCAACAACCGTTCCAATCCCGCCGATCAATGACACACCGCCAAGAACGCAGGCTGCAATCACCGTCAACTCGATTCCTGTTCCAGCATTGGTGGAGACAAAGCCAATTTGACTAACAAAGATTAATCCAGCTAAAGAAGCACAGATACCAGAAATGATAAATGAATAAGCAATATATCGATTCACAGGGATCCCTAACGAAATGGCCCCCTCTCTGTTATCACCAATAGCAGTGTAATACCTTCCCTTACTGCTCTTAGACAGATAAACTTGAACGAAGATGACCCCAACAATCAAGATGAAGGATAATAGATTAATCCCAAAGATGTCGATATTCGAAAGCTCTTTAAAGTTTGCAGGTATATTTTCTACCCATTTCCCGTCCGTATAAATAACTTGGACCACTCTCGTAATGGAAAGGATCGCTAACGTCATAATAAACGAAGAAATTTTTAACTTGATCACGCCAAATCCATTAATGAGTCCAATGATCGCCCCAATAAGGATGGCAGTGATCACCGCTAAAAGGATATTTCCTCCATCGCGGAGAATCGTTCCACAAACAGCAGCACTTAACCCCAGCGTTCCGCCTACTGAAATATCTAAATTCCCGGTTAATAAGACAAAGGTCATCCCAACGGCAAGAACCATGTAAAGCAAGCTGCTTTTCAAAGATTTATCGATATTTTGTAAAGAAAAATAGTCAGAGTTGATAAATCCCACCACAACAAATAGAAGGACTAAAAATAGGAAAGTTCTAAATTCCCGTTGTTTGAATATTTTTCTAACCCTCGGCATGTGTCTTATCACTTCCTTTAAAGGTTCCAAAAGCCGCTTTCATCACATTGACCGCATTGATTTGGTCTACGTTTAGACAAACATCGCAGGTCCCCTGGTAGACAGCATAGATGCGGTCACTAATTCTTTCGATTTCTTCTAAATCAGAGGAAATCAGGAGAATAGAAAATCCCTGGTTTTTTAATTCTGTCAGGATGGAATAGATGTCACCCCTTGCAGCCGCATCAATTCCCCTTGTTGGTTCATCCATGATGATTAATTTAGGGTTCATGGATAGTGCCCTGGCAATCACAGCCTTCTGTTGATTCCCGCCTGAAAGTGATTTGATTTCGTCCTCCTGGGAATTTACCTTGATTCTTAATCTCTTAATATACTGATCGGCCACTTGTTCTTCTAACTTTTTCTTGGTAAAAAAACCGTGCCGTTTAATCATTTGCGAGGTGATATTATTTCTCACCGAAGTGATCGAAAAAATACCGTTTAAAAATCGATCTTCCGGTATATAAGCCAAACCGCTGTCAACCGTTTCATTTATGGATAACTTGGTAATGTCCTTTCCATCAAGATAGACTTTTCCGCTCTCAATCGGATTTATTCCGTAAATCGCTTCCGCAATCTCTGTTCTTCCGGCACCGACAAGACCAGCAAGACCGACAACCTCTCCCTTATAAACTTCAAAACTAATATTCTTAAATCCATCGCCAACGATGTTTTCAACTTTAAGGATCGGTTCTTCTCCCTCGTGAGCAGCCCCTCGTTTTTCAAAATGATCTTCGTAATGATTTTCATTTCCAACCGGAAGCAGCCCTTGAATCAGCATGTCTTTCGTGAACTCCTCTATTTTCCCTTTAAGCGTTACTTTTCCGTCCCGTAAGATGACGGCATGGGTGGAAATCTGAAAAACTTCATCAAGACGGTGTGTAATATAGAAGATGCCAACCCCAGCATTTTTCAACTGTTTAATCACTTTGAATAATGACTCTGTTTCTGAAAACGTTAAGGTAGAGGTGGGTTCATCCAGAATTAACACTTTTGACTTTCTTAAAAGTCCCTTTATGATCTCAAGCTGTTGCTGTTCAGCGATACTCAATGTAACAGCTAACCGATTCAAATCAAGATTCCAGCCTAATTCTTTAATGAGCTTAGCCGCTTCTTCTCTCACTTCATTTTTATTTTTACTAAATCCAATCGTGAGATTTTGTTCAACCGTCATATTCGGGAACAGCAAGGG
This sequence comes from Neobacillus drentensis, assembly GCF_036965645.1. Taxonomy (GTDB): domain Bacteria; phylum Bacillota; class Bacilli; order Bacillales; family Cytobacillaceae; genus Neobacillus; species Neobacillus drentensis_D. Next base: position 41,918 of record NZ_JBALPZ010000051.1, read on the forward strand.
TTCCTGCGGCACTAAATAAATGCCTCTTTCATGTGCAGAGGAAGGATTTAGATGATCTGCCTTTTCACCAGCAATCTCAATAACCCCTTCATCCACCTTGTAGATCCCTGTGAGGATTTTCATTAAGGTGCTCTTCCCTGCTCCGTTACCGCCGATAATAGCGATCACTTCTGACTCATTAAGTTCTAATGAAACCTCCTCCAAAACGATGTTTCGATTAAAGGCCTTCCGGATATTCTCCAGTCTCACTAAGTTCCTCGGCGCCTTCATTATCATCCCCTACCTTAGTACCATTTTTGTAACCGCTTACCATTAAAGATATTACAGATTCATACATTTTATTAACGATGAAACATATTATTAGCTAGCAAACCTTCTATCTATCTCCGATGTTCGCAAATTGAAAAATAAACCAAAACACCCAATGAATGATTCCCTCGTAGATTATATGAACTAGGAATAATATTCATTACATGCTTATTACAATATAGAAAGGCGCTCGAATGATAACTGCTGTTACTTTTGATTTAACGTAAAGCAAAAGTATCACAATTGTTTTAACATAAAACTTTTGTTTCAAAAATAAACTGTAGAGAGTGAAAAACATGTCATATGAAAATAGCCTGATCATAAAAATCGCATGGAAATATTACATCGAAGGTATGACACAAAATGAGATCGCAGAGTCTTTGAATCTATCTAGAATGAAAGTGATCAAATACCTAGATATCGCGAAAGCCAATAACATTATCCAATTTAAAATTAACCTAGAAAAGTTGGTTAACAACGATTTGCAGAATCAAATCAAGCACCACTATCAATTACAAGATATTTATATCGTCCCTGCCTCTAACGAAAATCCGTTACATAGTCTCACAAAGGCCGCCGCCCACTATATCGAAGACCGAATTAACAGCGACACCATGATTAATGTTGGGTATGGGCAAGCTGTTTCAGGAACCTTGGGACATTTAAATATCTCCACTAAGTATAAAATCACCTTCGTCTCGTTATCAGGAGGTGTAAAATTCTACATTCCAACAGCGATCGATTCGTCATCCGATTATTACACCAATCAAAATCACAACCATTACATTATGCCCGCCCCATTATTAGTATCTACGGAACACCTCGCCAAGCAGTTAATAAAAGAAAAACCAATCAAAAAGATCTTTGAAATGATCCCATACTCTACGATCACCATCATTGGCATTGGAGCAGTAAACGAACGGGCCACCCTTGTGAAGGAAGGATATTTGAACTCACATGAAATGGAAATCTATAAATCATTGGGAGCTGCAGGAGATTTATTAAGCCAATTTTATGATCGAAATGGCCAGGTTCTAGATCTTCCATTGCATAAGCAACTAGTTAGTACCGATATTCATTTATTAAAATCACTTAACCATGTGGTTGCTGTGGCTGGAGGAGTTGAAAAAAGAGAGGCTATTATCGGCGCCCTAAAAGGGGGCTATATCGATGTATTAATTACGGATGAAGTGGTGGCTAAAAGTCTAATCGAATGAAAGGCTCCTAATAATGATAGAAAGGAAGAGTTGATAGCATGGAAAAGTACTTAATGGCAATTGATGCCGGAACCGGCAGTGTCAGAGTCATTTTATTTAACACACTTGGCCATGAACAATTTGTTACACAATCAGAATGGACCCATCATGAAGATAAACGGTATCCAGGCTCCATGGACTTTGCTATCGAGAAAAATATAGACATGATCATCCAACTAATCAAGGAAATCTTAGCAAAGAGTAAGGTTAACCCTGAAAACATTGTGGCGATTTCAACCACAAGTATGCGTGAAGCCATTGTCCTATACGATGAAAACGGGAAGGAATTATGGGCCTGTGCCAACGTGGATTCAAGATCAAACGACGAAGTGGCTAACCTATGTAAAATAAGTGACACAATCGAAGCAGACATTCACCAGATTTCTGGACAGACCTTTTCATTAGGAGCAATCCCCAGAATCCTTTGGGTAAAAAATCATATTCCTGAAACGTATCACAAAGTGAAATACGTGACGATGTTGAACGACTGGATAACCTATCGCATGACCGATGTAATTTCAGTTGAACCTTCTAATGGCTGCACCACTGGTCTTTTTGATATTAAGAAAAGAGTTTGGGAGCCAAGCATTGCTAAGAAGGTAGGTCTAAGAAAGGATATTTTTCCGATTGTAAATGAAAGCGGAACCATTATTAACCATGTTTCGCAGGAGTTCTCCGCACTTACTGGCTTAAGCACGCAGACTGTCGTGGTTGCTGGAGGCGGCGACGCCCAATTAGGCTGCATTGGCATGGGGGTCATCAACGAAGGGGATGCAGCTGTTTTAGGCGGTAGCTTTTGGCAATATGAATATACAACCAACCAGGTAGAGATCAATGATGATTGTAAAGTAAGAGTGAATTGCCATGCCATCCCAAATACCTGGCAATATGAAGCCATCGCCTTCTTTCCTGGACTGATCATGAGGTGGTTCAGGGATACGTTTTGTGAGCTTGAAGCCTTTCTTCAGAAGGAAAAAGGGGAAAGCATTTATGCCCAAATGGAAAAAAGAGCACAACAAGTACCGGCAGGCTGCAATGGAATGATTTGTACGTTTTCCGATAAAATGAACTATTTTTCATGGAAACATGCGGCACCAAGTTTCATAGATTTTAAGTTTGATAGCTCCTATAATAAAGCAACGTTTTACCGGGCCATTATGGAAAATGCCGCTTTTGTCACAAAGGGCAATATTGAAGTCATTTCCAACCTAACAAACCAATCACCCGAATCGATTGTTTTTGGAGGCGGGGCCTCAAAAAGTGATTTATGGTGCCAAATTGTGGCTGACGTTTTGAATATAAAGGTAAAAGTTCCAGTGGTAAAGGAATCGACAGCTCTAGGTGCGGCCATTTGTGCCGGTGTAGGAGCAGGGGTTTATGAAAGTTTTAATGAAGCCATTACTCAAGTGGTTAAATTCGAAAAAACCTTCGAACCAAACGAATCGAATCACTTCATTTATGAAGAGTTATATAAAAAGTGGGAGGCTGTGTACAAGGTACAACTAGAGCTGGCAGATCAAGGATACACCAACCATATGTGGATTGCCCCAGGACTATAAGACATCCGAAGGAGTGAACAAAATGACGGTTATGAACGAGAATGAGCGAGAATACCGATTTGGTGATAGTGGTCCAAAGTACCTCTTGAAAGGACCGAGAATGAATTTTGGTGTTGTTGTATTACAACCAGGGCAAGATTTTGCCGCACATTATCATAACGTGATGGAGGAAAACTTCTTTATCTTAGAGGGAGAACTAGAAATTCATATAGACGAGGAAATCTTCCAATGTAAACAAGGAGACTTTATTCACGTTGAACCCAAAAAAGTCCACTATCTAATCAACAAGGGAGATACCATCTTCAAAGCAGCCTTTATGCTGGCACCCTACCAAGAAAAAGATAAAGTTGAGGTAGACTACAAGCCATACTGTAAATAGGAGCACAGGTAGGAGCACAGGGACGGTTCTTCTGCTTGGAATCAGCACTTTAGAGAACTCGAGGGACACATCATACCATTCATTAGCTATCGAGCAGGCGTAATGGAAACTAACATTTTGCACACCATTTTTTCAGTATGAGATGTTAATAGAAAAATGGGTATTCGTATGCGGGGAACATACTTGTAGAATTACTGGAAGCTTCCTTAGGTAATGAAAAAATATTACCTATCGTCATAAATAATAAAAAAAATAAAAGGTTGTGATTCTATAGAACGAAGCCGGGTGGATAATGTCAGAGCGCACATAATAACGACAAGGGAATTAATAGAAGATAAAAATTTGATTTTCAATTATATACAAGAAAACCTTAAAAGTCTTGATAGAAATATGCAAGCTTACATGTCCATTAGTAATTGGATAACGGTTGCAGTTAACAGGCATAAACAGGTTGTTCAAGAGGAAAAAATTGTACTGGTGGATTTGAACCTTTCAAGAAATGAATTCCCTATCGATGAATTGGAATTTGAAGGTAAGATTTATCCATTCATAAAGACACGTCTTACTGTTAATAGCTCTGATAATGCGTTTATTACGTATCTATTTGACGGGTGAAAGGAAAAAATTGAAAGATTAGATATAGAACCTTTACTTGAAGAATACATTGAGAACCTTAAAACGGATGAAGAATTCGCAGCTATCAAAAGAAGAGTATGGCCAGAAGGCTTTACACATGAAAGGGATAAGAAAATATTCGAAGAGTAGGAAACACGGGAAAATGCACAGTGTCCATTCACTGGGCGTTTTCTTTTAAAAATATTTTTAACTTACAGTCGTCTATAACCCTTATTGACTGCCCATCCCTCTCTTTGAAAAGGATGCCGGTCGTCTATTACCCTCATTGACTACCCATCCCTCTCTTTAAAACGGTGGTCGGTCGTCAATAACCTTGATTGACGACTTATCCTACTCTTTGAAACAATAAAAATGTCCTTCATCCGGATATGAAGGACATTTTTATTGTAAGTTACCCGTAGAATAGAGTGGAAAAATGAATGAATCAGTGATTTTACCTGTTTTTAAAGTTCTACACTCGCAAGTACCCGTAAATCAGCTTTTTATTACTCTCAAAATCAGTATTTGTTTAGCTCCTGAATCGGAGTTTGAATGATAACTGGACTCTTACTAGGGTCCAACCATTTCAAGATGCTGACAACATTCGTTTGTGAAGTGGAAGTACATCCCAGCGTGTAGCCACTCCCAATGTGGAAGAAGATCGCACTGCCTTTATACGGAGTTCGCTGTGTATTGTAGTTGATCACGAAACCATAGGAATAAGCTGCGATATTCATGTTTTCTGCACTCTTCCATTGACCCAGTGTTTTACTTCTTGATTGCCAAGTGTTGTAGAGCTTTGAAGTTGGATCATCTACCCAAACATCATCGCTAGTGATTTTTCTGTAAGGCATTTTGGTCCCTGGATTTGCATAACGTCCAAATGCGGTTCCAATTGTATACTTTCCGATTGGAGACCTTTTACCGCCTTCACGCATATTGGTGGCAGTGGCGAATCCATATTTACCAATATGACCTGTGGTGGTCAACACAGGTACCCATTTCCCTAGGGAATTTCTCTGGAAGGTACGAATTTCTGCATTTGAGCTATTGTAGCCATTGGCAGTGACAAGAATTAACTGTTTGTTGCTGCCCACTGTCTTTAACCTTTCCGCCAAATTCTTAGTGGTTAGGTATTGGTTGGATGCCCAGCCTGTTTTACCGCCAACAGTCACTTTATCCCAAGAGCCACTCGTTTGTGAAACGGTGACAGCTTGGTTTTGCTTAATGGTTGTGACAATTTGGTAGGTCGTTCCCGGACCCGTTCTGACATTCAATGCTGTGGCTGTTACATATTTTGTTACGCTTGCTGCAGCTGCCGGTTTAGCTGCAAGAAATCCTGAAAGTAAAACAAACATGGCAACGATAATTGGAATTCTCTTTTTAAACATCTACTTTTCTTCCCCAATCTAGTTATGATTAATCTATCTTTTATTATAAAACGATTAGCGCATTCCATTGCAATAGGGATTAGGTATGAAGGTCTTCAAAGCGGGAATAGAGAGGAAGTCTTAAATAGATTAAAAAATACTTTGGAAATCAACGATACAAAATCTGCCTGACCGAATGAAGTTAAGTCAGTAAAAAGAAGCATGAGAACCGTCCCCATGCTTCTTCCATTCCCCATATTTCGCTATTAATCAAACATTTGTTTAAAAACAATTTTATCCACGACATTGCTAAATTTGTTACCCCAACTGCATGAAAAAAATGTCGTTGGCTGTCCACCCCGACCTAGTCCGGATTTACGCATGTTTAAAACATTATCTTCTTCGGTTCATAGCCACGTTATTCTCTATCCATTCAGTTCAATATAAAAACAGGGTCAGTCCGCAATAATAAAAACGGACTGACCCTTTAATTTATTCCCTCCATCTGTTCTGGCATCGAAACAACATGGCTGCTCTCATGTGTATGGAAGCACAAGAACCGTCCCCATGGTCCTCTCGACAAAACTCAAGGCGTGACAGGCACCGATATTAAGCAGCATTATTTACATCATCGAGTTCGGAAACACGCTCTACTTTTCCAACTAGGAAAATGTAAGATAATGCACCTAATAGGGTTACACAAGCAATAAACGTAAGTGCTGGCGCAAAATTCCCTCCCTTAACTAGGTAACCAATAACAATCGGAATAATGATGGAAGCCGTACCACCGATAAAGTTAAACGCACCGCCCGCAATACCGATTAAACGTTTTGGAGCTAGAAGCGAAACGAACACCCAAGTAATGGAGGCGAAACCGTTTCCAAAGAATGCAATAGACATGAATAATACAATGAGTGCTGGGCTATTTACATAGTTTGCTCCGATGATGGAAGTCGCCAATAATAAACCTGTGATAATTGGAGCTTTTCTTGCTTTGTTTTTAGAAACACCCTTTTTAACTAAGAAGTCAGACAAAAATCCAGAAGCAAGCACCCCAATGAATGCAGCGATAAATGGCAATGATGCCAAGAACCCCGTTTTAATAAAACCCATGCCTCTATATTCGACTAGATAAGTAGGGAACCAAGTTAAGAAGAACCATAGAGTGGAGCTAACCGCAAACTGTCCAATGTAAATCCCCCACAGTTTTCTACTTGATAGAACAATGCCTAAATCCTTCAAACTAATTTTAGATTTAACCGCTTTCTCAGAAGAGCCCGTGATTAAACCGTCGCCTTCACGAATATAATCAAGCTCTGCTTGATTTACTTTTTTATTCTTATCCGGATCACGATAGAACAGGAACCAAAGAACAGACCATGCAAGACCTATAATACCTGCAATGATAAACAATCCTCTCCAGCCAAAGGTCTGCTCAAGGAAAATAAGTGTTGGTGTTAAAAATGCTAAGCCAATAAACTGACCTGAAGTGTAAATGGAAATCGCTCTAGCACGTTCATTCTCAGGGAACCATGAAGCTGCCACCTTGCTGTTGGTTGGAAATGCAGGAGCTTCAAACACACCCAAGCCTACGCGGAAGAACATCAATCCTGAAAAACCACTTGCGAACCCTTGCAATAAAGTCATTAGTGAGAAACCGGCAATTCCTAGAGTATGCGTATTTCGGTTACCCAGCTTATCTAACAGCCAACCGCCTGGAATTTGCAATGCACAATAGGTCCAGCCGAAAGCAGAGAAAATTAATCCCATTTTAACAGAATCAATATCAAGTTCCTTTGTAATAAAAGGAGCGGCAATCGAGATGTTGCTTCGGTCCATGTAGTTGACAATAACCGTAATAAACAACATAAAAACAACACCATAACGAACCTTCGTCGCCTTATTATTCATTCATCCTCAATCCCTTTATAGTAGATTTATTAATTAGAAAATGATCTATGAACCAAAATTGGGCAAAGCTCGGGCGGTGCCTGTCACCAAGCACGCCCGATTTGGTTTTACCATTCTGCGACGCTGCCGTCTTTGTGACGCCAAACTGGATTTTGCCATTGATGACCCACTTTTGCCATTTCACGTACCTTTTCTTCATTGACTTCGATGCCTAGTCCTGGTCCTTGTGGAATCTTCACATAACCGTTTTCATAATGGAAGACAGATGGATCAACGATATAATCTAATAAATCATTGCCCTGATTGTAGTGGATGCCTAAGCTTTGTTCTTGGATGAAGGCATTGTGTGCAGTCGCATCTACTTGTAAGCATGCTGCTAGAGCAATAGGTCCAAGCGGACAATGCGGTGCAGCTGCTACATCATACGCCTCTGCCATGCTAATGATTTTTTTGCATTCTGTAATGCCGCCTGCATGGGATAAATCTGGCTGGATAATGTCCACATAGCCGCCAGCTAATAATGATTTAAAGTCCCATCTTGAGAACATCCGCTCACCAGTGGCTATTGGAGTAGAAGTTAACGAAGCAATTTCCTTTAGCGCCTCATTATTCTCAGGTAATACAGGTTCTTCAATAAACATCGGTCTAAACTGCTCAAGTTCTTTTACCAGAACCTTCGCCATTGGCTTATGTACACGACCGTGGAAGTCAATTCCGATTCCGATATGCTTGCCGACTGCTTCACGAATTGCGGCAACATTCTCGATGACTCTCTCCACCTTATCGTAGGAATCAATGTATTGTAATTCCTCGGTTCCATTCATCTTTACCGCTTGGAACCCTCTTTCAACACAATCTAAAGCCATTTTGGCTGTATCGCTTGGACGGTCGCCGCCAATCCAAGAATAAACCTTAATGGAGTCACGGCATGCCCCGCCAAGTAATTGAAAGACTGGCGCATTATAGAACTTCCCTTTAATATCCCAAAGCGCCTGGTCAATACCGGCAATCGCACTCATAAGGATAGGGCCGCCACGGTAGAATCCGCCGCGATACATCACATTCCAGTGGTCTTCGATACGCAATGGATCCTTGCCGATTAAATATGTCATTAGCTCTTCAACTGCTGCCTTAACTGTTGCGGCCTTTCCCTCAATGACAGGCTCTCCCCAGCCAACAATTCCTTCATCTGTTTCTATTTTTAAAAATAACCAGCGTGGTGGTACTTGGAACAATTCATAACCTGTAATCTTCATTTTGAATTCACTCCATCTCATTTATTTTTGTGCTGCAAGAACGAACTGCTTTGCTTTTTCGGTTAAATCTACTAAATACTGTTCTGTCACTTCTTGTTTGGTGTTCACCAAAGAACTGCCAATTCCCAAGCCGGCTGCACCTGCTTCGAGATATTCCTTAATATTATGTAAGCCGACTCCGCCGGTTGGCAGCAACGGAATATGAGGAAGCGGCCCGTGTATATCTTTAATAAATTTCGGACCTAATCCAGTAGCCGGAAAAACTTTAATAATATCTCCACCTAATTCATAGGCGTTTAAAATTTCAGTTGGAGTAAACGCAGCCGGAATGCTGACGGCCCCATACCTTTTTGTTAGATTAATTGTTTCTGCTTTTAATGTAGGTGATAGGATAAACTGGGCACCCGCAAGCAGCGCACAGCGAGCTGATTCAGAATCTAATACAGTTCCTGCTCCGACTGCCATTTTATCACCGAATTCATCCGCAACCCCTTCAATCGCTGACAGAGCCTTCGGCGAATTCATGGTAATTTCAACAATTCGAATTCCACCCTCATATAACGATTGAACAATTTTTAACGTATCCTCTGGTCTTGCCCCACGAACGATGGCAATTAATTTATTATCTAATATTGTTTGTAACGTGTTCATTCGTCTCATTCCTCCTTGCTAGCGCTTTACTTCATCTCCAGCACTAAAACTAGTAAAATACTTCAATTCCTCTCGATCGGGAAGGCCTTCAATATCTCCATTTACGGTGCAAACCATGGCCCCGATGGCACAGCCCCTTTTTACCGCTTCACCAATAGTGAGATGATCGAGAAGTCCCGATAGAACACCCGCAGCAAACCCATCTCCGGCTCCGACTGGGTCAACGACCGTTTTTATGGTAAAGCCCTCTACATATCCTTTATCTGCTCCAGCATTAGTAGAATAGTAGGCACCTTTATCACCAAGCTTGATAACCACCGTTTCTGCTCCTAGAGCATGAAAGGCATCTGCTGCTTGTTCATAATCTTGCGTCCCAAATAAAAACTCACATTCACCAATCCCTGGCAGCACAATATCGGACTTAGCGGCTATTGATAGCAATGTTTCCCGCGCTTCAGTCTCAGACCATAGCTTCCTGCGAAGATTGGGGTCAAAAACGACTTTCACTCCTGTCTCCCTTGCAAGGTCAATCGCATGGTAAATGGTATCCTTGCAAGAAGAGCTGAGAGCCGGTGTAATACCGGAGATATACAAGAACTTAGTCTTTGCGATATAGTCTTTATTGATTTGCTTAGGGGTGAGCTGGCTTGCAGCAGAGTGTTTTCGATAGTAATAAATATTCACATTGTCCTGGTTAACGATTTCTTTAAAAAACACACCAGTCGGCGCACTTTCACTAATTGAGACTTGACTAACGTCTATTCCTTCCCCTTTTACCGTTGTTAAAATCTGTGCCCCAAACTCATCCTTCCCGAGCTGGCTTATCCATCCTGTTCGATGCCCAAGTCTAGACAACCCAATGAGCGTATTCGTTTCCGCCCCTGCTATTCTCGAAGTGAATTGGTTTGAATAACGCATTTTTCCCATCGTATTTGGGGTGAATAAGACCATGGTCTCTCCAATACTAATAACATCCATGTCTTCACCCTTTTCTTCTATAGAATGCATCCAATGCTTTCTGAGATTTTTTTGGATGTCGATAGAACCCTTTCGACAACCTCAGCCTGCTGCGCAAGCATCCTTTCCTTTGGACCAGCAACACTGATCGCTGCATGTATTTTTCGATCAGCACCAAATACAGGAGCTGCAACACAATATAAGCCTTCTTCGTTTTCCTCATCATCAATGGTGTATCCAATTAGCGAATACTGATAGAGTTCCTTTTCTAGTTCTTCTCTGTTGGTAATCGTCTTTGCCGTAATCGGTACTAGTTCAATTCGGTCTAGAATTTTCGACCGCTCTTGTTCAGACATATTGGCTAAGAAGGTTTTGCCTAGCCCCGTGCAATAAAGCGGCTTGCGGAAACCGGTTTGAGCAGTTGTCCGAATGGAGCGTTTACTATCAATCTTTAAAAGATAAACCAATTCCTCTTCTGACAACGTTGCCATAAATACCGTCTCCTGAACACTTTCCATCAACTTTTCAAGATGCGGCTTTGCAACAAGTGAAATATCTAAGTTTTCCATTGCCATCGTTCCAATATGAATCAACTTGGCCCCGATTCTATATTTTTTGGCAGAGTCTAAACTTAAATAACCTGCAGACGTAAGCGTCGCTGCTAGATTAGAAGTACTGCTTTGTGGGAATGATAGATTTTCACTGATTTCTTTAATCGTCAGCCCATCTGGATTATGGGATAATAACTCAAAAATTTGAAGAACACGTTCCGCCGATTTGACCGACATACGCTCCCTCCTTCTTCCATTTAACATCACATATGTGATGTTAAATCTCATATGTGATTAATACAGGCACATAATAGCACCGTGATTTCGAAACGTCAACTACTTTTGGAAACGTTTTTAAAAAAAGTGAAGCATGGGGACGGTTCTCATGCTTCCAGCGTTTCGACCCTATTCCCTATATTCTTTACTAATCAAACGTTTAATTAAAAAAGCAGAAAGGTTCATCCCTCTTCATTTACTCTTCAAAACTAGTAAAAAAGATTGTCGAGCAAAGTTAGGATATTTCACAGATAAAACTTCAATTTCCCGGAAAATTCTATTGTTATCGACTCAACCTACATCCTTCATGTCAATTCCCCATATTTCGTAATTAATCAAACATTTGTTTAAAAACGATCTTATCCACTTCATTGCTGAAATTGTTACCCCAATTGCATGAAAAAAATGTCGACAGTTGTCCTACCCCACCTAGTCCGGAATGACGCATGTATAAAACATATACTTCTTCGGTTCATAACCAAGTTACATACTTCCCATTCAGATAAACATAAAAACAGGGTCAGTCCTAATAAAAACGGACTGACCCTTAAATTTATTCCTTCCATCTGTTCCAGCATCGACACCATCTGGTCTGCAATCATGTGTATGGAAGCATAAGAAACGTCCCCATGCTCCCCCCAAAAAAGAAGCATGAGAACCGTCCCCATGCTTCCCCATGCTTCTACGCTTCGATTGTTTCACTTGCAAAGGCTTTTCGGTTTTCTTTTTCCCATTTTTTTGTGATGAATCCCATGAGGTCCAGGATGAGCCGGGCTGCGGTTTGTCCTGTCATTCCCGTGGGGTCGTAGGCAGGTGCGACTTCTACGAAATCAAACGCGACAACCTCACCGCGCTGGACAATGGCTTCCAATAAGGCATTGACTTCATCATAGGAAAAGCCGCCTGGGGATGGGGTTCCCGTTCCCGGACAGATGGAAGGATCAATCCCATCTACATCAATGGTAAGGAAATAACAGCCTCCTTTTGGAATCCGGCTGAGCACCCCATCGATTCCAATCTTGCGGATTTGTTTGGGACTCAAAATCACACTCCCATATGCACGGGCATCATCAAAATCTTCTTTTATACTGCTGCCAATTCCGCGAATCCCCAGTTGAACCATTTCATTAAAATGATCCATTTCTGCCATCCGCCTCATCGGACTTCCATGACCATACCGCTGTCCAGAACGTTCATCTGCCCAATCCAAGTGGGCATCGATTTGGATGGCGCATAAAGATCCAAGCGAATCCAACGCCTGAGCAACAGGAATCGTAATCGAATGATCTCCCCCTAAAATGACCGGGAATGCCCCTTTTGAAATGATTTTTCTTACCGCTTCTTCAATATTTTCGAAGCTTTGCTGAAGATCCCCGTGAACAATATCCACATCCCCGCAGTCAACAATTTTTAAAGGCGGAGCAAGAAACACCTCATCTCGTTCCGGATCGTAGGATCCATTTAATCCAAAACTATAAAGGGTGGAACCTTCCCGAATACTGCGTGGTCCGAAACGAGTTCCGGAACGCCATTGTGCTCCCATATCATATGGAACGCCAATAATCGCAATATGGGCGTCCAATTCATCAAGGTTCGTACAGATAGGATACTTCGCAAACGAACAAATTCCTGTGAACGGTAAATTCAATTTCTGCTTTTCATAGGGTCTTTTTGATTCATACATAGGGAAATTCCTCCTTTTCAATTTTGCAGACTCGGGTATCTAGCCAAGTACACTGGTTAAAAACTGACGTAAACGCTCGCTCTTAGGCTGGGAGAATATCTCGGAAGGAGGCCCCTCCTCCACCACGACTCCCTGATCCATGAAAATGATTCGATCCGCCACATCTCGTGCGAAATTCATTTCATGGGTGACGACGACCATGGTCATCCCTTCAGCCGCCAAATCCTTCATGACCTTTAAAACCTCTCCTACTAACTCTGGGTCCAGGGCTGATGTCGGTTCATCAAATAGCATGATTTTGGGATCCATTGCCAAGGCTCTCGCAATCGCAACCCGCTGCTGTTGTCCCCCAGACAAACTAGACGGATAGACATCCCTTTTCTCCATCAGTCCAACCTTTCTCAGCAAGCTTTCCGCCTTTTCAATCGCCTCGGCTTTATTCCTTTTTCTGACCAGCAAAGGCGCCTCGATGACATTATTTAAAACCGTTTTATGCGGCCATAAATTAAATTGTTGAAAGACCATTCCCACCTTGGATCGAACTTCACGAAGATTAAGACTGCCTGAGGATGGAAAAATCACATCACCGTTGAAGGAGATGGTTCCATCAGATGGCCCCTCGAGCAGATTAAGGCAACGCAGCAAGGTACTTTTACCAGAGCCACTCGGTCCAATAATACAAACCACTTCACCATCGTTAATCTTCAGGTCTATCCCTGTTAAAATCTCTTGGTTTCCAAAGGACTTACGGAGCCCGTTTACCTCAATTGCTTTTGTTTTTACTGCCGTTTCACTCATAATCTCCCTTCTTTCATTAGCATCATAGTTTGATATCCTGCTCTTTCATCACGAAAAATCCAGTGGAAGAACGCTCCCGAGTCCTTAGATAACGCGTCGCATATTTTTCCAAGCCTCGAAGCAGGTTGGCCAGGAGGGTAACGAGTGCCCAATATAGAAACGCGACCATGGTATAAATCTCCACATAATTGTAGGTTTCACTAATCGCCCGCTGGCCCACAAAGGTCAACTCTTGCACCGTAATGACAGACAGGATGGCTGATTCTTTAACCAGTGAAATGATTTGGTTGCTTAAAGGAGCCATGATCAGGCCCCAGATTTGTGGGATGACGATTCGAAATAGAATCGCCTTCTCTCCAATCCCTAGGGCTCGGGCGGCTTCGACTTGACCTTTAGGAATAGATAGAATGCCTGACCGATAGATTTCAGCAAAATAGGCGCCGCCATAAAGGCCGATTCCGATGATGCCTGCTGCTGTGGCACTTATATCGATTCCGAATACAGGTCCAACATAATATAAGAGAAACACCTGTATTAGAAAGGGCGTGCCGCGAAAGAATTCAATATACACATTGGCTAAACCAGCGCCCCAGCCGGGGGACCTCATTTTCACCGTACACGTAATCATCCCGATGAAAAGCCCCAGCAAGAGACCGGCAGCGCATATCGATAATGTCGTTAGAAATCCTTCAAAAAGTAACCCAGCGTATCGGGTGACGATACTAAAATCGAAAACCATGTCAACACCTCCCTAGCGATAGACGGCTGTTTTCCGTTCTATATATCTTGATCCTTGTGAGATTGCCAGGTTCATAAGGAAATAAAGCAAGGCGACAGCAATATAAATTTCAGCAGGCCGATAGCTGGTACTAACAATCTGCTGCCCTACCCGCGTCAGATCGACGACGGCAATGACAGAAACAAGTGACGAGTTTTTCAATAAGGTGATCAGCTCATTGGTAATGGACGGAAGGATTTTGACAAACACTTGCGGAATGATAATCCGCAGCATCGCCTGGCGTTTGGAAATGCCTAAAGCAAAAGCCGCTTCCTGCTGTCCTTTTGGAATCGACTCAATTCCTGCTCGAATAATATCAGCCTGAAACGCCGCTGTATTGAGCGCCATCGCAATCACGCCACTGGCAAAGGCAGGAATCTCGATCCCAAAATTAGAGAGACTAAAGTAGACAATAAAAATTTGAATAATAAAAGGAATTCCTCTTATCAAATTAATAAAGACACGTGTCGGCCCGATGAATATTATTTTTCCGCTTATTAGAAAGATGGCCAGGATAAGCCCGGATATCGTGCCAATAAAAATTGCAAGTAACGACATTTGGAGAGTGACCAGGGCTCCCTTTAATAACAGCGGTAAACTATTAACAATCAAATCGATATTAATCCCCATATCAACTCTCCTTACCTATTATTCTGGCAGGTAGCCAGAATCTGGAATGTCCATCTTAAAGCCAAACCATTTCATCTGCATTTCGCCCAACTTTCCACTATCACGCAAATCTAAAATTTGTTTGTTGAGGTAATCTAGCAGTTCTTTATCCCCTTTTCTAACTGCCCAAGCGATCCACATTGGTTCGCCAAAGGTTCCGACAATTTCATATTTGTCTGGATTTTTCTTCAGAACTCCTGCTAGATTTGCTTTGGTATTGATCACGGCATCAATTCTGCCTGTTGCCAGTTCTTGATAGGCTTCCGGAAAGGCCACATATTCTTTGATTTCCTTCGTCCCATCCCCTTTGGCTTTTAAATCTTTATCAAAGGTTTGAGTAGAGGTCAGCATCGCGGAACCAAGCTGAGTTCCTACTACTTTCCCTGCAATATCCTCAGGCTTTTGAATGGAGGAATCTCCTTTTCTTTTTAAAACCGCCATGGTGGCATCGGCGATCGGTACGGTAAAATCATATTTCTTTGCTCGTTTAGGTGTGATGGTCACCGAGGTAGCGACAAAATCAAACTTCTTTGCATCCAGCCCTGGTAAGATCCCCTGAAAGGGCAAGTCAAGCTGTTTCAGCTTCACCTCAAGGCCATCGACCATGACAGCCAATATATCGGAGCCATACCCGACAATTTTCCCGTCCTGTATAAATTCAAATGGTTCGAAGGCGGATTCCGTCCCAACCACCACTTCTCCGCGACTTTTGATTTCATCTAACGTGGAGTCACTCTTTCCTGATGTGGAGGACGTTTTGGAGGAGCTGCTGCATCCAGTTAAAACTAATAAAAAAATAATCCCTACTATTAATGACAAACTGATTAACTTTTTTTTCTTTTTCAATCAAATCTCCCCTTTTCTTTTACTAGAGTCATAATGTTGTCCTATCATCTGATGGTTAAAATCAAGATGAATCAGACATCCTATCATCTGATGTTTCACGTCACACCTTTAGGCTATTTCGCAGCTTTATATTTACTTTCGCCCACTTGATGGCCTCTTTCACGTTTTGGTCCTCAATCGCCGTATATAGCTTTTTGTGAACCAATGTATTTTCTTTATAGTAGTCTCTCGTATCAAGGATTAACGCGGGTAACATTTGAAGGAGCAGGCGGCAAATAGAATCGTACATTTCTATTAATACGGAATTATGGGTTGCTTGACAGACTGCCTGATGAAATTGAAGATCCGATTTTAAATACTGATCATATTTTTCCTCTTTTAAAAAGTGATTCCGGTTCTCTAAATGTTGTTTTATTCTGCGTAAATCACTTTCTGTTCGCCTCTCGGCAGCTAATCCGGATATCTGGATATCTAGTATTTGAATCACCTCATTTAAGTCTTGTTCATCTGCATGCTGCAGATTCATCTCAAGTGATTCCTCTGAAAATGCTGTTGACCGTATGTAGGTCCCATCGCCTTGTTTGACTTCTAGTGAACCGGAATAGACCAAAATTTTGATGGCTTCCCGTACCGTCGAGCGGCCGACATTAAGTAGTTTCATTAATTCAGCTTCACTCGGAAGTTTATCGCCAATCTCATATTTCTCTGATTGAATGATGCTCTGTAGTTGAATTAATACCTGGTCAACAAGTTTTTGCTTGTTCACCTTCGTAAATCCTCCTTCTACCTTCATATACTGGCCATCACTTCCTTTCTATTCTCCCGTTCAGCTTGAGACTAGTGTATCACCAGCCTTTTTTACCTAACAACAAACCTGTCAGGTTATCTTTCATAATTTTCTAAAAATTAACATCAGAATTAGGTTTCATTCATTTCGAGTGTGAAAAAGAGGAAGAAGTGGTCCTTTGTTTATGGACAGCTAGTAAACTTAAAAATTCAAAAACGAGTGTAGCCCCCGTTAACGTGGTGATTTCTGCCGAATCTAAAGCAGGTAATACTTCTACCAAATCACAACCGACTAAGTGAATGTCTGTCAGCTGCCGTAACATCCCTTGAGCTTCTGCACTGGTGAAGCCAGCTATTTCCGGTGTCCCAGTACCCGGTGCAAAGGCTGGATCTAAAAAGTCAATGTCAAAGGTAAGAAAAACCTTTGACTCGCCAATTCGTTCTAAGGCCCGGCGCATCGTTTCCTGTAATCCTATTTCCCGCATTTCGTCCGCTGTGATCACCAGAAAGCCAAGCTTACGAGCCTCATCCAAATCATTGGGATGATAGACCGTACCGCGCATACCTATTTGCACAGACCGATAAGGGTCGATAAGCCCTTCCTCTACCGCTCTCCGAAAGGGTGTACCATGCGTGTACTTTTCACCCCAATAGTCATCCCAGGTATCGCCATGGGCATCAAAGTGAAGCAATGACAAGGGACCGTGGACGGAGCTAAGGGCGCGTAGTTCCGGCAGCGTGATGGAATGATCTCCCCCAAGCACAATGGGCACTGCTCCTTTTTCAGCCCAGGCTTTCACATGGGCGGTTATATTTCGATGACTTGCCTCCGTGTTCCCAGGGATGACCATAATATCTCCCCCATCTACCCCATTCAAGAACTCTGACGGCTTGATCTTGTGAAAAACATTGGCCGGTCTTAGTAAGCTAGAAATACGGCGAATTCCTTCTGGACCAAACCTAGTTCCAGCTCGATAGCTGGCAGAAGTATCAAATGGTGCTCCTAATACAACAAAATCCCGTTCTTGAACCTCAGGCTCATACGGCAGCCTCATAAAAGTCCGGATTCCGCTAAACCTTGGCATAGAAGTCACCTCAGGCGTCAAAAAGCTAGTTTCATCACTCATATTCCTACCCTCTTTCATGTGATTAATTTATTCATAGGGTAATATGAAATAAATGGAAGTACAATTTGTTTGTAAGATTCGTTAACATCCTATTTTGACAGAAGCACGGGGACGGTTCTTTTGCTTTGGTGAACCGCAGGGACGGTTCTTCTGCTTCGGACCCGTACCCTCTAAGAGTAAGGAGTGACGACTCCGGGAGAAAAATCAAACCACTTAACAACGTAGGATTCTCGATCATGGTGACCCCGTTCTGCCTTACCATATGGAGTCAAAGTAAGATCAGGGAGTCCAATCGATACAAAATCTGCCCGGCCGACTGAAGCAGCAATGAGGATGGTGAATAGTAATCAGTAAAAAAAGCATGAGAACCGTCCCCATGCTTCCAGCGTTTCGACGCTTTTCCCTAAACGCTATACTAATCAAACGTTTGATTAAAAAAGCCGAAAGGTTTATCCCTCTTCATTTACTCTTCAAAACTCGTAAAAAAGATTGTCGAGCAAAGTTAGGATATTTCACAGATAAATCTTCAATTTCCCGGAAAATTCTATGGTTATCGACTCAACCTACATCCTTCTTTTCAGTTCGCTAACTTTCGCAGCTAATCAAACATTTGTTTAAAAACAATCTTATCCACGACATTGCTATATTTGGTACCCTAATTGCATGAAAAAAATGTCGAGGGGTGTCCTACCTCAACCTAGTCTGGGCTGACGCCTATTGAAAACATATTCTTCTTCGTTTCATAGCCAATTTACTTTCTTCCCAATCAGATAAACATAAAAACAAGGTCAGTCCGCAATGAAAACGGACTGACCCTTTAATTTATTCCCTCCATCTTTTCCGGCATCGACACCACCTAGTTACTCACATATGTATGGAAGCACAGGAACCGTCCCCATGCTTCCATCCTTAACCAATTTCTTCGAATATTTTCTCAAACACCTCAAACGCTTCTGTATCGATACCAGCCATCCAATGAATATATTTGATTTCTTTTCCTGTTAAATCCCTGTCCAGTCGATTTGAAATTAAACGAACTAATCGTTTATATCTTTCCTCATCTCCGGTGACAAAAGTAATTGCCTCTAAATACTCTTTTCTAGTCATCATCTCTAATTCTCCTCCCTACTCCCAATCTTGTCCAAGAATCCATAAAATAAAACCCAAGATTACTGATAAAATAGGAGACTATGACAAGTGACAGAATGAAGTAGTAATGAAGCACGAGAATAGTAATAAGAAAAAAGAAGCATGAGAACCGTCCCCATGCTCCGCCTTTAGGGCTATTGGACTGTCCTATATAAATTTAGAAAAAAGCCATTCCATTCTTTATTTCTTAACATAAAGTATAGGGAATGAGTCTATAAGGGGGTTTTTATAAGATGTTTGGTTATGGTGGTTTTGGCGGCTGTGGCTACGGCGGCGGTTATGGCTACGGGGGTTGTGGATTTGGCGGTTTTGCTTTAATTGTCGTATTATTTATCTTGCTGATTATCATAGGAGCCGTAATCTGTTTCTAAGAAGAACCTAAGAAAGCCCTCTAGCAAAGGGCTTTTTTTGATGCAGACTTTTCCTGTGTAAGGTATCAGTCTATGGACCCGAATATGGTTTCGGCTGGCTACACTCTAGAGTATGCCGCTGTTTATCAAAATAACCCAGGAGGTTAAGCCTCATTTTATTAATCTTTTAAAATATGGCTAGGACTACACTATAACTAAATGCACGACAACATTTGTTTCACCTCCGCGGGCGTTTTTTATTTTAGGCAAATCCCCGATTTTGTCCTAAGCAATGATATTTGTCCAAACCATAACAGCCGTAAAAAATATACTAAAGTGTAAACTGAATTTCAGAATGGATCGGTGGTGAGAATAATGGGCTTTGGCTATGGAGGTTTTGGTTACGGTGGTTTTGGCTACGGTGGCTACGGCGGTGGCAGCACTTTCGTATTAATTGTTGTATTGTTCATTCTCCTTATTATTGTTGGTACATCCTTCATTTAATCAATGTAGTTCCAACAGGGAAAAGGCTCCGTTAAGGAGTCTTTTCTTATTGAGACAATAAATCTGGAAAACAATCAGGAAAAAGAAGCATGAGAACCGTCCCCATGCTCCCTACCCTTGTTTAGGTATTTTTTTCAATAGTTCTGTTAATCGGTCCATTGCTTGGTTAATTTGTTTGGTATCTGTTGAATAAGCCAGTCTTAAGTAACCTTCGCCGTTTTTGCCGAAGGCAGATCCGGGTACACAGGCTATTTGCGCTTCTTTTAAAAGATACATAGCTAGCTCTTTCGAGGATATCCCCAGATGTTTAAAGGAAGGGAATACATAGAAGGCTCCCTTTGGGATCACACAGCTAACATTAGGAATCTCTAGTAAACGATTCACAAGTAGCTGCCTTCTATGATTAAACTCTTTTACCATGTCAGCAACAGGCTCCTGGGTTCCGTTATAAGCCTCGACAGCCCCATATTGAGCAAAGGAAGTGGCACTTGTCGTGTTATACTGATGTACTTTCATAATGGGTTGAATCAAGGCAGATGGTCCGGCTTCATAGCCTAATCGCCAACCATCCATGGAGTAGGATTTAGAAAAACCATTAATCGTAATGGTTCGTTCAAACATACCGGGTAAAGAGGCAATGCTGATGTGCTTTTCATTATCATAAATGATTTTTTCATAGATCTCATCAGACAAAACAAGCAAATGGTTAGTGATTGAAATTTCGGCTAGTTCCCTTAAAACCTGTCCATCCAACACAGTACCAGTTGGATTATGAGGGGAATTTAGAATGATCATTTTGGTTCGGTCTGTTATCCGATCTCTAACATCATTGGGATCGAGAATGAAGTCCTTTTTTTCATGCAGAGGAACAGGTACAGGTACTCCTCCGGCCAGTTCAACCATATATTGATATTCAAGCCAGGATGGATCTGGAATCAGCACTTCATCCCCTGGATTGATAAAAGCAATTATTGTATCTAGAATGGCCTCTTTGCAGCCAATGGAAACAACCACTTCATGATGGGGATCGACGATAATTCCATTTTCCCTTTTTAATTTTCCAGCAATCGCTTCTCTTAACTCAGGTATACCACTATTGGAGGTATAATGGACATATCCTTTATCCAACGCTAAACTTGCAGCACTCTTAATATGTACAGGGGTATCAAAATCCGGCCGGCCAATTTCCATATGTGTAATCCTGGCCCCGTTTTTTTCCATCCGCCCAGCTTCTTCAAAAATTCCCCTAATACTTGAAAACGGAATTTGGGAAATACGATTAGAGATGGCTATATTCATAAAAATCTCCTCTGCCCTTTGATATAAATCGATGCTCCTTTAAGGAATTTCTCAATCCTAATTAACCTATTCGATAGAGATTAATGAAATCTTTTAAAGCTGCTGCCGCTGCCCCCTTGGGATTGGAAGCTCCGCCTGTGCAGCATATCGTTCCCATTTCAGAGGTTTCAAAAAGAACCCCCTTTTCCGTTCCATTGACATTAAACAATAAATGATGGCTATGGATCTCGCATGGGGTTACTTCCAACACGACTTGATCCTCTTTTTTGTAAGCTGTAGCCAATAATTTCAACCGGCCGTTTTTCTGCTTGATGTTCAACATCTCTTCCATCGATACTTCATCAATTCCGCGAATCTTTATATCCTTTAATGAATAATCGGTTCCTAAAAGAGAATTGGACAACAGCAATAGCTTGCAGGCACTATCAAATCCTTTGACATCCAGTACCGGATTAGGCTCCGCAATGCCTTTTTGCTGTGCTAATTGTAAAGCCTCTGCAAATGATAGATGATCATCCATCATGCTTGTTAAAATAAAATTGGATGTACCATTCAAGATACCTTCAATTCGGTTGATTGTCGTGCCAGCTAAGCTGTATTCACCGATGTCAAGAGTGGGCAGTGCCGCAGCAGTTGCCCCGCTATATTTAATGCGGGTTCCTTTTGTTTGGGCCTCTAACATGATTTCCTTAAAGGAATGAACCAAAGCTCCCTTGGCCACAGACACAATATCCATTCCCGATCGAATCGCCTGGGAATAGTAGGTTAGCCCCGGTTCTCCATTTTCAAGATTGGTAGGTGTGCAATCGATCAAAACATCCCCTTCAAACCTCGGGTCGATGATGGGGATCTCAAAGTGCTGTGAATAAAGAAGCAGTGCATCAGATCCGGTACCAAAATCAACTAATTCCTGGAGCTGGATTCCCTCACTTTGATAGATCATTCCTTTACTTCCAATGATTCCTGTTACCAATAAGTCAATCTGATATTTTTCTTTAATCCCTTTTGAACGGCTTAGGATAAGCCTTACAAACTCTCGAGCAACCGAGCCATAGCCAGCTATCATGATTTTCTTTTGCATGGTACTCTCCTTTTTAGACGAACTGAACTGAAATGACACAACAAGTTTATCGATGCTAATGATCATAGTATTCCTTAAGTTAAATCGATTTTACCATACCCCCATCAACAAGGATGGAACTTCCTGTCATATAACTGCTTGCATCAGAAGCTAAAAAGGCAACCACATTCGCGAACTCTTCAGGCTCCCCATATCTGCCAAGGGGAATGGTCATTTTTGATTGCTCGGTAATTTGTTCTTTCGGTACATTCAGCTTTTCAGCTTTCAGTCGATCAAGGAAGTCAACCCGATCGGTTGCGATTCTTCCTGGAGCAATGGTATTAACGAGAATTCGATACGGAGCAAGCTCCTCTGCTAACGCTTTGGATAAACCGACAATTCCTAATCGAAGAGTATTCGATAACATCAAGCCTTTAATAGGCTGCTTTATGGAGGATGAGGCAATGTTGATAATCCTGCCCCCTTCCTTTTTCAAATCAGGAAGGACCTCCCTGATGATTCTAATATAACTAAGAAGATTTAACTGAAAAGCCTGCTCCCAATCATGATCCGTCAGTTCCTCAAAGGCCCCTCCTGGAGGACCGCCTGCATTATTGACGAGAATATCGATTTTGCCAAATACCTCTCTCGTTCTACGGACCAAAGATTGAATCTCATCCTCTTTCGTAATGTCAGCAGGAAAATATTGAACATCCGCCCGATATTTCTCGCTTAGCTCCTTTTGAACGGCTTGTAATTTTTCTGGATTCCGACTGGTGATCATCACACGAGCTCCCTCTTTGGCAAGCTGCTCAGCAACGGCTTTTCCCAATCCTTGACTAGAAGCAATAACAAGTGCTACTTTTCCCTTAAGATTTAAGTCCATTTTTCTCCTCCACCTATTTCTTTAGATCTTTTACCGTATTTTTTAAATCTAGGAATCCATCAATTCTGCATTCTACGATATCTCCATCACGGATGACGACCGCTCCAGGGGTGCCGGTTGAGATGATATCGCCAGGAAGAAGCTTCATGACTTTTGAATGAAAAGAGACAAGTTCCATCGGACGAAAGGTCATATTGGCGACAGAATTTTTCCGGTGAACCTTTCCATTGATCATCGTAGAAACTTGTAAAGCCAAAACATTTGAAATTTCATCCTTTGTCACAAGATGCGGACCAAAGCTGAAAAAGGTATCAAAACTTTTGGACCTTGTAAGATACCGCGGATTTTTTTCCAAAATATCCTCCGCCGTCATATCAATAATGGTTGTATAACCCGCGATTACATTTTCCGCTTCTTCTTCCGATACATTCTTGCATTCTTTCCCAATGATAATCCCCAGCTCGGCTTCAGCTGTAGTCCGATTGGATTGCAGGGGAATCTCAATGGTGTCATGGTGGCCGATAATGGCCGTGTCCGGTTTTATGAAGCTTGCAGGCTCTGTCGCAGGGGCTTTTTCATTTAAATCGGAGGCATGTTCCCGATAATTTAAGCCAATTCCCCATATCTTCCTTGGGTGCAAATACAGCGGTCCGTACTCTGCCTCCTGATAAGGGATCAGCATGTCTGGCAAGCTGTCGATCTCTTTTTTTCCACGATCGTTATACCAGTCAATGAACTCATCCAAATGCCCTGAATTTAACAGCTCGAATAAATGCGTTTCCCATTTCATGTTAAACATCTTGTTAATTTGCTCCAGAAGGACAACTCCATTTTCTAAAGCAATCCCTGCCGCATTTTCTTTATTTTTTATTGTGGCCAGCTTCACCTTTTCATCTCCCGGTCCGTATTTTTCACAGGTTCCTTCTCCAACAGTCCTCCGTTAGCTAACTGTAAGAGGGGTTAGTGATAATCCAACAAATTGGATCAAATCCTCTAACTCCGCCATGGTGGCCTCATCTACAGCTCCCCCTGGAAATCTTACATGGGAAGATTCAATAATCCCCCTTAGTTTAAAAATTTCCTTACGAATCGTCACTCCGCCAATCCCCAGCTGGGCCTCGAAACGGATCAGGGGCAAATGCTGATAAAAGTATTCTCGGGCTTCGATTTTTCTCCCCTCTGTAAAAAGGCGATAGGTTTGTACTAACACCTCAGGGTAGGCAAAACCTGTCATGATCCCGGCTGCCCCTCTGTTTAATTCCTCATAAAAATACATGCCGCCCAAACCGCCAAATAATAATAATTTTTCACCAACCAGATCGATTATTTTTGAAATTTTAATAGTGGTAGGTGCTTCTTCCAACTTTACATATTTCACATTCGGAATTTCATTGGCTAAACGGGCTAAAAATTTAGGGGTTAATACAACGCCCGTGGTAACTGGTTCATCTTGAACAACAATCGGAATTGATATTTTTTCCGCCACCTTGGCATAATGCTGGAAAAGCAGCTCTTCATTTCTTAAATTTGCCGGCGGGGCGATCATCACGGCTGATGCGCCTGCTTTTTCGGCCTTTTCAGCTAAAGCTACTGATAAATTAGTAGCAGGTGCGGAACATCCAACAATCACAGGCACCCTCCCATCATTTTGGTCTAAAAATGTTTCCATGACCAAAAGCCGCTCTGATTCGGAAAGTTTGTGCACCTCGCCCATAATGCCTAAAATGGTCATTCCATCCACACCAGCCTGAATATAAAAGTCAGTTAGTTTTCGAATACCCATTTCATCCACATTGCCCTCTTCATCAAAAGGGGTTAATGTAATCGTATAAATACCTTTTAATTGCTCCATTTCATCTACTCCTCCTATAAAATTTTTATTTAAACTGCATGTATTCTTTGTAAAAAGGAAGATAGTCTTGGCTGATCCGTGCAATAGAAAACTTCTTCCGGTTTGCCGCTTTTCACAATGGCTCCTTTATCCATAAAAACAACCCGATCGGATACCTTTTCGGCAAACTTCATTTCATGCGTCACCACAATCATGGTCATTCCGCCTTCAGCAAGCTCGATCATTAACTTTAACACTTCACCAACCAGCTCAGGGTCCAAGGCAGATGTGGCTTCATCAAATAACAGCACACTTGGGTTCATCGCCAGCGCCCTGGCAATCGCAATTCTTTGTTGCTGTCCCCCTGACAATTCACTGGGATGACTGTTTATTTTGTCGGCTAATCCCACTTTATGTAAAAGCTCCTTAGCCAGTTGCACGGCCTCAGCCTTAGGCATTTTGTTTACTTTTGTCGGACCTTCAATAATATTTTCCAGAACCGTTTTATGTGTCCAAAGGTTGAAATGCTGAAACACCATCCCCACCTTGGAACGATAGGGGCTCACTCTTTTTCTGCCGAATAAAGTCAATTTCCCCTCTTTATTGGCCTGGAATTTGACCATTTCACCTTCGAGCTTGATTTCTCCTTGATCAGGTACTTCCAAAAGATTAATGCAGCGTAACAAGGTGCTTTTTCCGGAGCCGCTTGGTCCAATAATGGAGACGACTTCTCCCTTTTGGATGCTTAAATCAATATCTTTGAGTATGGCTTGACCATTAAAAGATTTGCAGATTCCTTTTAATCCCAATACTTCCACTCTGTCCACCTCATTTCCTTAACTGTTATTCCTCGCAATATTCAACTTTTTCTCCGACCAAGTCTGGAGGAGCATTAATAAAGAGGTCATGATTAAATACAAAATAGCTGCCACTCCAAGGGTTTCCATTGGTGAATAGGTGCTTGAGTATAAATTCTTTGCATTCATCATTAAATCAGGCACTGTGATGACTGAAACTTGAGCTGATTGCTTAAGGAAACTGGTAGAGTTGCTGATATACGGAGGGATAATAATCCGTATGACCTGCGGAATCTTGATTCTCATCATCACCTGAAGAGGGGTTAACCCGATCGCCTCCGCCGCTTCTATTTGCCCTTTCTTGATTGCCAGCATTCCGGAGCGGATATATTCAGCTTTATAGGCAGCCACATTCAATGTCAAGGCGATTAAGGCAGCCTGAATAGCAGTCAGGCGGATATGAAAGGGTGTTGTATAATAAAATAAAAATAAGAGAATTAGTAAGGGAATTCCTCTAAAAATCCAGATATAGAAAAAAGAAATGAACGACAGTGCTTTGTTAGACGACATTCTCATCAAACAAAGAACAAATCCAAGCAGAGTTCCAAGAATTAAAGAGACGACGGTAATCAAAAGGGTAATGGATGCCCCCTCTAATAACAGGGGCAGTCCATTCACAATAATGCTGTTATTCACCCAACTCTCTCCCTTCTATTTATTTATTGAACGTGATCCCAAAATACTTTTGAGCTAGTTTGTCAGACTCTCCATCTTTCTTAAGTTTGTCGATCGCTTTATTAATGGCATCTACAAGTTCAGGACTATCCTTTTTAATCGCAACTGAAATAATACTTTCCTCTCCTTGTTCAAGCGGACTACCAGAAATTTCAATTTTGTTTCCATCAGGAGAGTTTTTAATATAAGAAGCAGCAGCTGCCTGTCCCATAACCACCACATCAATTCTCTCGTTCACCAAATCTGCAATACTTTCATTTGGACCAGGGTAGGTTTTCATTTCTTTATATCCGCCTATACTTTGGACAAGTTTTTCCCAGTTCGAGCCTGAATTGACCCCGACGGTGAGCCCTTTAATATCCTTCGGCCCGCTAAGGCTTTTGGCTCCCTTTTTAACAAGTGCTACGGCACCATCGAGTGCATAAGCATCGGAGAAATCAACCGATTTTTTCCGTTCTTCATTGATATGGACACTGGACATGACGACATCGAACTTTCCTTGAGTTAACCCCGGAATCAATCCAGTAAATTCTCCTGTTTCAAACTTTGCTTTGACTCCCATTTCTTTCGCAATGGCCTTGCCCCATTCCACATCGTACCCAGTTAATTGATTGTCATCTCCAAGATACGAGAAAGGACGATAATCACCAGTTGTGGCAATAACCAATTCTCCCTTATCTTTCACCACATCTAGTGAATTTTGTGGTTCACTGCTCGTGTTTTTTGCTGCATTATTTCCGCTGCAGGCTGATAAAATAAGGACGGTTCCAGCCACAAACATTCCTGCCTTAACAAAGCGATTGATTTTACTTTTCATCTACAACACCCCTTGCTTTCTATTGGTTTAATGGTAAAGATGCATATTGATTGGAAAGACGATACACCGTTTGCAGCATCACATTGATACCGTCCTCTATTTCCTTCCAGCTTGTAAATTCATCTGGATGATGACTAATCCCGTTTTCACTTGGCACGAAGATCATTCCTGTTTCGGTTAAATGGGTCATTGAATTCGTATCATGATTGGCCCCGCTTAGCATATGCTGGTAAGACATCCCGAGATCGATACAGGCGTGTTCAATCTCATCCTGAATGCTTTTTGACATCACATTTGGGACCTTTTCCACGATGGGCGTAATTTCAGTGTCTTCAAGATTACGGTGAATCCACTCGTTAATTTTCTCTTCAACCTCTTTCATCTGTTCCCGCTTGCTTCCTCTTACTTCTATTAATAACGTTGCCTCTCCAGGGACGACATTGGCCATATTGGGGAATATCGAAAATTCCCCAACTGTTGCGACAATAGTTTCCCCATACTCTTTGGCAATGTCATGAACGGCCTGTATTAGACCAGCCGATTTTAATAGCGCATCATTTCTCATATTCATCGGCGTTGTTCCAGAGTGGCTTGCCTTCCCAATCACTCGGACTTGAAAACGAATCATGCCGGCGATGGAAGTCACAATTCCAATACTTTGTTCATGTGCTTCCAGGACTTGTCCCTGTTCAATATGCAATTCTAAGAAACTAAGAAAATCACTTTTTTCTCTTTTAGCCTGGAGAATATCCTCCCAGTTGAAGCCAAGATCGTTCAACTTTTTCTCATACTCAGGTGTATAATCGATGAGCCCGGCCATTGCCCTGCTGCCAAAAGTGCCGCCAAGCGGGTTGGCTTCCTCCCCGGTAAAGCAGATCAGTTCAATCGGAACAGGGAGTTGAATATTTTGTTCCTTTAGGATTTCCATCATCTCCAGACCCGCAATGACACCCAGTGCCCCATCATAAAGGCCGCCTTCAATGACGGTGTCCAGATGTGAACCGAACGCAATGGCAGGTCCCTTTGCCGGCCCCATTCGGCTGATCACGTTTTGAACAGAATCCAGCTTAACGGGTATGTCCAGCCGATTCATTTGATCGACCAGCCAATGCTTTGCCTCCTTCTCCTCTTTCGAATAAGCACATCTGGTATATCCTTTTCTGCCGCTGTTGATTTTTGCCAATTCCTCAAAATGCTTTTTCACTCTGTTCACATTTATTTTTAATTGCTTCAAGCGAGAATCTCTCCTTTTGACCTTAGATCCTGAACCCAATTCATGAAAGAACTAGATTGATCAAGCGTCAGGGCCCGATTAATTAGCGACTCTACAAACCTATCATCCTTGAAAACAGCCAGATACTTTTTGGTTAATTCCTGTTCTGACAATGGTTCTTTGAAGCTTCCAGAGGAATCCTTTACTTCTTCGGTATATTTCTTTCCATCCGTCAAGGTAACCGTCACCTTAGCCGCTCTTTCTTCAGGCAATGCTTGGGTCATCTCGTCATTTTCCACAACCAGGATTTTCTCAGACAGCTCTAAAATGGTTTCATCTGATAGAGCTGATGGACTAAAGCATTGAAACAAATTACGGTTTAATAGAATACAAGCAAGTAAATAGGGAATGGAGAACTTTGCAGCCAATTTGTTGGGAGGCTTTGGATCATTCAGCCTCGCCGCAAGTTTGTAAGTTTCCACTGTCACACTTTTGATTTCTGAGACATCGATGGGACCTCTTGCCAATAAAGCATATAGGGCATCAATGGCTGAATGTGAAAATCGACAAGATGGATAGTATTTAAAAAAGCTCTTATCGATGAGTGGCGGGTTCCACAAATCTTTTTCGAAAACGACAGGATCCAAACGTGTAGATATCAGTTTTCCCCATAAATGCTCTACGATATGGGAACTGCTTTGAAAACCACTTTTTTGAAAGGTTAAAGCCTGATAAGCAATTTGGGACGAGATCCCGGTATACAGATTTCGCACAGTACCTCCTGTGACGGCCGCTTCCCAAGAGGTTGCTAAAGGGAGCGTGGCCGATAAAAGGACGGCACTGATTATCTCTTCCTTTGATTTTTTCTGAAGCAAGCCTGCTACAACCGTTGCTCCGATTGTGCCCCAGGTGCCGTGTGGATGCATATCGTCATTCATATTACAGGCATAAGCAAAGCGGGCAGCCACTTCATAACCGAGAATAAAAGCAGTAATGAACTCTTTTCCCGTTGCTTTATTTTCAATTGCCGCTAAATACGCGGGTGCAAAGATATGAGCAGCTGGATGTCCTTTGGCAAATTGATTGCCTTCATCGATTTCATTTGAAACGATCGAGGTTCCGTGGATCGTCAAACTATCGAATCCGGAAGTGAAGAAATCTGTCCCAATGATGGGGATCGGGTGAAGTTCGCTACGTTCGGTTTTCCCGACTTCCCCTACTAATTGGGAGACTTCTTTCTCCGACATTCCTTCCCATGCAGCGACGATGGTATCTAAAATGATCCATTTTGTCCTTTCAATCGTCTGTTCTGAAAAATCATCCCACGTTTTATCCGAGATAGTATTCAAAGAATTCAAAAAATTATTTATGGACAACTAGAGCTTCCTCCCTCATGGCTGAACCCGCTACAAACTTTCCAAAGCCAGGCTCCACCGTAATTTCGTTCCCATCATAGACTGTTTTGCCTCGAACAATCGTTTGAACAACTTTCCCTTTCCCTTTTTGTCCATGGAATGGAGAAAGCTTAGCATTGGATTGAAGTTTTGTTTCATCGATGATAAACGTTTCATTCGGATCAATAATGGTAAAATCCGCATCATAGTCCATCTCGATTTTTCCTTTTGAAGGTATTTGGAAAACTTCAGAAGGATGAATCGCCATTAGCTTGGCAAACTGAACAGGGGTTAATATTCCTTTTGCCACCGTGCTGTTGAACATTAAAGGAACCATGATCTCCACACCCGGCATCCCTGAAGAGGCCTTGAAGATATTATCATTTCCTGTCTCCTTTACTTCTTTTGGCCATGGCGCATGGTCAGAAGAAATCAAGTCAATATTTCCAGCATGAAGTTGTTCCCATAATCCGTTCACTTCTTCAGGTTTCCTTAATGGAGGATTATTTTTGGCCTTTGGTCCAAATTCATCCAGTGCACTTACATCCAATAATAAATACGGATAACAGGTTTCCAATGAAACATCGACTCCGAATTTCTTAAACAGTTGAATAAGCTCGACTGTACGAGGATGGCTTACATGAACGATATGAAGCTTCCCGCCTGTCCAATAGGAAAATTCTAATAGCTTTAAGACGGCACTTGTTTCCGTTACCGGCGGTCTGGTCTCCATATGTGCCGCAGGATAAACCTTTCCCTCTTTTTGATATTCTTCTATCATTTGATAAATAATCTCATCATTTTCAGAGTGAAAGGCTGCCCTTAGACCTGTTTCCTTTAAAATCTCCATTGTTTTGATAATTTCCGGATCAGGAATTCTAGGAAAGCGATGCTCATCCGTTTCAAAGGTCGACATTTTAAACGCCATCGCACCAGCTTCTGCAAGCGGGATAATTTGATCCGTACCGTTATATTTAGAAACTGTGGCCCACAGTCCAATATCAACCACTGCTTTATTTTCTATTTTTTTAGCTTTTTCTTTAAAAATCTCTACATTACTGATCGGGTTGGGTACATCGTAAGGCATGTCCATGAAAGTAGTGATTCCACCAACCGCAGCGGCGCGGCTCGTTGTCGTAAAGCCTTCCTGTGTATTACTGAAACAATGAACATGGACATCAATCATTCCAGGAAAAACATACTGATTACTGAAATCCAAATAAGTCTCGCCTGTTAAACCCGCTTCCCCCTTATGAATTTCTTTAATTTTTCCATCTTTTATCCCAATCTCTCCATAAACAACTTCATTTTCCAATACAAGCATGCCCTTAATCACTTTGTCGAATTGGTTTGCCATACTATTTCCTCCTTTTTATAAGTACCGTTCGATTCTTTTCGTCGTTTCGATTAACTTTTCCACATAAAAATGTTTATCCTGCTGAAGCATTCTTTCACTTGGTCCAGCAATACTTAAAGAGGCAACGACCTTTTCATTAAAGTCGCGGATGGGCACGCTATAGGATAAGACCCCCTCATCAATCTCGCTATCAGAAAAGGCATAGCCATTCTCCCTTATTCGCTGCAGGTCCTCTATTAACGCTTGTTTCTCATATAAGGTATTTTCGAGATATTTCTTGACTAACCCCATTTCATATAATTGATCAATGAAGGATTCCTCCAAGCTGGATAGCAGAACCTTGGATGAAGCTCCGCAATGAAGCGGGATGACCCCTCCCTGTTCCGATGAAACCTTTATCGGATAGAGCGATGGTATCACTTCAAGGCAAACAGCATGGAAGTTTGAACGGACAGATAATATGATTGTTTCCTTCGTTTCCTCGTTCAGCTTTTCCATTTCCGGTCTTGAAACCACCATGAGCCCATGGTCCTTTCGGACAATTCTTGCCATTTTTAAAAATCGGTACCCAAGTTTGTAGTGATTATCAGATGTTTCAATAATATAGCCTTTCTCCTTTAAAACACGGAGATGCCGGTATACAGAGCTTTGGGGTTGACCAAGCTTTTCAGCTATTTGTGCTACCGTTAGGGCACGAGCATCAAAATCATATAGATCCAGTATGTCTAAAGTTTTTTCAGCACTCATTCATCTCCCTCTTTCTCAATAAATAATAATTAATTATCATTTATCACTTTCTATTAACAGCATAAAAAAAATTCCTTTTTTTGTATCAATTTATGTAAGGTTTGTTCACAGCATTTTTAACAAGAAATAGATTTATTGTGTTACATTATATTGATTTGCCTTTGCTACACTTACCTTACAAGAAAAGAACAAGGAAAGAGAGAATATTGATGACACAAACACTCGTTAAAGCTCCATTTAGAGCAGATCATGTAGGAAGTTTATTACGGCCAGAGAGAATACATATGGCCAGAAAGGATTTCCAAGAGGGCAATCTTACAGCACAAGAACTGCACGTCATTGAAACCGAAGAAATTTTAAAAAATCGTTGAGAAGCAAAATCCAAGTCGTACTGCATGCTGTGACAGATGGAGAATTTCGCCGCAGATTTTGGCACACTGATTTTCTCGAGCATTAAATGGTGTAGAGGGCTACGTTCCAAATCATGGCTTTTCCTTTAAAAGGGAAGAAACGGAAAGATACGATGTGCGTGTAATTGGAAAGATCTCCTTTAACCCAAATCACCCGCATATCAAAGACTTTATCGAATTTAAAGAAATCGTTAGGGATCGTGCGGTGGCCAAACAAACCATCCCAAGTCCGAACCAATTATATATTGCAGGAATCCGTAACCTAGAAATCTATCCAGATATTGAAGAATACACAAAGGATATTCAAACCTACCATCATGCGATCAAAGCCTTTTATGATGCAATCTGCCTTACTTACAGCTAGATGATGTATAACTATATTTTTCTATAATTTTTGTACAATAAACTAAAAAAGTACATAGACGAAAATGCAAAATAAGTCTAATATACTAAGATGAATGATTGAGGGAGGAAAATAATGCTAATTTTAAGTGCCAAGGGGAAAAGAAAATATGAAATCTACTAACTTTTTAGATGCTGTACAAGATGCTTTTTTAAAATTTGAAAGCCCCTATTTAAGGTTTTCACTAATTTATTGGGGGATATTTATTTTAGTTGTATTAATTTTTAACCGGAAAATATTTAAACTAGATAACTTCGAACGACTCGCTGCATTTTTTTCACTATTAGGGTTGTATGTATTTAGTTTAATATTTTATCTATCAAAAGCATATAAATTTTCAATGGGAGACAAATGGGGAGATATAGGACCTCTTGGAGATTTAATAGGTGGAACGACGGTGGCATTCTTCACTTTAGCTTCACTTATTCTTCTTGTAGGAACAGTACGTACACAGCGAACTGAAATGCAAAATACAAATAATATGATGCATATTCAACAAGTAGAGCAAACCTATTTTCTAGCAGCCTCTTCATTTATGGAAACGCGAAACAGATTAGTTAACATGCCATTAATTAATGAAAACAAACCAATCCAATTCAAATTGAAAAGTAATCTCCTATGTGCACCTTGGTTAGATCCATCGATGCAACACCCAAATGCATATAGCAATAATTATACTAAGATCTCACCAAAAGAACTCAATCAGTTAACAGTTCTACAATATAATAACTCAAGACTCTATCAGTTATTATTTTTACAATCAGTCGTATATAAACCTTCTAAGTATATAAGGCTTTATGGTTTCTCTTCATGGTTTGATATTCTGCTGCTAGTTCATTTCAAATTGGAAATAAATGCAGGCATTGAAGAAATCTATGACGAAATGAAAGACTTTATCGAAACATCAGGGATGCCAAATTACAAGAATTTAGACGCTATTCTTTCTGAAAATGAGGAAACGGTCCCCTCTTTAATGTTTTCAGACTTCAGAGAGCATTTTGACGATATTTCAAAAGAAATTGTGTTTAAGTGTTTTAATTTAGCATTACACTTAATTAAAAAGAATGACTCGGAAGATAAGGCATTACAAATGTTAAAGGTAATACATTATGAAATACCTGTATTTGCAATAAAGGATAATCAAACTTTATTCAGTGATTTACCAAGTACTTTACAATCATTTATGACTATCGCGCATAGCACAGCAATCATTCAGTTTTATGATGAATTCAAGTGGATTATTCGTTACTTAATTACAAATCTAAAGTCATATAACACAAATAATGCAAATTTCTCTTCTGAATATCGACTATATTTAGACCACTTAAGTAATAAACTGCAAGAAGATGACTTACTTTGCGTCGCTATTCTACTTGCGATTGAATACGATACTGCATTATTTAATAGTTATCAAAATTGGGCTGATTCAAAGGTGTTAAAAGACTTAAAGGATAAATATCACGACATTCAACCGAAACATAGGACAGTAGATGGGAATCATCCAGCATTTTCAACTGATAAAATCATAATTGATGCTTCACAAGAATCAAAAGAATCATTTATCGTGGCGTATAAAAATGTAGAAAATCAAATTGAAAAAGTAGCTCCCAAAATATTAATTGATAATCAATCAATTATTCAATTTCGGAATGACTTATTTGAATCGAAGTTCTTTACTAAAATAAAAACAAATATCGATTTAGGGTGCATGTATGAAACCTTAATTCCAAATAAGATAGTCACTAATAAGGATATTAAAGATATAGAGAACCGCTTAAAGGAAATTGTTCTTATAGATTATAAAGAAGTGTATGAGGAATTATTGATAGATTAGATTTGTTAGGCCACAGGGACGGTTCTCATGGTTTCTGATAAAGTTTAAGTCAATAGTATACCGGCAGAACTGTCCCTAAAAAATCCCCTTCTTTTTTACAAACTAATTTTTTCAAGATATATAAAAGCCCTATCCGACTGTAACGGATAGGACTTTTTAAATCTTAAGAATAATAGAGAAGTTTATACATTTTTCATTAAGAGATGATTCAAAATGAATAAATTTACTACCAAACCTACATCGTTTAATTGTCAGAAGCACGAGAACCGTCCCCATGGTCTATGGTCTACGGTCTACCCTTGACCACAAAAAACCTCAAGACTGTTCGAAAACAATCCTTGAGGGTATACAATTATCATTAGTGACTCTTACCTGTTGTTCTCTTTTGATTTATCCATGCGGCTACTGCCTTTACAGCTTCTTTTTGTTTCAGAGTCTGAATAAATCATTCCCGCTGCTTCCTTTCCACATATCTGATGCTACTTCAAACAATGTGTCCCTTCACTCTTTCTTATAATCAGCATACCGTATGATTCCATCCGCAACATTGGTTAGAAGATTAGTCAGATAAACAGGGTCTGACAAGTTTCTGTCTTCAGTTGGGTTACTCATGAACCCCATTTCCACCAAAGTGGCTGGAACCTTAGACCAGTTGAAGCCCGATAAATCTCCCCTGTAGGATATTCCATTTACCTTTAATGAGGCGTTTTTCTTGGTTTCTTCTAGAATATATTGGGAAGCCTGTAAACTATCCTGGTATATTGCTTTAGTATAGGGGTCGTTTCCAGCAGGTGTTAGAATTGAAAGACCCCTAACATTCCGATCTGTGGAACCATCTGCATGGATCCGAATAAAAAAATCTGCTTGCTGTTGATTGGCGATCTCCGCTCTTTCTCGGTTGCTTAAATTAACATTATGAGTGCTCCTTGTATAAATAACCTTAACTCCTCTTTTTTCCAACAAATCCCCCAAAATAAGAGAAGCCTCCAACGCCAATACATATTCCGGCTTACCGGTCACTATCCCTGTAGTTCCTCCAGTAACCTTTACCTTTGTTTCCGCAGAACCTGGTCCTACAGGCTCCTTTTCTAAATTAGCCTTTTGTTGGTGGCCAGGATCAATCACAACAGAAAAATCATGATAAGCCGCCTTTGATTGCTCCGGAGTCAATCTACCTGAAGAAGCGGAGACTGGATTAGCCTCCTTTTGCTTCACCTGTCCCACTTCTGTTTTTGAGGTATCAAGGGGCTTCTCGGGTTTCTTGTTATTCCCTCCATCATTTCCTTTATTGGAGACCACTGATTCCTTGTTCTCTACATTATTTTTTGAGGACACTGATTCCTGTCCCTTATCCGATTCAGACTTGACCTTCCCTTCTTTTACTACAGGCTGCTCGAATTGTTCCTTACTCATTTTTCCTTTTGCCACTAAAGTATAGAAATAGAAGGATGCAACAATAAGCGCCAGGAGTAGAACTACAAAAAGGCCTATTTTTTCAATTTTGTACCTCACTTTTACTTCCTCTCTTTACTCAAAATTAATTCCGCATTCTGTTTTTCAGTATCACTGATCATAGATTCAGAAAATAAAGGATCCGGGATATACCATGATTTTTGAGAAAAGTAGTTTTGTAAATCCTCCGATTTAAACTCGTAGCCATGGCGCGCAAAAATTTCATTTCGTGCTAATCGCAGCTGTTCAGGAGACAAATTGGCGATATCCTCCTCCGTGAGTATTGTGGTATCACTGTTTGGAAGAATATAATCTCCTGGTTCGACCGCTGTATCATTAATCGAGGTATCCTTGTTTTCTTGTAAATTTAATAATTCATTTACTGCCAGCTGCCCCTCAGCTAAAACCTTTACACGTGTGGTACTATTAAAGGTCTTTATCTTTTGAGAGCCATCACCAAAGGTAATGTTATATTCTTCATATGTTTTAACCGTAAATGTTGTGGAATCAATTTTAGTAATATCATTTACCTTGTAATTTAAGAGTTCTTCGGTTATATTCTTTTCTTCAAGATACTTGATATAATCCCTCTGCTCTGCATAACTTTTGCCATTTGGGTCAATAAATGATTCTACAATGGAAAAATCTCTCTGATTAACGGCTTTTATACTTGCCTCTAGATAGTCGCCCATAAAATTATCTACTTCCTCTTTTGTAACAGAAGGTGTTTCTGATTCCTGATTAGCTGCTTGTGAAGCAACCTGATTAGTACTATCACTATCAGTGGTATCATTAACAGTCGTATCTTTAACTACCTTTTTGGCCTCCACAGGGGCAGTGCTATCATTTGAAGAGCTTGATTTTCCGAAGTGACCAATCACAAACAATAAAGCCAAAACTCCCACTACCCCGATTGCTAATCTTTTGACCCAGATTCCCCAGTTCATTTCCTTCTTGCTACTTTGATGGTTTTCTCTTTTTTCCTGTTGTTCTACCTTTTTGCGATCATGATCTTTTCTGTTCTCCGGAGACACTTCCTTCTTACGTTCATTAGGCGATTGTTTATGGTCATCCCTTGAAGAAGGCCTGGTCTTTTTTTCAACTATTGGCGTCGGAGTAGGAACGGTTTCTTTTTCAACTAATCCCGCTCGCTTTTTATTGTTATCTTGGATTCCACCATTAGCAATCAACATCTCAAGCTCATCAATCGTCATAGGTTGTTCATTCCTAAGTTGGCCTAGTAAAGTTTCGCTTAACGATGAGTAGTTTTGAATAACATAGGACAATTGTTCAATATCAGAGGAAAAGCTTGTACTTTTTTTATCAGTTACCTTTATTTCCCCTGCGCCATAAAGAATGACCCTTCCTTGGTTTGTAAGCCAAATATTTTCAGCACTAATGGAGCCGTGGCTAAGCTTTTTACGATGAAGATGACTAACCGCGTCGATTAATTGACTTACCTCATCGGAGCCTAGCTTCCCTTTGGTCTTTAAGAGATTCCCCTCTTCACAATCCAAAATGGTATAAAGACGATGTTCGTCTAACGAATTAATAATCGACACACGAGGGAGATGCTTAAAATTGGTAACCTTCATTTGGTACTGGTCATACAATTCATACCACTGATCCTGCTGGTTTTGGGAAGCTTTGTTAAAAAAGTCTGCTAAACGAAGTAGTTTTGTTTCGCCGCTTTGTATTTCCTTTACCTCAAATACCTTCAAGCCAGATTTTGTAGAAAATAACTCCCGTCTAATCTCATAACCTTCAAATTTCATATAATATCACCAAGCCTAATCTGTGAATTATGTATTCATTTATTTAAAAAACAAAGAAAGCAAAGCTGACTAAGTCAGCTTTACATTCTCAATTTTGCGTATCTTTTTGTACAATAGTTACTGAAACAGATTGTTGCTGGTTAATTCGCAAGGTAATGTAAATATCAAATCCCCGGCAGGACATTTCTTTATTCCCATATTAGTTTTTGGTCCGCAGGGTTCTAAAGCTATCGTACAAACTATTTAGTTTGCAGCCATTTCCTATTCCTGGACTGGAACTTTCACAAAATTAATAGGGAGTAACTTCATCCACTTCTCCATTAGGATACATAAAGGATACAGTTTTATTTTTATCTACAATAATGGAGCCTTCTGCTAAGCCGTTCGGTCTGCCAATGTTAATCACCCAGGAACCGTCGTAAATCTGAGGTTCATCAAAAGTATCTCCATTTGCTACAAGATCAGGATAACTTGGTAGTCTTTTTGATAATTTAGTAGCCTCTTCTGCTGTAATACCATTGATGGATGGTTTAGCAGCTGCAGCCTTAGCTTCGGCCTTTGCTTTAGCTTCTTGCTCCGCCTTTGCTATTTCTGCTTGCTTAATAGAAACATTATTCGAATCTTTTAATTTCGTAGCTTCATCTTTTATGGCGGCAAACTCAGTTAAATCTTCTTTAAGCAAAGCATCTAGTTTTTCATTGGATTTTTGAAAATCCCCAGATTGATTTAATGTTTTTGCATCCGTTAACATCGTGTTATAAGTTTTTTGACTTTCTTGTAAGGCAGTTAACTTCTCTTCTTTTTCCTTTGATTTAGAAGAAATAACCTTAGAACCTTCTTTTACTTTAATCGATTGTTCAAGTACCTGAATTGCTTCATCCATTTTCTTTTGCTCGGTCAAATCGTCTGCTTTTAAAATCAGTTGCACCTGGTTTAAATAGGCTTTTGCCGTCTTATCCTTGTCTTTACTAGCCAACGCTGCCTCGAACAATCCTTCAGCTTTACTAAAATTATCCTCAGCAACAGCATCTAGTCCTTTTTGAATCGAGCTTTGATAGACTTCATCTGTTTTAGAACTGCAGCCTCCAAGCAGCACTAATACACCTAAAGAAACCGCTATTAACTTTTTCATAAATATGTATTTCCCCCTAGATGACTTTATTTTCAATTTTAGTAGAACTTTAGTTCTACATCCATTTCATATTATTTACTTTTAATCAAGACCTTCAATAAGTTTAACAACTAAACTACTTTCAAAAGAATC
Organism: Neobacillus drentensis; assembly: GCF_036965645.1. Classification (GTDB taxonomy): domain Bacteria; phylum Bacillota; class Bacilli; order Bacillales; family Cytobacillaceae; genus Neobacillus; species Neobacillus drentensis_D. Next base: position 80,973 of record NZ_JBALPZ010000051.1, read on the forward strand.
ATGAGAACTTCCCCATGCTTCTGAAAAATCAAACTCTTATAGTGCTCATTTAATTATTTCCCTTGTTCTCCTCTTGAGCTGACTGTTTAAATAATTTATCCAAATGGTAATTTGAATTTTCCAATTTTCTCTCTTCTCTCTGAGACTTGTTAAACCCATTTCTGAAGTTGTATTCTATTTTGCGAAGCCGAAACGACTGTTCTGGTGTCAGGTCTTTAAGATTAATGTTTTTTTCTCTGAGACTCATTAACATTTCAGCTTCTGAAGAATAAAGGTTCATATCTCTAAGTGTTTCCCCCGTACATTGATAGGCTCGAATTTCAAACTGATACTTCTTAAATTCCCCATATATAGACCGAGACTCCGCATCTAATGGTTTTGCCTTTGCAAAGACACCTTTTATTTTGGAACCCTCTATATAAAAATCATGCGCTTTACTATATCTATATTCCAAGTGAAAAGGTTTTTCCATCATACTGTTTCTTGTAATGGCAATGATAAGTGTATAAGGTATCTTCAAGCTATTAAAATATGAAACATCTGCATCTGAGGGATCTGCCCAATCTTCAAAGTAATCTTCATACGGATGACTATGATAAGTTCCTACACACCTAGAAGTGGAGATAAGTTCTTGAGCATTCTTGATTGCCAAATCTACTTTTTTATTTGGTGAGATGGAGCGATCTGTTTTTGATTTAACATTACTTATTGGATAAGTATAGTCAATTTCTACTCTTGTTTCTTGAGGAAGTCCAAAAAGTAATCCATATGTTTCAAAATGTATTTTTTCAATTTCCTGAGGGAAATTTTCTACAGCATTCAGAATTAAAGTAGAAAAGGATTGTTGAATTAATTGTAAATTAAGAATAGTAGAGCCTTCTGTTTTCACTATTTTTAGTCCACCTTATACTATTTATTGTTAACTTTCATGATTCAGACACCTTACCTATTTCTGAACAATCTGCACAGCAGTGGTCGATCCGTTTTGCTTACTTGATCTAAAGAGAATTTCATAGCCGTCTTTATGGTACACAGTACTATAGCCACCAAATTCCTGATCAAGATACGACTCACTCGGATTCCCTAATATGCTGCTGATTTCATTAGGTGTCATTCCAACATGGGCGTTGTAAATCGATATCTCAGGATTAGAGAAGTAATAGCCTGTTACGATTTCTGCTTCGTCCAAAAGATATCCATCTTTATCGAATGTTACCAATCTTGATCCCTCGTAGCCTTCATCATATTCTGGCTGTCCATAATAGTTGATTAATTCGCTTAAACCCGCTCCAATTTTGAAAGGAGTACTAATTTCAGAAGTATTTTGTTGGGAGTCTGCGTTTCCGTCTCCAACCTGGACAACAAAGGTTGCAGGTGGGTTGTCTAGGTAACTTCCAGACTCTTCATCATAATAATCCAAGAGAAATTCAAAGGTACCCATCTCCGTAAATTCAACAGAATTTCCTCCAGAAATCATTTCTGCATTCGATGTGTTTACTGACCCAGAATTCCCCATGTTTGTATAGAGGCTGATTTCCCCTTTATCAAATTGACGTTTGGTCTCATCATTATCTGGAATAAACGATAATACCTCTCCAACCTTTAGATTAATATTGCGATCTCCAGTTGGCACAACTAACCCATTCTTATTAAGAATAAAATGGGCTTTAACCGCATTAGCAGGTCCGGCATCACTACGTCCGACTTCCTTCACGTTCAGCTGATTGTTGCTTAATGTTAGATATGTTTCACCGAGTTGAGAAACAAGGATAGAATCATCCTTTTTCTTAAGAGTATATCCGTTATCTTCCCAAGCGATTTTTCCATTACCTTCTTCATCCACTTCTAATGCGTAAACATCATACCCAGCTCTATATTGGTAGGTACCGAACACAAGTAAAGCCTTTTTCTGGTCCTGCGGATTTAGAAGCAACATATCCAGATAGGATTCCATTTCAGCACTAGAATCAACTTCATATTCTTGAGATTCCCACTTCTTGGACCATTTATCAGCTTCCGCGTTATAGTCCAGCACGACTACCTTGGCTTTCCCCATTTCTCCATCTGTTCCTTTTAGCCCAATCCCAAGAATCGTATAATAGGTCCGATTAATTTTAACGGTTTCTTGCTTAATGAATTGCCAATTTGGAAATAGAGCAGCAAATTGTGTTAAATCAATTTTCGGCGGCTTCGTTTCTTCCCTTTCCACCGCTTTCGCTGGACTTTTTTCTGCGTTTGTCGTCTGAGCTGTTGGACTTTTTTCTGCGTTTGTCATCTGAGTTGTTGGACTTTTTTCTGCTTTCGTCGTCTGAATGGAGGAGTCATTTGAAAAATAGCTCACTGTGATCACCGCAAACAGTAGTAAGGCGATCCCTCCCCCAATCATCCACCACTTCCTCCTTTTTCGAGGAATTTTTTCTTCCGGCACTTGAGCCCTTGAATCAACGAATACTTCAGGAACCGCCGCTCGATTGTCTATAGTCTCTTTCTCTACTAAACTTGGCTTGATTTGAACCGTCTGTAATAAATCCAGTAGTTGTTCTAAACTAGTGGGTATCAGACCATCCTTTACCTCAATAGTTGTAAGCCGCTTGATGATGGAAAAAATAGAATCATAATCCGCTTGTTTAGGTACCGGGGCGGAAGGTGTCAAAACTTTCTTTTCTCCAGCGCCAAACAATTGCACATCACCGGTTTCCCGTATCCAAATATGATTTTCATCAATACTGCCATGAATAAACCCTTTTTTATGCAAGTGGCTTACAGCTTCGATCAGCTGCTCCATTTGTTCTTGCGATAATTGCTTACCTTCACTTAAGATCGTCCCGTCTTCATAAGGAAAAGTCGTATAGACCTTATTTTCATGTGTACTAACCACTAGTGGTTTCGGCAAATACTTGAAATTGGTAATATTTAATTGGTAATCTTCATAGCATTCGAACCATGCATCGTCACTAGCCGGCCTATTTAACTTCCGCAGCATGAATGTCTTTTGACCACTGTCACGCACAATCAAAAAAGAAAGATCATCATTTGTTGACAATAACTTCTCTACTTTGTAGTCTCCTATTTTCAACCCCGAATTCCCCTTTTATGAAAAAACTTATCTATTCAAGGCAATAGCCTCCCTTGGATAGACAAGTTTTCGTTCCTCTAGTTTCTAACTGAAATGATGAAGGTACTTGCTATTTTATCGTGCAGACCTTGTTTTCTCTTTGTAAAGGCAGCCATCAAGTAGCCAATTCCCAAAGTAAAAATTGAAATATATTTGGCAAAATACCTCCCTGTCGCTCTTTTGAAGGTTATTTTTCGACCATTTTGATTAATTACTTTTAAACCAAATACTTTTTTACCTAAAGTAGCTTGCATCTTCGAGCTTTCCATCCAAGCGAAGTAAACCCAGGACAACAATAGGTTAAAGATAGGCGCGGAATCTCCAAATATCATGTACAACGGAACAAACACAATCAAATAATCGATGAAGTATGCCAAGAGACGTTTCCAGAATCCTCCAAACTTACTATGATCAAGTGAATAAACCTGCTCATTGACCTTATAAGTTCTTTCTTCAGATAAGCGATGATGGTTGTTTGTTTGGTTGTTGATTTGATTGATTTTTTGTTTCAATTTTTGATCGTTTGGTTTACGGTTCGTTGTTTGGTTGTTAATTTGATTGGTCTTTTGTTCTAATTTTTGATCGTTTGGTTTATGGTTCTTTTCCGTAGATTCTTCATAAGGCTTTTCCACTAAACTGCCTTTTACATTTTTCTCAACCACAGTGCCCTTTACCCGTTCGCTAGTTCCATCCGAAAACATAATATCCCTTAATTGCTTTAAGGACTCTACTCCTTTTTGTAGACGGAGCAGCCTTTCCTTATGTATGAGAGCGTATCTTTTGACCACCTCGGCAAGCTGCTCTACATCTTTTTCTTTGTTGGAAAAAGGAAGGCCAAATGCCTTCCATTCACCAGCACCGAATAATAATACTTTCCCTTTTTCCGTGATCCAAATATTTTCTGCTTGAATAGAACCATGGACGAAATTTTTCCGATGCAAATGGTCAACTGCCTCCAAGAGCTGCTCTAACTCGTCATTACTCATCTGAGCTCTTTCGGCTAATGTTCGGCCTTTTTCGAATTCTAATAAAGCATAAGCCTGATTGTCATTTTCATAGTTAACAGAGATAACTCTTGGAAGATTTTTATAGTTTGTAACCGTCATTTGATAATCATCATAATTCGAAAACCACAAATCCAGCTTTTCTTCGGATAAAGTCACCCCACGAAACAATCTCAGCATTTGAGGTTTGTTCGATTCCTCACTGCTTACCTCATAAACGGAAAGATGGGTATCTTCATATAGTTTCTTTTGATGCTGTAACGGTGCAAGTATCATTCTTTCATCACCACCAATAATCCTATAAATTAAGCTAGTTTTACACTTTCTATTTTTCTAATTTTGCTTTCCTTTTGTACCACCGTTACCGAGACGGTTTGCTGTTGATTGATTCGGAAGGTAACATGAATATCTAACTCACCTTTTGGCCTTTTCACAAGTCCTGAAACATTGATGGTTCCGATTTTTCTGTTATGACTAACATACCGAGAAGACCCTTGATACACATCAATATCAATCTCATCGCAATAATCTACATTTGTCGTAAAGATTTTTGATGCCTCACACGGGGTACGACGATTGCTAGGTATCAAAACACTGAACCTTCCATCTCCTAAGCCAATACCGAGGGCGTGGGCTGTAGCCGTCTTAATTTCTATCTCTTTCGACCATTCTAGTCTTTCATCTAAAAAGGCTGCATAGACGGAGGCACCTTCAGCCACACATAAATCAGGATCAATATTTCCAAAGATCTTTCCTACTCCAATTTTGTCAGCTAATAATTGATCCACCTTAGGGATACGGCTTGAACCCCCTACTTTGATCACACGGTTCACGTCATGATTTGAAAGGGATGCTTTTTCCAGAACGTCATCGATAATGGTATCCATCTTGGTGAAATAATGATCAATACAGTCCTCGAAATCTTCTCTCGTAATCTCTAATTCTATATGCTGGCCACTCACCACGTTAGGGATAATAATTTCGTGAAAATCAATGGAGGAAAGAGTCTCTTTCGCTTCCTTTGCTGCTTCTAATATCTTTGCCTCCGCTTTTACCAATTCTTTTTGCGGCAGCCCAGCGAGATTGAGGTTTGCTTTTCTTTTGATGAACTCTCCAAGCTCTTTATCAAAATCAAGTCCCCCCAGCCGGTCATCGCCCCCAGTCGCCAGCACTTCAAACACTAATTTATCAGATCGATTGATCAGCTTAAAAATCGTTAAATCAAAAGTCCCCCCGCCCAAGTCAAATACCATAATAATTTCATCTTTTAGGGTTTCTTCCTCATGGATGCCATACGCCAAAGCAGCGGCAATCGGTTCCTGAATAATGCCCAATACATTCAATCCTGCCATACTTGCAGCTTCTGACGTATTACTGCATTGAAGAGCCGTGAAATAATAGGGGACTGTTACGACAACACCTGTTGGATTAAATCCAGGAGTGGTCTTCTCTGCGTACTCATATACATCCTTCAAAATTAAGGAAGAAATTTCAATCGGTGTATAGGACTTCCCGCCTAACATAATTTTTTGATGGCCATCGTCCATCATTCTTTTGACGCCAATCACCGCATTTTCAGGATTAATCAATGCTTTCTGTGCGGCAAAGTTACCAATAAGAATCCCCTGTCTTTCATCAAAATAAGCGACGGAAGCCCAGGTATACTCCCGTTTTGGATTTTGGTAGACTCTCGGACCCTTTTCCGTCCATCTTGCAATCGCTGAATAGGTGGTACCAAGGTCAATTCCTAAAGCTGGTTTTTTTTCATTATCGACTCTCAACGTTTATTTCACCTCTAACTCTGATGAAGTTTCTACTTGATTGATTTCAACAGCAGGTTCTTGTAATGCTTCATCTTCTTGATTCGTGTCATTCACAGACTCATCCGTAACCGCAGGATTTGCATTCTTTACCACAGACACCTGTGCAGGACGAATGATAAAACCCTCTTGGTTATAAATGACTCCTTGATAAAAATACCCATAACGGATGACTTCCTTGATTTGTTCATTTTCCATGGAAGGATCTTCAACGATAACAAGGGGTTCATGCTCACGTTCATTAAAAAACTGCCCCGTTTCCGGAATTAACAATCCGACGGAAAACTGATCAAGGATCTTCTTAATGCTGGACATTAAGGTGGTATATACCGTTAACCACTCCGTTACATATGGGCTATAGTCAGGATAGGAGTCTGTTACTTCAACGATCAAATCCTTGGCATACATATCCCCGCTATATAATCCATCCATTACAGGGGCTAGCGCCTTCTCAATAAAAGTCACAAATCTTTTCTCAGCAGCTTCAATAGCACCCTTTACCTGCTCAAGCGTCTCTTCGTTCTGTTTTGAAACTTCCTCGAGGTGTCCAATGGATTCTTCAGGGCTTTGTTCCGTTTCATGGCTTAGCTCATTACCTTCTGAATCTATTACCCTATCTTGATCACTGCTTACGTCTTCCCAGAGGATAAATTCAGAAATCCCCTCTTCAATCGGCTTTTCGATGTTTAGTTTGCGTTGTAATCTGCTAGCGGTTTTGACGGATAAACGTACGCCCTCCTGCCGATTTTCAAGCTTCTCCTTCAATTCTGAAGGTAAATTTTCTATGATTGTCATTTCACTGTGTTTTTTGTCAAAATCTGCAGATAAACGCTCAATCCCCTGAGAAAGTTCCTCGAAGCTAGCTTTCCACTTGTCTAATAATGTGCGCTTTTCTTTGTATTCCTCTTCTAACCTCTTAAACATGCTAATGAGTTCTGATTTCTCCATCTCCACTACTCCTAATCTCTTTTAATCGTGATTTGACTTGAAACTCCCTCTTCTCCTTGCAGTGTGGCCGTGACGATGACTTCATTTTGCTGATTCACTTCAAATTTAACAACGATCCGATGCGTTCCCTTAGCCGCGGCAGGAATACCATTTAGGAAAAATTCACCAATGCACACACACTGTGTATCTGAAACATACTCAACAAATTCAGGTGTTTGGAAAACGGTAATCCGCATCGAGGTCATATTATCCTCTGAATTCGTATAGACTTTTTCATTTGAGACAGTCGGTTGTTCCTCTGTGAGTTCTAACCCTTTTTCAATCACTTGATTGAAACGGCCTCCCCGCACTTCAATCCCCAGGTGATGGGTAACGATGTTATTCATTTCAATTTTTGTCTCTGGCTGATCATCTGCATCTGTTTCATTTGTATCGTCAAGCTTATCTGTTGGAACTCCTAAATTGGCCCCAAAAATGGCCGCTCCTTGAGCCACCACTGTATCAGGATCGATATTAGAGAATGGTTCTTTGTTAAAGAACGTTTTGATTTCATTTTTAATAACAGGTACTCTCGTAGACCCTCCAACTAAAATAATGCGCGAAATATCCTTCATTTCTAACTTCGAATTATCTAACGCCGTCTGTACCGTAGTCATCGTTTCTTGGACTAAATGGTTAATGGCGTCTTCAAACTGTCCACGAGTCAATTCAAAATCAATATTATGGACTTTTCCATATTCATCTTTAATCACATTAGGAATCTCGATGTTGACAATTTCCACCTCAGACAAATCCTTTTTTGCTTGTTCACAAGCTTCACGAACCAGTTCTTGAGCTTTCAGTAAATCGCTGATAGAAACTCCTTGATCGGCTTCTAAGTCAAGAAGGTCCAGCTGGGCTGTTTCTTTAAAATCTCTGCATACCATCTCCAATAAGATTTTATCGAAGTCATAGCCCCCAAGGTTCGGATTTCCTTCTTTGGCTAAAACGGTAAACTTAGCTGGTTCACTTTCATCTACCGTATCTACTTTTAGAATCGAAACATCGAACGTTCCGCCCCCTAAATCGTAAATTAAGATCGTTTGATTACGGCCGATTTCAGTTGCATAAGCAATCGCCGCAGCAACTGGTTCTTCCAACAAGTAGATGGTTTCTAATCCTGCTAACTCAGCCGCTTCACGTGTGGCCCTTTTTTTATTGTCATCAAAGTTGGCAGGCACACAGATCACCGCAAATTTTGATGTACCTTTTAAATCAAAGTCTTGTTGATTTTCGACGTATTCCTTAATTTTGCTGAGTATTTCAGCCGATACATCCTGCGGGCGATATTCCTTACCAAAAAATTCACGTTTCCAGTCCGTACCCATTTCTCTTTTAATAAACGACACGGTATGTTCCGGGTCAATCAGTACGCGTTTCTTCGCATTCTCTCCCACTTGTACTTCTTCTTCGGAACGGAAGCTTACGACAGAAGGCAGGGTGTTTTCCTTCCCAAGGCGAATCATTTCACTTTTTCCTTTTCGATAAATCGAAACGGCGGAATTGGATGTCCCTAAATCAATTCCTAAAATATATGGACTATTCTTTTCAATGATGGTCATTGTACTTTCCCCTTTTATTTAGTATCGATTTTAATTACTTTTGGTACAATTTCTTTTCTATCAATCATAGATTGCAATTGTTGTAGATTTACTTTTTGTGTTTGAGAGAATTCTTTTACTAACGAAGATTTCATATCTAGTTCTGCACTTGAAAACGTAATAATTCCATCGTTATCAAGGTCGAACAAGGCAACCGCCGGAACATGGTAAGGTTTTGGATTAATCGGTAATAATAACTCTCCTATTTTGTCCTTATCCAATGGTATTTTCTCCTCCGTACGGTACACGGAAAAATTAATTCCAGATTGAAATTTATGGATTGTTGTACCGATCTCTGCTCCTGTACAAGGGATCTTTGTGTTCTTTGCAATCAGGTGTACAATCTCATAATGCTTATTATCAATAAGCATATTGATCCCGAAGGAGTGAGCGGTTACATCTTCCACCTCGATGGGAACTGGGGTGTCATCATAATCAGGCACACTCAGGCTTGCTGCCAAAATAGCCGCTCCATGCGCGACAATTTCATCGACATTATCAGCAATAAAGGGCTGCTTAATCTTTTGTGTGACCATTTCACGGACTGTTTTATTTCTAGTAGAACCTCCTACTAGAATAATTCGGCTGATATCCCTTACCGTTAGACCAGCCTCTTTTATCACATCCAAGGTTTTATCAATCGTCCTATTCACTAATGGTGAAATCAGGCGATTATAAGTATCAATGGTCAATTCTTCATCTATATGTATACCAAAAACGTCTGGAATCGAGATATCGGCAATTCCAGATTCAGAAAGTTCCATTTTTGCCTGCTCAGCTGCTTCTTTTAATTGTTGACTAGCAACGGAGCCTTTATGGTCACCTTTTCTTGATGCTGAAATATGATTTGCATTCATGACATATTGAACAATTTGATCGTCAAAGTCATCGCCGCCGAGGTTGGAATCTCCATCAACAGCTAAAACTCTGAAGTTATTGTTTTCTACTTTAAGAATGGATACGTCAAATGTACCACCACCAAGATCGTAGACAACAATGGTTTGGTCTCTTTCCTTATCTAATCCATAAGCAATTGCGGCCGCTGTCGGTTCAGGAAGTAGTCGTAAAACATTAAAACCCGCCAATTCCCCCGCTTCCCTCGTTGCTTTTCTTTGTTCTTCTGTAAAATAAGCAGGGATCGTGATAACAGCATCCTTTACTTCTTCTCCTAAGTATGCACTTGCTTCTACCCTGATTTTCGTTAGAATCTCCCTTGCAATATCAATAGGTGTAAGCTTTTTACCATTAATAGAGTAAAACTTGGATTTATTCCCCATATCCCTTTTAGAAGAGGCTACGCTATTTTCAGGGTCAATAAACAACCTTGACTTCGCTGTGTACCCAACCAATGTTTGTCCGTTGTCCCGATAAGAGACTACTGATGGAAGGATTTTCTTCCCATCGATTGGGATACTTTCTACCCTCCCTTTACGATAAACAGCTGCCGCTGAGTTACTCGTGCCCAAATCAATTCCTATAGCTATTGTCATACGACTAACCTCCTCATCTAATATTATTCATTATTAAGATAGCAAGACTTTATTACCATAAAATACCTAACATTTTCTATTTTACTTTAATTTCCGTTTGATTTCGACGATTATTTTCCTGTTTTAATACTATTTTGTAGTACATAAGGTAGAATTGTGCCTTGATGTGATAGTAGTAGATTAGTGGTATTTTATAAAATAATTACCTTATAATATGGAAGCCCTGCCCTCTTATCACTCTTGGTGTATCTAGGGGGGAAAGCAATAAATGCATGTTTATCGGTTCCATACTAAGTACTATTTTTGCTTCAGCTGATTTACAGCGTTCACACAGATTCATGTCGTCACCTACATGGTTCTTCTACTTTATCATCTGGCATCCACTGGCATTATTCCAAAATGAAATCATCACTTTAATTGGCAAAAGAAACAAACGTTTGTTTAAATACGAATGCCAGCGGAACCGTCCCCATGGTTTTCAGATTAATAGAATAGATAAAATTCACTTGAAGAAAAAAAAAGACGAAGAGTGGGCAAAGCACTTAAGGGTAAAAGAAGGATAGAAACCTTTTGGGCATGGCCCTATCAAAAAAGTGAAAGAAATGTTAAGAGGATATGTAAAATGAAGCGACGTCCTTACGACTAAATTCCCTATGTGCTATACTATTCAAACGTTTGATTGAAATCGCTGCAAATACCAGTCTAATAGTTATTCCCATCAAAAGGATGAAAAAAGATTGTCGAACCAAGATAGAATATTTTACAGATAACTATCCAATTTCCCGGAAAATTCTATGGTTATCGACTCACCCAACATCCTTCTTGTCTATTCCCTCTATTTCGCAACTAATCAAACATTTGATTAAAAACCATCTTAATCACGCCAATTCTGAATTTGCCATCCCAATGGCATGAAAAGAATGTCGAGAGCTGTCCATCATTTTACCTTGGATCATACCTAGAAAAAAAACTGTCCATTTAAAATGAACAGTTTTTTTCACTGAACTTCCCAGTGTGATAAACAATTTTATTTTTGTTCTAAAACTGAAATAAATTCTCGTAAATAGTCAGGCAGATCAGGCGGACGGCGGCTTGAAACAAGGTGACCGTCCGTGACCACAGGCTCGTCATACCAGGTAGCCCCTGCATTTTCCATATCATCCTTAATACCAGGTGTACTGGTTACTTTTTTGCCTTTTAGAATTTTTGCCGAAATGAGAACCCAGCCTGCATGGCAGATTTGACCGATTGGTTTTTCGTCGGCATTCATATCCTGGAGCAGGCTAAGAACCTCAGGAAAACGGCGGATTTTATCAGGAGCCCATCCTCCAGGAACTAAGATGGCATCATAGTCTTCAGCCTTCACATCAGCATAACCTAAATCGGACTTAGCGGGTACTCCATATTTACCGATATAGGTTTCGTTTGCAAGTTCTCCAGCTAGATGGACAACTGCTCCCTCTTCTTGAAGCCTTAGTATCGGGTACCAAAGTTCCAAATCCTCAAATTCATGATGAACCAAAGAGATAATTTTCTTTCCCTGTAAACGCATATCCCATTTCCTTTCCGTATCGTTTATTTTTGATTTTCTACTTTAAACCTTACCATAATTAAACGATCAATAAAAAGCGTTCAGTCCCTCACTACGATAAAGTTGTGAGGAACTGAACGGAAAATATGAATAAAGGGAGTTTCTCATTGTTTAGAAGCAGCAGAACCGTCCCTATGCTTCTCTTATGAAATAATTGTTCTTGAAAACGAACAAAACTTTCTTTAAAATAATAGTAAAGGGAGTTTTTCCTTGTGAAGGATGTGTTCAGATGGAGTCAGTTCAAGAACACAAGTTATTAAAAGGCTTTTTCATAGGTTCAACTTTGAGCATACCATTATGGATTTCCTTCTTTGGATGGATAAAAATAGTCATTCATGTTTTTCACTAGAGCCCTAAGGGGCTTTTTTTATTTTCGTTTGCTACAAGGGGCCCTCAAATACCGCTTCTTACGAATCTCATCAAGAAAATGTAAAACTGTAAAAATAGTTTTGACCTGCCTGTCCTTTTTGCCTCTCAAACTATATATATAAGGCGAAAGGAGGTGATGGAAGATGGCACAAGGATTACTAGAAACAACAAAGCTTCGGCTGGTATTTCAACTGGGGATTGATAACGAAGGAAGTCCCATCTTGAAGTCTAAAACGTTTAGCAATGTTTCTAAAACAGCAACAGCTGATCAGTTATTCCAGGCAGCTCATGCAATCTCTGTTTTATGCGAGGGCATGTTGAACAAAGTGGAACGCAATGATAGCACGGAGATTATCGGTTAATGGTCCATAAAAATCCAGTGATGGGAGGTGAAATGAAATGGCTAAAACATTAGAATTGCAATTTGATACCGAGTTCGGAAAAACGGCGAAAATCACAGTCGACAATCCAAAGGATCCAGTGGATGAAGCAGTGGTTAAACTCTCCATGGCGCAGATGATTGCAGCTAACATATTTACTACAGCGAGCGGCAAACTTGTGGCTGCAAAAAGTGCAAGAGTCGTCGACCGCAATGTTACCGACTATGAACTAGCATAATAACAGCGAGGCTGGGTTCTTAAGAACCCGGCCCTTTTTTGGGGTGAAGCGCGGAAGCGCGGGGACGGTTCTTGTGCTTCGGAACCGTACCTTTAAAAGAAAAGAGTGAAGACTCGTAGAACAAATCATACTATTCATTAGCGATGTAGGATTCCCCATAGCTGAGACCCTTCATCTGCTTTACCGCATAGAGTCAAAGTTAAATCTGGTGGACAAATCGATACAAAATCTGCCCGGCCAAATGAGGAAAAATAGTAATCAGCAACAATAAGCACGAGAACCGTCCCCATGCTCCCCTTTGTCATAAAACATTCACATTACACTGAAAAACCGACTGTCCATTTTCTACATGTAACCATATATGAATGATAAACGGTAATGTCTGAAGAAAGGCAGTGGTTGATGATGGCTAAGTATAGAATGGTGCGTACTGATTTTTGGAAGAATCCGATTGTTTTAGAGGAACTTACTCCAGAGGACAAGTACTTTTATCTATATCTTCTTACCAATCCGAGTACGACTCAAATTGGTATCTATAAAATTACGAAGAAACAAATGGCTTTTGATTTGGGGTATTCCATAGAGAGTGTGAATTCGTTAATGGAACGGTTCATTAAGCATCACAAGGTGATCTGTTACAATCCTGAAACGCGGGAAGTCGCGATTAAAAACTGGGGAAAATATAATCTGCATAAAGCTGGAAAACCGATGATGGATTGTATTTATTCCGAATTAAAAGAGGTAGAGGATCTCTCCCTTATTCCATATGTTGCGGAGGCCATTCAAAAAGGCGATATTCGCAGCCTTTATGAATCTTTTTATGTACATGAAGAGATGTCTTTTGGCAATGAAGTGAGCGGCCAAGATGAGCATGATCCATATCCAGACACTGAGTTTGATGAACATGATGATACGATCACGTGTCGTTATACGATACGGGGGCAAAAAGAAAAAGAAAAAGAAAATAAAAAAGAAAAACAACAAGAAGAAGCTCTTCAGCCATATGTAGAGAACAGTCCAAATGCAGAGAATCATCAAAAAACAGTAGATGTAAAAGAAATCATTCAATTTTGGGATTACAACGGATTTGGTGTTACGAACATCCATACGAAACAGCAACTGTTATCCTGGTTAGATGATTCCCGCTTCCTACAGCCGAAAGAGGTCATTTTAAAAGCGATGAATATTGCCTGTGCCAATAACAAGCGAAGGCTGAGTTATGTGATTGGCATTCTAAAAAACTGGGAAAATGAATCCTTACTGACTGTAGAGGAAATAGATTCGTATCAGAAGCACCAAAAACCTGTACCCAAGCATAGGGAATCTACCAAAGCGGATTCTACCGGAAGACATATTCCAAGTGGGTTTACACTCAACCTTACCGCAGGAGAAGATGATTGAGTATGGCGGACACGTTATAGTCGTCAATAATCCTGATTGGCTACCCAACCTGTTCTTTAAAAAGGCTCTCGGTCGTCTATAACCACGAGTGACACGTAATGCCAATCCCTATCTTTGTATTGTATACATAAAAAGGTGACTAAGCCGGTCCCATATAGACCTTCCAAGTCACCCTCTAAAATATGATTGATGTTATTTACTATTCACAACAATCGTGTCACCCTGTTTTTCCATGGACCAACCAAGTATATCAACGGCAGACGTAAGCGGAATATAGGTGATACCTGTTTCACTCTTGATAGCAGGTGTTATCAGATGTACTGGTTTATGATCTACAAACGCAGTACTCCCTTGCACCTTCCATTCAATTTCTTTCTGATTCGTTGTTAGGACCAAACGGTTTTCTTGGGTTTGAGTCACGGAACCATTAATGCTGCGGGCAAAATCGTCTAATGGGACCATTACATTGCCTTTGCTGTCTACAAATGGCGCTTCACCCGGATGACTTACGCCCAATAAGGCATTGTTTAACTGTACTTCAGCAACTGGCCCATTGGAAGACTTGGCAGTTAAATCACCATCGTTAAACATGTAAGGCAAGAAATTAGGATGTTCAAAATCAAACAGATCTAAAATATTGTTGGCATTTGCATCCTTGCTGTTCAATGCAGATAAACCATAGTTCCATTCCAGGAATTTCAAAACCGAAGCATGGTCATATTGAACGTGGCTTACATAGTTCTCTTTTGCATATGGGGAGATGACCATTGCCGGAATGCGTGGTCCATCACCTTGTAAACCATCTGCGTTAGGAGTTACAGTTGGAGGGGCAATATGGTCAAAGAATCCGCCACCTTCATCATACGTCACAATAATGGCCGTATCTTTCCAATAGGGGCTGCTCATAATTTTGTTAATCGTATTGACTGTAAATTCTTCTGCTGATGGAGTACTCTGGTTTCCAGTACCAGGATGTTCATCATCTCCATAACCAGCCTTGATAAAACTAACCGCAGGGAGGTTACTACTATCGATATCCTTCGCAAAATTATTGTAATCTTTTAGATTATGATCATATTTCCCATCCTCATAGTTTTGGAAATACTGAAACGGGTTATGGTGCGGTGAATACGTCTTGGCTTCAGCTGAAGCCGGATCGGCTTTTGCAGCATCCCATCCCCCAGCATACCATGCCCAGGATTGGTTCGATACGCTTAACTCATCGCCAATGTTTTTGTAAGTAAGATTATATTTCAGTCCATTGGTGCTATCCCCGCCAAATGGACCGTTTTTAGGAGATGGGTCACCCGTAATTTGCGCCTTAGGATTTGTGTTTGGATTGGTCGTTTCATTTCCGTTTCCAGATTGCGCTGCCACTAAATAGAAGGCACCTGGCGTAGACGGTCCATAAACAGGCTGAAAATAGTTGTCCGCCATTGCGAAATGCTGAGCATACTGCCAATAAGCAGGGATTTCATTGTAATCAAAATAAGACATAGATAGTAAACCCTTGTCATTCGTATCAGTAGACTTGCCGCTATCATGATTCACCTGATAGAACTTATCCATTTTTCCTCCATCGGCCATGGAGATCATCGCTGAATACCCATGATTGACATCTGTTTCTTGGATTTCACCTTTACCCGCATCATGCCAAGGATAGACCGGATTTCCATTTGAATCAGGGTTATAGACATTCCCGTTACCCTCTCTAGGTACACTGCCTGTTACATAGTTAAAATTCCGAACATCCTTAGGTGTTCCAGGAAGTGATTGGAATCCGGGAGCATACGGATAGGTTCCAAAATAGTTATCAAACGTACGGTTCTCCTGAAAAATGACGACTGTATGTTTGATCGGTGAAGCTGTTTTTAATTCAGAAGCAACTTGCGTTTCTACGGATGCGGTTTTTGGAACCTCTGCGTTTACCTTCCCAACAAAAGGGGCTGCCATAAGCGATAATGCGGTTAATGATAATGTGACTGTACGTATTCCTATTCTCACTTAGAATCTCCTCCACTACTCTCTAACTATTATTTCTTTCAATAGCTATTTAACTAAAAGAATGTAAAGAAATACGAAAGAGAGTGTAAAGGAATGGTAAAAAATTATGAGAATCTGATGAGAAATATTAATAATGTTCTAGGATTAACTGTTTGTTGCTTTGATATAAAAGCTACGAGACCAAATGCAGCCGTAATAGATTAGGAGTTAAGCAATCAGTAAATAGAAGCACGAGAACCGTCCCCACGCTCCCACCCAACTTTGCCACAAATATGTCAAACTTTGTCTAAATTTGTATACTTTAGTACATGGTGAAATAGTCCTAATTATATTTAAATAATATTAGAGGAAATGACTCCCATGTTTACAATTCTATTTCCAAACTATCGAATTGGCGAGTGCACCTAATATAACCAGGTGGACAACCTGGAGCAAAAGAGGTGAAGGACAAGATTTAATCTAGTAAACCTCAACTTAGTTGCTCACATAAAAGTTCGCGCTGATCTAAATGAAGGTATTTCAAAAAACAAATAGGGAGATGTTTTATGACAATTGAACAATTTTATTTAGTAGATGAGGACGTTATTCTAATGACAGGTGAATATAACAATCTTGGTAAGTTTTGTGCAAGAATCATGGTTGGCGGGCAAACGCTCTTAGTTAACAGATCTCCATTACAGGTGATGGATGACACCTTAAAATACATAGGCTTCGATTTAAAAGGAGCACTCAAAGGTACCAAAAACATACTGGGTAATATCAATATGTGCCCGATCATTGTTAATCCTTATAAAGGCATATGTCTTTTTCCATATAAGTCCTCCAAAAAAGAAGATTGTGTTTGGTTTAACCCCGATCATATTATCAAAACCAAGGCCCGCGGCTGCAAAACTGAAGTTGAACTTAGCAACGGTGTATCGATCATTATCGATTTGAAGAAGTACTATTTTATTAACAAGATCCAAACCGCCCATCAATTGAAAAAGATATCCAGCGAAAGGGGAAACCATCCTCGTCCCCTCTCCTACTTCAATGAATCAGAGAAACGGAAACAAATTACCAGGCTAAATGAAGGCAAATATAACTTTACATCTTTAGCAGAATATAACGGTTAAATGCTCAATATGAATGAATTATCACGAAATAGATCAATTCTTAGCGGAAGATACTTTCTTGCTCTAGTCCGTAGTTTACAGTCCTTTTCACTATTTAATAGAGAAAGATATAGCTGTTATGGTTTCGGAATGCTGTTTATAAGATGATAATTGTCTTTTATAACACAATAATGTAAACGCAATCATGCGATACATTTTAATTATACAAGCATTAGATTTCCAGCAAGAAAGACGCTATTAATCTCTTTTAACAAGAATATGATTGAAAAAATAAAGTATAAATCCATTACTTAAACTTAAGGAGAATCATATGAAAAATAATCGTATCGCTCTTTTAGGAGCTCCATTGAAGAAATTAAGAAATGACATGAATCTGACACAATGGGGACTCGCCGACCGTTGCTCCATTGATCCTTCTTACATCAGTTTGCTAGAGAACGATATGAAAATCCCCAAATTAAGCACCATCTTCATTATTGCTGATGGCCTTGGTATTAAGGCCTCGGAGCTAGTAATAGCAATCGAGGAATACATGGAATAGGACAGTATTTTGATTTAAAATGAAATTCATAGATTTAGAGGGTAAACAAGTTCTTCTTGCCTTTTGCCTTATGCCAACTTACGAGTAGTTCACTACGTGTCAAATTCCCTGCCCAAATTATGTAATTGGGGTAAAAGGGGAATTTCCCATGAAAGAGCATCAGATATCATCCATTGGAGATTTAATAGTACAGAAAAGACGTGCTCTGAAAATGTCTCAGGATGAGCTGGCATTTAATTGTAAGAAAACAAGGAAAGCTATAAGTAATATTGAAACGGGAAAGAGCTTGCCAAGTCTACCTGTATTCGAAAAAATTGCACAAGCACTAGGTATGGATGGATCTGAGCTTTATAAAGAAATAGAAGATTTAGGTTTAATTGACGATTTATTTCGAGATGAAAAAGACGAATAACCAACTAGGTTCAGTCCCTCACAACTATAAAGTAGTGCGGGACTGGACCCATTACTATTATGGGCTTATCACAGTTGTCGGGCTGTATTGTTTTTAAGGTATTTACTTACGGTGTTTGGGAAATTCCCAGTTTTTTCGCTTTTTGTCTTTACGATAAATCTCCAACCGTTTTATAAATTTGATATTATGAAAATGAGCATTAAGAGTATGGAGATAAAAAGCAATATTATGACAAGCTTCTTCTAAAATCTGAAAGTAGGCTTCACAATCATAATCATCATAAAAAATAGATGACCTTTGATTCCTCGGCTCATAATATGATACTTAGACTTGGAGACCAAACACGGTGTTTTCTCGTCATCTGATCCTAGCCTCTCTATCACACCTTAACGCGTTAAACTTTTAGAAGAATAGGGATATGACCCCTGGGTTTAGTAAACAATCTAACAAAACAATCAAAGAATACTCTTAATTGACTTTATTTTAAGGAAATATTACCATTTAATTAAAAAGGGTGTTAATAATTTGGATATTTTAGATCAATTATCAAGATCAACTATAAAAATACAATGTGATAACAATACCTCCGGAACGGGATTCTTTTTTAACTTTAATATTGACGACGGAAATTTCGTGCCCACTATAATTACAAACAGACATGTAATGGAAAATGTAAACAGTATAAAATTAGTATTCTCTCTTAATGATTACTTTTCTTCATCTCAAAAAATAGTTGAAAAACATGAAATACTCTACACAAATGTCCAACAACAAGTTATTTATCATAGTGATCCTGAAATTGATCTATGTGCAATTAAAATTAAACCAATTATTCAGTTTCAATTAGAAAATAAAATGGATTTCCAAAAAATCAATCTTGATATGAGTCATATACCAAACGATGAACAGTTAGAAAATTTAAGATTTGTAGAAGATATCGTAATGGTTGGTTATCCAAACGGTTTGTCCGATGTTAAAAATAATTTACCAATTTTCCGAAGAGGATCTACAGCTACACATCCTGGCGTAGATTTTGAAGGGAAGCCAGAGTGTGTAGTTGATATGACGGTAACACCAGGTTCCAGTGGTTCTCCTGTATTTATTTATAATTCAAATGGTTATATGGACAAAAAAGGCAATGTAAATATTGGAAGTGAAAGACTAATATTTCTAGGCATAAATAAAGCCGTTTACACGATGAGTTCAATCGGTGAGATTATTGAAATTCCTTCACCTACTAGACTAGTGACAGCTTCTAATATCGGAATAAATTTAGGTATAATTGTAAAGTCCAAAGCTATTAAAGATTTAGAGAAACAAATTGTTGTAGCAGTAAAGAATAACAATAAATGAACCGAAGTATTTTCCAACTAACGATACCTAGAGCAAAAGTAAAGGATTGTGTGTGTTTGGTTTCAAAGGTGGATATATGTCATTATTGACTGATTAATTCATACACAGTAAAGAATTATTCTATTTTTAAAGATCGGTGCGGTAATACAATAATACAAGTATAGACCTGGGGCATCGACTACTTTCCTTTCTGGAAACCAAAAATTTTTACTAATAGATCTCTACCTGAAAAATAGCTAAGGCACAACCAACTCATAAACGCTAGTAGTTGTGCCTTTTGGCGCACAAAACTTCCGATTGTCGTAAAGTAGATTATATATGGATCTAATTATGTAATGGTCTTAAAAAGAGAATTTTCCTTGGGCAAAGTTAAAGAAAGACCATGCACATAGCTAAAATCACAAAACGATTGCGAAACATTAGGAGATGACAAAAGAACAACTAGCTCAAGAAAATGTATTAGATTGATTATCACACCGACTCACCGACTAGTTTCAACAACACCGTTGTTCACATAACTATTTATTATTATTTTAGCACTCTCCATAAGCTTCCAATAAAACGCTGATTTGCCTCAGCATTTCTAAGTGTTAACTCAGCGATGTCGTAATAATCTGTATCATTCTGTTGATTTCTGGCGATTACGCTGTTCCTTGTCGTTGTCGTCTAAAGAGGTATATAACATCTTGAAAGTCATTCGCACTAAAGAGTTGCCTTTCCATACACATGGATATTATGCTCGAATAATTCTTGACAGGTAATACCTCAACTTTCGGTAATCTGGGCTTAGCAAAAACACTAAAAAAAAGGAATGGTTTATTAAGCCCATTCCCCTTTCTCTTACTTCACTTTATAATAGTCAACATACCAATCTGCAAACTTCTGTAATCCTTCCTCAATAGAAGTCTTAGGCTTAAAACCAACTGCCTGTTCTAATAATTCAGTAGAAGCATAAGTTGCCGGTACATCCCCTGGCTTGATGGGTTCAAATACTTTCTCAAACTGCACTTCCCTATCCATAGCATTACTTAGACATTTCTCCAATGTTTCAATAAATACCATCAATTTTTCGGGGTTACTGTTACCAATGTTAAACACCTTATGCGGTACATTATTTTCCCCAATAGAAGGATTGCTAAGTAAACGTTCAATTCCTTCAACGATGTCATCAACATAAGTGAAATCGCGATATAGGTCATTATCAAAATCTCCATTATTAAAGATCTTGATTGGTTCATCAGCAAAATATTTATTAGCAAAGCCGAAGTACGCCATATCTGGTCGTCCCATTGGGCCATATACAGTAAAAAATCGAAGTCCAGTAGCAGGAATCTTATATAGATGGCTATAAGTATGAGCCATCAATTCATTAGATTTCTTAGTAGCAGCATATAGTGAGACTGGATTATCTACCATATCTGTTTCTGAGAATGGCACCTTTTTATTGGCACCATAAACAGAGCTAGAAGATGCATACACCAGATGTTCCACAGGATTATATCGGCATGCTTCAAGTATATTATAAAAGCCAATTATGTTACTTTGGATATATACATCTGGGTTTTCAATAGAATAACGTACACCTGCTTGGGCAGCAAGATTTACAACAATATTAGGTTTGTATTCTTCAAAGATACTAGTTATTATTTCTTTATTAGAGATGTCACCTCTAATGAAAGTAAACTTCTCAAAAGGTTCAAGGTTTTCAAGACGTGCAAATTTTAGATTAACATCGTAGTAGTCATTTATATTATCAATCCCTATAACACGGCATCCCTGCTTTAATAAATTCTTGGATAGATAGTAACCGATAAAACCCGCTACCCCGGTAATCAAATACGTTTTACTGTTATCTAGTGGTTTGAAGTCTTGAATCATTTGAGCTACTCTCCTTTACCAATGTTCTTGAAAGCTTACTTGTACCAATATTTCTTCCAATGGAGTGATACTCAACTCCAGCCTCTATCATAACTTCCATACCGTAAAGATTCCTACCATCATAGACCAATGGAGTTCTCATTAATTCCCTATAATCCTCTGGCTTTACAGCTTTTATCTCTCCCCATTCAGTAAATATAAAGCAAACATTGGCGCCTTCCAATGCATCGTTAATATCATTTACGTATGTGATACTTCCATTGCTAATTTTCCCTTCAGGATATCTTCGCTTAAAGTTTTCGACTCCAACAGGATCAAATGCAAAAATGTCAGCACCATGTTCTAACAATAAAGGTACATTATCAAGCGACGGTGCTTCCCTTAAATCATCTGTTCCCGGCTTAAAAGTTAAACCAAGGACGGCTACTTTTAAACCGTTAAAAGTAATTAATCTTTTACTAGCTTTCTTGTAAAGGACTGTTTTCTGTTCAGTATTCACATCTATTGCAGCTTTAACTGTTTTAAGTTCATATCCATGCTGATCAGCTATATACTTTAATGCTTTTGTATCTTTTGGGAAGCAACTTCCACCGTAACCAATACCCGCATTTAAAAACTTACTACCAATTCGCTCATCAAAGCTCATACCTACAGCAACATCTTGAATATCAGCCCCAACCAACTCACAAAGGTTAGCGATATCGTTCATATATGATATTTTAAGAGCTAAGAAATCATTTGAAGCATATTTAATCATCTCTGCTGATCTTCTACTGACAGATACAATTGGAATATTGAATGGCTCATATATCTTCATGAGCAACTCTTCAGCCCATTTACTTTCCGTACCAATGATAATTCTAGCAGCATGTAAAGTATCACGAACCGCAGTCCCCTGTGCTAAGAATTCTGGATTAGATGCTACTTCTACCCTAATTTCTTTCCCATGACCAGAACCATTACCAGTATGTTTTTTCCCATCATTAGGAAGAAAATCATAAATAAACTGCTCTACTTTATCATTTGTTCCCACTGGAACTGTTGATTTTACTACAATTAAGCAATCCTTCTCTATTGTTTCTGCTATTTGTCTAGCAACTGTAGCAATGTAGGATAGGTTTGCAGAACCATCAGGCTGCTCAGGCGTTCCAACTCCAATAAAAATTACATCAGCATCCTTGTATGCTTGAGTATAGTTAGTTGTGTAATTTAATCTACCAGCAGTGTAATTTCTCTGCATTAATTCTTCAAGACCAGACTCGTAAATGGGAGAAATGCCTTGTTTCATTAAATTCACCTTTTTTTCATCGGTGTCCACACAGGTTACTTGGTGACCTACTTCCGCAAAACATACCCCTGCCACTAAACCAACATAACCTGTACCTGCTATCGCTATTTTGTACATGTTAAATCTCCCTATCTATTATTTATAGTATTTTGATAACCTTAGCTGGAATTCCAGCTAAAATACAAGAAGATTCATTAATATCTCTCGTTACAACTGCTCCAGCTGCAACAATGACATTTTCCCCATTTATATTTACTCCGGGTAATATAATTGCACCCGACCCAATCCAACAGCCATTATTAATAAATACCTTATTAGTCTTATGGTCTTTTATTAATTGATATTCGTTGTTCCAATTAGTGGTATCTAAACCTGTTGATATAATTTTCGCAAATGCAGATATAACAACATTATTTCCTATTTCTATCTCTCCATCTGCTTGTAAATAGACAAAGTCATTTATTGCAACATTATTCCCCATTTTTATTTTTCCCGGACTTTTAACAACCAACTTGCCATAGACCCTTAGACGATTAGTCAATGGCAACCGAAAAAGAATTTTATAATATAGTGACCTAATTTTAAAAGAAAGATTATTAACTTTATTAAATACTTTCAAAAACATTTAAGAATTCCTCTTTATTGTAATTTTATTTTTAATATTTTTTTATATACACTCACTATAGAAATTAAATCACTTTTATTGAGTATAAATATATCTTGAAAACTTATCTTTTTAGAAGTCAATAGAAAAAGCGCATATAAAGTACCGTATATTAAATAGGAGATGGCTGAAGCTATTGCAGATCCCTTTATACCGTATTTAGGAATTAGTAGATAATTAAAAACAACGTTAATAATTAAAGATGCTAAGCTAATATATAAGTGAATTGCTGGTTTTCCATCCGCTACAGCAATTGGTGCAATAACTTTTCCAATAGTAGCAAATACTATTCCTATAAATAAAATTCTTAGAATACTTATAGCGTCAACATAATTTGAGCCGTAAATAAATATTATTACAGGACTTAATAATACACCAATACCCACAGCAATTAATGTAATATAGAAGGAGTATTTAATTGTTTTTATAATTGTTTCATTTTGACTTTGATTTTGGTTAACCAATCTTCCCATTAATGCTCCAGAAACACTTTGGGGAATCGAAAAGGCTAGTTCTGAAAGACTAACGGCAATAGAGTAGATACCTAATTCTTTCTTTCCTAGAAAATGATTAATAAGTATCTGATCGGATCTATAATTCAAA